>CAYVMA010000105.1:0-7086 GCA_964452455.1 uncultured Fervidobacterium sp. | reverse complement strand
ATCTTCAAGCGGAAGTTCGAAATTCATCCAGCTCTCTGGAGGCCATGTGTACAAAGTTATCGTTTTGTGGAGGATAGGATTTGTAAAACCATTACTAATTGTTCCTTTGTCTTGTAGAATTATCGTAATCCTTCCTGGGTCGTTGCCTATCAAATCAATAACCTGTTGTCGAACGTTTTCAAATATCTTCCCTACAAGTTCTGCGTTTTTTTCGTATCCTTCCGGATACACCACATCAGCGTGTTCAAAACGCAGAACCCCTGAGAATGTAAAAGTACAAATAAGCAAGACAACTACCGTTAAAATCATAAAACTCCTTTTCATACTCATCACCTCCAACAAACGTTTGATTAACCGTGTAACAATATTTTGCCACTCATTTTCGTCCTGTCAAATATCCAACGACAATCTCTTGAAGTTTTGGAAATCTTCCGTTATCTTCATTTCTACTATAAATCTTTACTAATATCTCATCGCCGACAATACCAATTACTTCACCATTTCCAATGCTTTCGCCACTCTTGAACACTCTATGTTTTTCCTTTGCTTCATCAATTGAATCCGTATAAATTACTCTACCAGAGTTGATTATCGCAAATTCTGTAGCGTACTCTTCTAACTCGAACATCTCATGCGAAGAGATAATACAGCTTCTCTCTCCAGAAACGTATTCTCTGATAAGTCTCATCACCTCGTATCTTACTGTTGGATCAAGATGTTGCGTTGGTTCGTCAAGTATGAGAAGTTGTGCGTTTGTAGATATTGCTAAAACAACGAAAAAGAGTGTCTTCATACCTATCGAATAAGTCTCAACACGTTGAGATAGGTCAAAATTGTATTTCGCAACAAGTCTGTTGAAGGTTTCACCATCCCACTGAGGGTAAACCGAAGAATAGAGTCTTTCATAATCGTAAGCATCGAAATTCCTAAATACCTGCCTATCTTCTGAAACAGCCGCAATTTTCTGTTTTGACAGCAAAGTTATCTCATCACCCATAAATTTAACTTCACCTGAATCAGCATCAATAGCTTTTAGTATACACCTAATTGTCGTTGTCTTACCTGCACCATTCGGACCAATCAGTGCAAATATGCTACCTTTTTTCACATCGAACGAAACATCCGCTAAAATCTGTTTATTACCAAACCTCTTACTCAATTTTTGAACAGATAGCAATATTTCAGAACTACCTTCAACCATACCTATCCCATTTTCTTTATATTCCATAGATTATTCCCCTCCTTTTTTGACAACAGAAAGATAACCAAGATAGAGACAAAGAATTGCAAAAATAGCTGCTGCGAAAATATTCCCCTGCCATAACGGACTTATCAGCCTGTACGGATTGTAAAAATGTCCAACTGATGAATAGCCAAGCGAACTCAAAATTGCATCGCTTATGAGAATCAAAAACAAACTACCGTAAGGGTCAACAGACAAGAAATTCACTAACACGAAGGAAAGTCCTAAATAAGCACTAAGAAAGATTAAAGATGAAGATAAATCCGTAAAAAAATGATATAAACTATCATAAAATGGCAACCCTACTAGACTTGTTAGCAACACTACGGTCACCAAGAACCCAAAACTAAACCAATATATCATAGACCTTGTATATGGTAAAAATGTTAGAAGATCTAAGCGTCTATTTTTCACATCGGAGAGCAAACCAAATAGTATTGCGAAAAACACTCCAAACATCTTTATTGATAAACCCGGCGAAAGCATAAGAACAAAAAATATTAATAACGTTCCGAATTTTTCCTTAAACTGTTTGTGTAAGTACTCGTTGAATAGTATCACATAATATTTATCAAACATTCTTCCACACCTCCTCAATTATCATCAAAGCAGTTAACATATCAATTCCACTATCTTTCGCTTTCTGAACCATTCGAAATAACTCACCTACAACGTCCTTATCAATCTTCAGCTCACCTGATATAAAATATCCGACCCCATGTTCTGATTCGACCAGACCTTCAAACTTTAGCCTTTCCAACGCTTTGAGAACGGTATTAACATTGACATCGAATATCTTTTCTAAATCTCTAACTCCAGGCAATCGCGAACCAACTTTCAATTCTCCAAGAATCATCTTAGCTTTAATTTGATTAACTATCTGTAAATACGCAGGTACACCGCTGTGCTTATCAACTTTCTTAAAGTTTGAATAAATAGCTCGAACCTCCTCTTTCACCTCGCTCATTCTCTCACAACTTTCACACTGGAAGAATTTATCGAAATATCACTATCAGAACTATTCTTTACATATAGTTTTCCACCTGTACCATCAATCTTTAACCTAAGCGCCTTCCCACCGAGAAATTCAAGTTTACCATTAACTCCGGTTGATGATATATCCATGTACGAACAATTTCTCAATTTCAACTTCATATTAACTCCAACGCTGTCAATTTCAACTTTGTCAGCAGAAATCTCTCCGTTAAGTTCTACACCAACGGAATTAATTGTCATATCATCTGCTGAAAGTGTTCCGAAAAGTTCAACACCCGTACTATCAAGTTCAATAATATCCGCACTAAGCTCGCCATTAATCGACATTCCAACAGCCGAAGCAACAAACCTTTTCAAACGTTTCTTGAATTTTCCATTTATATCAAGTCTGAAAGATGAAATATTAATTCGCTCAACTTTTTCACCACCAACTTTTACAACATATGTTGCATTCTTTTCTCCACCTCGAATTTCTAAGACTCCCCTTGTTTGCTTCACCTTGAGAGTAGATGGAACAGCAATGCCTGGTTCATCAACAAATTCTAAACGTAATCCAGCGTTAATATCACAAATGAGTTCTTCCACTTCATCGTATCTGACATCGGGATTGTACACTCGCCCCGAATGGTGCGTTAGCGCCTCACTGAAGTTCATAAGTCTTTTAAAACCATTCTCCCCGCTTTTTGCTAAATACTCAAAACTTGTTATACTTGCCATGGGTATAAGAAAAAGAAGAATTGAAAGTATAATAAAACCAATCATTCTTCCCGTATAACTTTTTAGAAAATACCCAAGCACAACAACCGAAAAGAAAGCAAAAACTACCTTTAATGGCACATAAGTTGTAAAATAACCTGCAAGTCCAAGAACCAGGATTGCCAGTAAAAAGTATACAATCTTTAGATAATCCTTCATAGCCCCACCTCCAAGTCATAAGTTTTAAAATCACACTTTCTCAGTGC
This sequence comes from uncultured Fervidobacterium sp., assembly GCA_964452455.1. Taxonomy (GTDB): domain Bacteria; phylum Thermotogota; class Thermotogae; order Thermotogales; family Fervidobacteriaceae; genus Fervidobacterium. The sequence goes on along the minus strand of CAYVMA010000105.1, from coordinate 3,885 downwards.
ACTCGTACATTCTACACTCCACATTTATAGTGTTATAGTTATATATAACACTAAAAGTATATCACACAGTGGTAGAATTATGTGTTTCTCTTAAGTAAACTTTTATTTGCATTCCTGTTTCTCTCCATACTTTCTAAAAGACTTCGGATAAAGAGAGTATTCGAGCGGCAAATAAAGGTATCGAGTAGGAGCTGGGTAATTAGGTAATTTACCCAGCGTCCTCTCACATCACCGTACATACCGACCGGTATACGGCGGTTCCTTAGTTCTCATGCGCTACGCGCACTGGCCTGTGATCCTGGAACTGTCGTTGATGGCATTAACACTCCTTGGTTATCCTCGGGTTCCACCCTACTTTCTCCAAGGTAGCCCTCTTCGGTTTTCTGCTTTCCATCTTCTGAAGTTTTCAAAATCTTTAGCCTCCTAAAGTTCAGTCCTTCACCTTTCGGCTACTGAGCTTTGCTGACTTCTGACGGTTCAGCTACTCATCACTGAGTAGGTTACCAGTAGGTGTATCCGTCAGACCTCCCCGGGTAAGAGCGACCGCCTTCATCCCATGTACTCGCCACATTTAGGTTCCCACTACCAAGCCCATAGCGGACTTTCACCGCCAAGCTGTCGCTCATGCCGGGCGCACGAAAAAAAAAAGCGGCTCTTTCGAGCCGCTTTCGATTGATTTTTTTACTATTATTTCTTACCCTCTGCAAGGGTGTTGAGTTCAAGTTTTATTCCAGGTCCCATTGTGGAAGCGATAACTGCTTTCTTTATAAAGTTCCCCTTAACACCTGCTGGTCTGAGAGCAAGAATCTGTTCGTAAGCAGACTTTATGTTTTCCTTGAGTTTTTCTGGGTCAAACGAAGCTTTTCCAACTGGTATGTGTATATTTCCTGTCTTATCTGTTCTTACTTCGACTTTACCTTTTTTGAACTCAGAGACTGCAGCTGCAACATCGTCTGTAACTGTTCCAGTTTTTGGGTTTGGCATTAATCCTCTTGGACCAAGGACTTTACCAAGCTTACCAATAACCTTCATCATATCTGGAGTTGCAATTGCAACGTCGAAATCAAAGAATCCTTCGTTAGCAATTTTGTCAGCAAGTTCCTCTGCTCCAACGTAATCTGCACCTGCTTGTTTTGCTTCCTCTGCCTTGTCTCCCTTTGCAAAGACCAAAACTCTTACAGTCTTACCTGTTCCATGTGGAAGGGTAATTGTGCTTCTTATGTTCTGTTCACTCTTTCTATAATCGATATTCGTTTTAACATGAAGTTCTACTGTTTCATCAAACTTTGCCGTTGCTGTCTTTTTTACAAGCTCTACTGCTTCGTCAAGTGAATAAAATTTTTCTCTATCCACAAGTTTTCTTACTTCATTGTACCTCTTGGAGTGTTTAGGCATGTGCGAGCCTCCTCCTTTCCGCTTCAATCTACAATTTCCAGACCCATGCTGCGAGCAGTTCCTTCGATTATTTTCATCGCAGCTTCAATGTCGTTTGCATTGAGGTCTGGCATCTTGAGCTCAGCAATTTCCCTGATCTGTTGCCTTGTCACTTTTCCAACAATTTTCCTCTTTGGTTCCTGCGAACCTGAGTTGATTTTTGCTGCCCTCTTCAGTAAGAAGCTGGCAGGAGGAGTCTTCGTAACGAACGTAAATGATCTGTCATCGTAAACAGTGACAATAACTGGTATTAGCAATCCAGCCTTATCAGCCGTGACTGCGTTGAACTTCTTACAGAATTCCATCAAGTTAACTCCTCTTTGACCCAATGCAGGACCTACTGGAGGAGCTGGCGTTGCTTTTCCGGCTTCGAGCACAAGCCTAACCTGTGCCACTACTTTCTTTGCCATACAACTTACCTCCCTTTTTGTGGTATTTTCGGGCTCTTTGCCCTCCCACTGCGCACAATGCGCGCAAATTATCTAATTATCTTTTATTTTTAGCCTTTATATCTTCTCCACTTCACTCACGTGAACAGTAACTGGAGTTTCCCTACCAAATATCGTAATATTAACCTTGAGTTCTTGCTTTTCTTCATCAACTTCTTTTACTACACCAACAAAACCTTCGAACGGACCAGTTATAATCTTTACAGAATCACCAGGTTGTATTTCCAGTTCTACTTTTGTAACCTGCGCTTTTGCTTCGTGACGTATTTCCTCAAGACCTGCTAATCTCTTAATATAATGCACTTCCTGTGGTTTCAACGGAAGTGGTCTTCCACCTGCTGAAACAAAACCCATTACAAATGGTGTACTTCTAACAAATTCCCATGTATGGTCGTTCATTATCATTTCAACAAAAAGATAACCTGGATAGAGTTTTCTTTTCTTTGTTTTTTGGATAACTATCTCTTTTCTCGTTGGATAGTCCACAATAGCAACTCTTCCGGTGCTCTTTGCGTATATCTTTCTACCCTCAGCTAACACTTGACCAGCCTTAACCACAACACCCTTTTTACAAACATTCGGATTGAAAACATCAACGTGAATTATATAAACATCTTCGTCACCAAGAACGGTTCTAACAACTACCTTTTTGACCTTTTCATTTATCGCTACCTTACCATCTATATCACAGATATATTCGTCCGATGCCGCCAAAAACGTTCCCTGGAATACATTTGCCCCTACGCGAAGTCCAGAGACCGGCTTGGCAGATTCTGGAATTACGTAAGTCTTTGAAAATTTTTTGTCTGTAGTTTCAATAACTATCCTTCTGGCGTTTGTAACATCAACTATCGTTCCATCTCTTCTAACCTTAACAGCCGGTTCTTCGGCTATCAAGTCACCCTTTTCTACATCCATTCCGTTACTAACATGCAATTTAGCATCATGACTCACAATATGCCTTTCAAGAGACTTACTGGAAGTGTCTATAACGGTTTCTTCCAAAACAACAACGTTAGGGATAATATTCTCATATCCCTGTGCTTTTATTTTAGCTTCCAGGTTCTCTTTAACCTTGCTTTCATACCCTGTAATGGTATGAATTATGTACCATTCTTTTTTCATTAGCTATTCACCTCAGAATCTTTGCAACAAGGCGCCAAGTGTTCCAGAGAAGAGAAGGTCGACTAAGAAAAGATAAATTGAAGAAACTGCCAAAATAAACAAAACTACCCCTGTAGATGCCAGGAGTTCTTCTCTGTTAGGCCACGTCGTCTTCTTCGCTTCTGCGATAACTTCTCTAAAGAACTTCTTCAGTTTTTCCATCGTTATCTCCCCCGATAGCCTTTATATTTAGGTACGTTTAGTGTCGTGCGCTCATAATAGTATAAAATTTGGCAGGGGCGGCAGGACTTGAACCCGCAACACCCGATTTTGGAGACCGGTGCTCTGCCAGTTGAGCTACGCCCCTGCGAAAATAATCATATTAATAACTCCATCTTAAATATTAGCCATTAAACCTTCGTTTCGGTATGGAATGTGTGTTTGTTGCACTTTGGACAGTATTTTCTGAGTCTGAGCTTATCTTTCTTACTTTTTTCTTTTGTCGTGTAATAATTTCTTGTGCCACACTCTTCACACTTGAGCCCTATCTGAACTCTCATCGTCGTCCAGCCTCCTATATTATAAAAAAATATCTGGTGGTGAGGGAAGGATTTGAACCTTCGAAGGCATTCTGCCAGCGGATTTACAGTCCGCCCCCTTTGGCCACTCGGGCACCTCACCACACATTCAGTGGCTGGAGCCAACGGAGGGACTTGAACCCTCAACCTGCTGATTACAAATCAGGCGCTCTACCGGTTGAGCTACGCTGGCCCTATTCCCTTTCCGATGACCTATGGCGTCGGTGGGACGCGGACCCGCGCAAACCTGGATAGGAACCTGCCATCTGGTGCGCGAATGGACGCCCCGCACCGCCACTCACTAGTTCGACGTACATCAG
>CAYVMA010000104.1:0-12896 GCA_964452455.1 uncultured Fervidobacterium sp. | reverse complement strand
TCAAGAATCATATTATTTTCACTGCTTCTTAGCTTGGTAATAGCATCTTTTCGGGGATTCTATCCTACCTTCCTCTTTCAGTGCCTTTATCGCTTTATCAACATCTTCTTTTGAAAGTCCAGCTTTTTCCGCAATGTCACCCGGTCTTAAAGGCTTGTCTGATTCCATGAGAACTTTGAAAACCAGTTCCTTCTTATCCATCGGTGTATCCCCCCTAAATATAAAGTGAACCTACTTTAAATTGATACGTGGTATAATTATTATAGCACAAAATGCCAAGGGAGTGACTGGTGTGAAAGATATTAAACCAAAATTAGTTGTCAGCAGATGTTTTTTTGAACACACAAGATACGATGGTGGAATCATCTCGAGTGAAATCGTAAAAAAGCTTGAAAAATACTGTGACTTTATAAAAGTTTGTGCTGAAGTTGAGATAGGCTTACCAATTCCCAGAGAACCGATAGATGTATTTCTTATAAGAAACGAACTAAGACTTATGAATAAAACAATGTCAGAGGACCTTACGGATAAGATGATTTCTTTCAGTCATAAATTTGCCGATAGTCTGCCAAACGACATCGATGGGATGATATTAAAATCGAAATCTCCATCCTGTGCCCTAAACGATGCAAAATTGTATGGAGAAAACGGGAGAGTCATTTCGAAAACACCTGGGTTATTCGCAAAAGTGATGTTGGAAAGGTTCCCTCATCTTGCCATTGAAAGTGAAATGAGACTTACAAATGATAAGCTGAGATTTGAATTTCTCACGTTCATTTTCACACATGCACGTTTTAGAAACGTTAATAGCAAGAAAGAACTTGTCGAATTTCATTCAAGGAATAAGTCTTTATTAATGGCGAAAAACGAGAAAGTGATGCGTGATATGGGAAAATTGGTAGCACAAAAGGGTTTTGATGAGACTACAAAAACCGCATATGAAAAATTGCTCGTAAAGGCGTTGAAAACACCTTTGAAAGTGCCCAAAGTCATTAATACACTCCTGCATTTATATGGTTATTTCAAAGACAAGCTATCATCACAAGAAAAGGCGTATTTTATGGATTTGCTAGAAGACTACAGAAACCACATTGTAAACTTGCAAACTCTACTCGCAATCCTAAAATCCTGGGCTATAAGATATTCGGTTGATTATGTCTTGAATCAAACGTTTTTTGAACCATATCCCAAGGAATTGGAGCAGCTAAAACTCGAAAGAGATGTAACCGAGAGGTGAGATAAGGTAGATGGAATCTACTCTTAGCACTGTTTCATATGTTATTTACTCACTTTTAAAGATTACCAGGTTTTCGAACATTGTTGAAAAGAAAATGCTAGAAAACAAATTTAATAAATCTCCAGCACCTCCAAAGAAATCTATATACAAATTGGCTGAGGTTTATCTTTCCTATATCTTGCAAAGGCAGGTCTGGGAAATTAAACCCAAGTATTCTAAACCAGAAATAGTGGTCATTTTCCTTCACGGTGGATCGTAAGTTGCAAATCTAACTAAGATGCATTGGAATGTTGTTCAGAAAATAGTTGAAATGATTCGTCCAATAATTTATGTACCAGATTACCCCCTAGCCCCGGACTCGAACTGGAAAGATACTTATACATTCATGGATGAGTTATATTGTAAAGTGCAAGAAAGATATGCAGATAAGAAAATCGTCTTCATGGGAGATTCAGCTGGTGGAGGACTGGCTCTTGGGTTTGCGCAAAAATTGAGGGATAACGGTAAGAAGTTACCAAATCACATTGTTCTTTTCTCTCCATGGCTTGATTTGAGTATGGGCAACCATGAAATTAAGGAATATGAGAAAAAAGATGTGTTCTTAACTATTTAAGTTTTAAAATATGCTGCTCAAAAATATGCTGCAGGTACAGATTTAAAAAACCCTTATCTCAGCCCCATCTACGGTGATTTCTCAAAACTTTGCCCAATAACTGTCTTTACAGGAACAAATGATTTACTGCATCCAGACTCTAAAAAATTACGGGAGGTATGTACGTCTCAAGACCTCCCGTTGAATTATTTTGAATACCCTGGAATGTTCCACGACTGGGTAATCTTCACATTCCTACCTGAATCAAAAGATGCACTTGAAAAGATAAAAGAAATATTAGTAACGGAGTGAAATTTTAGTAGTTATTCCAAACAAACCTAATTATCTCATCTTGATACTGCATGGCAACGTACGTTGGAACGATAAAGTTGTTGACCATTATAGCGAACGCTACTTTTCTACCAGTCTTTGTAATCATTATCCCTGCTATGTTTGAAACTTTCTGCAAAGTTCCAGTCTTTGCGTATAGTGTTATATCGCCAAGTCTTCTTTCCATCGTACCTTCTATTCCCGACCTTGCTAATGTTGATATAAACCCGTTGAGGCCCCCGTGGTTTTTGTACGCGTAAACTAACGTTTGTGCAACCATGTATGGTGTAGCAAGATTGTAAGTTGACAAACCTGAACCGTCGTTCAATTTGAAAGGATAATATTCTCCGAAAAGTCTCTTGTAAAAGTCATTCATCACTTTAAGTGAGTTGTAGATGTTTCCCAACCCGTAGACTCTTAGACCCACTGTTCTCAATATTTGTTCAGCGTAAGAATTGCTACTGTACTTGTTTGCAACCGATATAAGGTTCTTTAAAGGGACGGATTTAATTACTATGAACTCTCTATAGTCATTTCTTAACTTGCCTACTTTAACTGTACCGTAAACTTTGATACCGTAGTCGTTGAGAATCTTCCTAACGTTAAGCCCAAAATTTAACGCCACAGCGTCAATATCGTATGGGTTAAACGTATTAGGATTTTCTTTAAGCACAAGTGCATCAATACTTGGGTTTTTGTAATCCCACTCCCAACCAATACCCCATCTTTCGTTTGAGAAAAAGGAATTATCAATAACGATATTACCATCGATTTCTTTAACACCTTCGACAATGAACTTCTTAAAATTTCCTCTGAGTGTCTCAACACTCATCGAGGGATCTCCATTACCTTTTATGACGATATCTCCCCTAATCCTTGGTGAAATGTTACCACGTGGGACATAAACGGTAGTGGTATAGCGGAACTCAGGTCCAAGCACTTCCCAAGCCACAAGTGTAGAAAACAATTTTGTCAATGAAGCAGGAATAAAAAGGTTATGCTCATTGTAGCGAACGAGTGTATTACCATTGTCTGCATCAACAAAATATACACCAACAAACCCACCTTGTGGCACTTTCGATGTTATAAGTGAATAAATATCTTGTGATAAACCAAAGGAAGGAAAAAGTAAAAACGATAACAATAAGAGGAAAAGACATAAATTTTTAATTTCTTTATTCAACAAGTTGATGTATGCTTTGAACACCGATTACTTTGCCTCCTACATCAACGTATAAAGTATCTTCTGTGATTTTTAAAACAGTCCCTTCAACAATTTGTTCATCCACTTTTACCTTAATCCTATCTCCTTCTCTTGGAACTAAGTATTTCTTCCAGAGTTTTGTGATGTTCTCAGTTTCATTTCTGTAACTTATCAATAAATTCCACGCATGTTTGTTAATGGCATCAAGCAAGTAAGTGATTTTTACCTTTTTCTTTAGAATGTCTTTTAGGGAGATTGCGATATCTTTTAAATCATCTGGAATGTCGTTGTTCACGTTAATTCCTATACCTACAATTATTGCAACTACTCTGTCGTTAACAGAAACAGCTTCTGAAAGTATGCCAGCAAGCTTTTTACCGTTGTAATATATGTCATTGGGCCATTTTATGTAGACATTCACCTTCAGCTTTCTTAGAACCTCCACAATGGCTATAGAAAATACCTTTGTGTATGAATGAAGGCTTATGTGCACCTTCGGTTTAAAGAGAACTGAGTACCAAAGTCCCCCTTCTGGAGAATACCACGTTCTTCCCATCCTACCTTTGCCAGCTGTTTGCTTAATAGCAACTACTATAGCTCCATCGTGAAAAGACTTATAGTTCCTTTTCAAAAACTCGTTTGTGCTATCAACCTCGTAAAGTACTTCTATCTCTTCCCCTATCATCTTTACACTCAGCTCCCTTTAGTCGTTTTCCAGCAAATACACCTGTAAAACTATAATGCTTTCCTTCTCAAAAACTCTTTCAGCCTGTGTCTCAAGAAAATTGCGGAAGAAAGTAAATAAACCACTGCACCGAAAATTGTAGATGGAATTACCCAAATACGTCTTGATGAAATAGTAGAAAAGTAATAAGTCGCCACTCCCATGATAAATGAAGACAAGATAATGTACAAATCTTCTTTTTCGAAAAGCTTTTTGTTTTGCTCTTTTATCAAAAGGTACAGAAATCCTATGATTCCTGCAACACTTGTAGCTAAAGCGACTCCAACAGGTCCATACTTCAAACCAACAAGAAGGTCCATCACTACATTCGATACAGCAACTATCGTTGTGGCTTTTAAAGGAGTTTTCATATCTTTCATTGCGTGACGAGCACGTGTCATCGTTGAATACATACCATAAAAAGGTAATCCTAAGACGTATGCGTTTAATACCTGGGCAGTAATTCTGGTATCTTTTGCTGTAAATTGCCCATATTCGTAAAACAACCGAAGTATTGGCTCGTCGAGAACAATAAGTCCGATTGTTGCGGGAACTGTGAAGAACAGTGTCGAAGTTATACCGTGTTTTAAGTGTTGGGTATAATTTTCTCTATCGTTGCTGATTGTTGAGAGTATCACAGTCGCCACAGCCACTCCAAACAAACCATACGGAAGCATATAAAATCTTGATGCATATTGAAGATAAGAGACTCCTCCGCCCAGTCCTCGACTGTAATATGAGACCACGTTCGTGTCAACTATGCTGTTAATTTGAGAAATGGACATCGCTAAGAAACTGGGCCAAAATAATTTTAAGAACTCACGTGTGTATTTAAAAGTGAAACGGAGTTTGTGCCTTCTTAAAGGATAAGCAAGCGCCAAGAACGCAGCGGCTTCTCCAATTAAAAAACCCCAAGTGGGTCCGTAAATACCCAAACCTGGGACCAACATAAAGATTATGATTACGATATTTGGAATAATAGGTGTTAACGCCGGATAAAAGAACTTACCACGTGTGTTTTCAATAGAATACGTTATTGCCCACCAAAAGATGAAAAGTATTGAAGGAGCAGTAATTCTTGCTAAAACACGTATAAGTTCTTTCGTTTTCGGTGCTGCACCCGAGCTGAAAAGGTATATGACTATATCTGGAAATATCATGACTGCCGACACTATAATTACCAAGACTATTGTAAAACTTGTCAGAACGGAAGATAAGAACTCATCTTTGTCTTTAGACTCACTGTAAAGTGGTACAAATGCAGAGGTCATCGCACCTTCACCGAAAACCCTTCGTAAGAAAAACGGGAACAAGATGGCTACAAAATACGCATCTGCTTGCCAAGATGTTCCAAATTTTGAGGCCATGAGCATATCTCGGACAAGCCCCAAGACTCTTGACAAGAATGTCGCTATAGCGAATGCAAGGCTACTTAACATTACACTCAATTCTCGATAACCTCCAAAGATTAGGTCGGTTTATTTTGCGTAAGCTATTGAGCGTTTTTCCCTTATCACAACAACCTTAAGTACACCTGGATATTGTAGTTCATTCTCTATTCTCGTTGCGATATCATGTGCCAATTTCTCGATTGTTGCATCATCGGTTTTCTCTGGCTGGACAATAACCCTTATCTCCCTACCAGCTTGTATTGCATACGCATTTTCAACGTACTTATAGCTTTTCGCTATCTCTTCAAGCTTCATCAACCTCTTGATGTAACTTTCCACATCTTCTCTTCTTGCACCTGGTCTTGCAGCCGAGATAGCATCTGCAGCGGTAACTATAGCTGCTTCTGGTGTTATTGGTTCTTCTTCCCCGTGGTGTGCCATTATCATGTTGATAATTTCGTCAGATTCTCCGTATCTTTTAAGAATCTCTGCACCTATAATTGTGTGTGAACCTTCAACTTCGTGGTCAAGGGCTTTACCTATATCGTGCAACAAACCTCCACGCTTTGCCTTATCTACATTCAGTCCAAGCTCAGCTGCGAGCAAGCCAGCAATTTGAGCTACTTCGATTGAGTGGTTTAGAACGTTCTGACCGTAGCTTGTCCTAAATTTCAATCTACCGAGCAATTTAATAATTTCTGGGTGGAGTCCTCCAACACCAACTGTAATCACTGCCTCTTGACCTGCCTCTTTGATTTCTTTTTCAACCTCTGCCTTCGCTTTTTCGTACATCTCTTCTATCCTTGCTGGGTGAATTCTACCATCCTGGACCAATTTTTCTATCGTTCTTCTTGCGATTTCTCTTCTCAACGGGTTGAAAGAACTCAAAGTGACCATTTCAGGTGTATCATCGATAATGAGGTCAACACCTGTTATCTTTTCAAAAGTCCTTATATTTCTTCCTTCTCTTCCTATCAAACGACCTTTCATATCATCGTTTGGTAAGGCAACCGTGCTGATAGTAACCTCACCAGTGTACTCGGGAGCATACCTTTGAATAGCGTCTGCAATAACTTTCTTTGCATACTTTTCAGCATCTTCTTCGTATCTCGCTTTAATTTGAACAAAGACTTTTGCTATTTCGTGTTCGTATCTTTCCCTTGCCTCTTGCAAAACTATTTCTCTTGCTTGTTCGTGAGTAAGACCTGCCAGTTTGGTAAACTTCTCTTGAATTTCCTTTTCTTTTGCCTCGAGTTCCTTTGCCTTTGCTTCTAATTCCATTTTTAAGTTTTCAATAAAACCTTCGCGTTTATCAAGCATCTCTTCGCGTTTACTAAGAAGTTCCTCACGCTTCAAAATCCTTTCCTCGAGTTGCTTTATTTCCTCTTCTCTTCTCTTTCTTTCTTTTTCTATCTCTTCGCGAATTTGGTGTGCTTCTTCGCGCGCTTCTATTATCATTCTTTTCTTTATCTCGGTAGCTTCTTTTTCCGCATTCTTTATTATACTTTCCGCATCTTCCTTAGCAGCCTTTAATTTCTTCTCAATATCTTCTTGTGCTTTTTTTCTACCAACCGTGCTTCCAAGGTAGAAACCTAATGCCAGACCTACGACCGCTAAAATTATGTATATCAAAATATCCATTACCAATCACCTCCAAAACCATGTCTGTATAGTTTTTCTCGCTTTTTGTGTTCATCTAATCCTTTCGTCAGTTTTTCGATAATCTCTTGAATATCAACTTCTTCAAGAACTTTTTTTATTGCATCTTCTATAATGTATTCATCTACATGTAGTTGCCTGAGTTCATAGCGTATCCTGAAAGGACCTTTGTAGTGTATTACCAAGCTATCGTAAGCATAAAGATACGCAAACTTTTCGTCATCAATAAAACCGCTCTCTTTGAGCTTTTGTATTGTTTGGTTTATAACCTCATCTGAAAAGCCTTCTCTTTTAAGCCTGTTTTCTACTTCCCACTGGGAACGGGCTCTAAATTTGATGAATCTTAGGGCAATACTCAAAGGATCAGATTCAGCCCTCTTTTTTGAGCTTCTGTTTGATTGTTTATTATGTTGATAGCCTTTTTCGTCTTCCCAATCGCTATGGAACTCAAAACTATCTAAGTCGTTTCTATTGCTTTCAACTTCGTATTTACTTTGTCGCCTTTTCCGCATTCTTCGTTCCTTCTGCAACTTGCGTTTCTTCGCTTACCGGTTTAGAGAAGTATTTCTCGCGTATTCTTTTTTCAATTTCATCCGCAATTTCGGGATGTTCCACAAGATAACTCACAGCGTTTGTTTTTCCTTGTCCGAGTGAATGTTCTTTTCCGTCGAGTGCCTCGTACGTGAACCAACTCCCTCGTCTGTCTATAAATCCTTCGTTCACCGCTATGTTGAAGAGTTCGTTTTCGCGAACAATTCCTTTTCCATAGATAATATCCACTGTTGTTGTTTTGAACGGAGGTGCGACTTTATTCTTCACAAACTTAATCGTTACCTCGTTTCCTACATGTTCGTTTCCTTCAACTATCTTACCGGAAGACCTAACTTCCATCCTCATCGTTGCGTAAAACTTTAACGCAACTCCACCGGTGGTTGTTTCCGGATTGCCATACATAACCCCTATTTTCATACGTGTTTGGTTAATAAAGATAACTACCGTTTTGGATTTGTTTACATTTCCTGCGAGTTTTCGTAAAGCCTGCGACATCAACCTTGCTTGAAGACCTATCTGCGCATCTCCCATTGCCCCTTCGATTTCAGCACGTGGAACGAGTGCAGCAACCGAATCAATAACGATAAGGTCTACAGCGTTGCTTCTAACAAGTTCATCAACGATGTCGAGTGCTTGTTCGCCGTAGTCTGGCTGTGAAATCAAAAGCTCAGAAAGGTTTATTCCAAGGTTTCTTGCATAATTCAAATCTAGTGCGTGCTCTGCATCGACGAATGCGGCTATTCCGCCAAGTTTCTGGACAGAAGCGATAGCATGGAGCGCTATAGTTGTCTTACCACTTGACTCCGGACCATAGATTTCTATGATTCTTCCACGAGGATAACCCCCAACGCCTGATGCAATATCAATAGCAAGCGAACCACTTGGAATAACCTCTATACTTTGAACAAGGTTATCTTCACCAAGTATCATTATCGAACCTTTACCATACTGCTTTTCAATTTTGCTAATGGCTTTCTTCAGTACATCCTTTTTCATTTCATCTGACATTCTTCATCAGACCTCCCTCAAATTTTAGTTTGTAGACCCATTTGTAAATGGGACCTTGCGGCGTTAATGTGGAACTGTAAATCGTGACTCCATCAACCACAAGCGTTATCTTTGGTGTTTGGATACCTTCAACTAGGTTTTCCCAATCGTTTGGGTATTCTTTTACCCTGCCTAAAGTAACGTGTGGAACGAAGTTACCTTGTTCATCGTATTTGATTTTGTTTTTGTTAAGTTCAGACTTCATTTCAAGAAATAACCTTTGCAAAGATTTTGTAGGTTCAAGTTTTAAAAACAGCACTCTTGGAGAATGCTTAAATTTGAAATAACCAAAACCTGCTAAATTCGTGCTGAACGATGGAAAACCTTGTAATCTTTTCTGGAGAGCCTGAGCCATTGAATCAACAACTTTCTCATCCATCTCACCCAAGAAAAAGAGCGTAAGATGAAGGTTTTCCGGTTTTGTCCATGTAGCCTTGAACCCCATGGAGACAAGTTTGTCTATAACTTCTTGTGCAACTTCCCTTATTTCTGGATTTACGTCAATAGCTATGAACGTTCTCACAGTAAACCCCTCCAGGTCTTTGTTTAAGTACTTTTTTAAGCAGTTTTTCAGCGGTTCAAGTATATTCGATTTTGGTAAAGATAAATCATTCCAGAGAGTATTGTAACAATGGCTACAAAGTATACCAGAACCAAATTTACTTTTACAAATAATAAGCCAAGAGAGAAAAAGTTAAGTTTCTCAACGAATAGCCCGATTGCCAGAACCATCTGAGATACTGTTTTCATCTTGCCGAAGATATTAGCAGCGATGATGTTACCAGATTCGGATGCGACCATTCGAACGGTACTAACCAGTGTGTCACGAAAAACCAAGATAACCACAAGCCAACCAGGGAGCATACCAAATTCTACAAAAACAACAAAAATCGACGTAATCAAAATCTTATCACTCATCTGATCGAGAACCTTACCAAGTTTTGTAACCTGCCCGAGCTTTCTGGCGAAATAGCCGTCTACATAATCACTAAGGGCTGCTAACAAGAACAAAAAGAAAGCCCAGGCGTATTGGTCAAGATACATCAGTAGCACGATGAAAACTGTTGAAATAATTCTCAACCAACTTATAGTGTTTGGCAAGTTGAAAATAACGTTCGTATTATCCGATAATTTCAAACTAACTCTCCCTCCAAATCATATGTGTCAGCTTCTGTGATTTTAACTTTTACAAATCCTTTTAAATTACTACCTTTGAAAAAGACGTTACCATCTATCTCTGGAGCATCCATGTAACCGCGACCTATGAGGACTCCACTGGCTTCTTCTTCAATCAAAACATCGATAACTTTTCCAACGTATCTTTGGTTTCTAATAAACGAAATCTCTGCTTGTGCTTCCATTAACTGATCCAACCTTTTTTGAGCAGTTGACGGACGAACTTTGTTTGGTAGCTTGTAAGATGGTGCGTCCTCTTCGTCTGAATAAACAAATGCTCCAAGCTTATCAAACTCAACATGTCTTACAAACTCCAATAATTCTTCGAAATCTTGGGATGTCTCCCCTGGAAATCCTATAATCACCGATGTCCTAAGTACCGCTTCTGGATACATGGTCCTAATCTTTTCAAACAGCTCTTCAAGCTCTTCTGGTGTTTTGGTCCTGTTCATAAGTTTCAAAATCTTCTCACTACCATGTTGGACTGGTATATCAAAGTACTTTACTACTTTTCGGTACGAAAACCCCTCAAGAATTTCGTCCGTTACATGGTCTGGATGCATATACATAACCCTTATCCAGAAGTCCCCGGGTATGTCGTTCAATTGCTTGAGTAGCTCTGGAAGCATCGATTTTCCGTACAAATCAATACCATATCCCGTCGTATCTTGTGCAACCAAGATAATCTCTTTTTTCCCCTTTGAGACTAAGTGTTTCACTTCTTTTACTATATCCTCGAGCTTTCTACTTACAAAACCCCCCTTAAATTTTGGTATTGTGCAAAAAGTGCAAGCGCGGTCACAACCATCAGCTATCTTTACATACGCATACGGAAGGTCATCATCAACCCTTCCTTCAAAATCGTATACAGCTATGGGATCTGTTACATACTTCTTAGTTTTCTCAAGGTTGTCTGCTAAAACTTTTGGTGGAAGAACACCGAACCATCCGTCTACCTCTGGGATTTCAACAGGTAACTCCTTGGGATATCGCTGGACCAAGCATCCTGTGACAAATATTTTGAAATCTCTTCCTTCCTTTTCCTGTTTCCTTTTGTGTTCAACGAATTCCAAAACAGTGTCAATCGACTCTTGTTTTGCATCCAATATGAACCCACAAGTATCGATAACTACTCCATCTGCTTCATCTAAATCGTCAACAATTTCATGCCCAAGTTGCTGAATATGGTGCTTGAATAGTGCGAAATCTGCTTCGTTCTTTGGGCATCCTAAAACCACGATGTATAATTTCAAGAATTCCAACCTCCTCACCTAACACGCTTTTCACTTTTCACGTTTCAAAACATTCTTCATATACTTCTTCCTTTTTTCAAGGTACAAGTCTCTAATTTTTGAAAGTTCAAATTTATAGAGTTCTTCTTTGTAATTTGGATAAGTAAAATCGTAATCCTTCCAGGCTCCATTTATATACATCAACGTTGGTTCCGCATATATGCCCTGTCCAATATATATCCTGTGGGGCCACATCTTCGTTGTAGCCAAAACGAACTGCATGTGGTGTATATATCCAGGGTCAAGGTTGAAACGTCTTTTACCATCTACTGCATGTTTTAACTCCAATTCGTTCGTCTTAATCTTTATTGATGCTAATAATGACGGATGAATCAACCTCTCAAAACTAATTAACTTTCCTGTTATTCCAGAGCCCATTTCCTCGTTATAGTAAAGTGTGTACTTTTCAAAATCGAGTTCCGGACTAATGTAATCTATAGGTCCAAAAAGAGATATCAAATCAGGTTTCACAGTTTCAAACCAGTAATCCAACTGTGCCGAAAAAATAAATATCACTAAATTCACAGGCTCAACAATTTTCACTTTTCCCATATAACTTCCACCTCGAAACGTGGTATTTTAACAACCTTCACACGGTTCCCGTAAAGCCGCAAGATACTCTCGCCAAAGACCACATACTTTCCAACATCTAAATGTGTTTCTTGGCTGTGTAAAACCCCATTAAGCACATAATTGCCCCTTAAACCTTCTATCGTCACAAGAGGGGCTTGCTTCACTTTTGACACGTATTTGTATGTGAATAACAACATTAAAACACTTAGTAGTGTCATCACATAAAACAAAATTCTTATCAACTTTTTCGACATTTCTTCACCTTTTAACTCAACTGACGATTTAACAAAAGCCTCTGACCTTAATCTTGACTGCTTCAAATTCCAGAATCTTGGAACCTATGATTAATTATACAATAAAATTCCAAAAAATGAACACCGTTCGAAATAATTAAAAATATCCACAATTATTACCATTTATGAATTCAAACTTTTTTAGCCAAAAATAACATCGAGAAATAGCAAAATCGAAGATAAATATACCACTATATATTGTTGGTGGTAAATTTTTGAACACAAATTATTGATTGGTGGTAAATTTCTGGTAAGTTTTTGGTAAGTTTTTACCACCTGGTGGTAAGTTTTCTACCACTATATTTTGTGAAAAACAAAATTAGCTTACTATCCATAGGTTTTTGAGAATCATTCTCAACAAAAAACTTACCAAATTTACCGGTAGTGAAAAATTTCACAGCTTTTAGGTATGCCTAATTGCACTTAAAACGTTTATTCATCGTAATTAGAAAAATTTACCACCTTTAATGTGGCTTAAAATCATTGTTTTTCGTAAAAACTTACCAGAGTGGTAAGTTGTAACAAAAAGGTGGTAAGTTGTAATATGCACCTGTAATACGCTTGGATAAAAGTTTGCAGTGTTACAATTAGGTAAACTTACCAAATTTACCACCCCTATATATAATACTACTACTAACTTAACGTAATATATATATACCTATCGTTAAGGTATAGGGTGGTAAATTCCTAAGTTAGCCAAGTTAACCAACCCAACATGAGGGGTTACACCAGAAACAGAAATAGAAAAAATTGGTTAGGATGATTCAGTTGTTTGCTGAATTTATCCTAACCAATCAAAATAAAGGCAAGACAACAAGTTCTTAAG
>CAYVMA010000103.1:0-17577 GCA_964452455.1 uncultured Fervidobacterium sp. | reverse complement strand
ACAGAGATTATTAGTGGAACCGATACCAGAAATATCGCTAACAAAAGAAGTCTAGTTCGAATAGACATACTTCTCACCAGCTTTATCGCTGCAGCTCAAAGGTTATATTCTTTCCAATACTTTTATCATTATCTTTGCAATCAGTTGCCCAGTTCTGTGTGCGACTTCGAGAACTTCTTCCGCTGTCAATGGTTTCAAATCATCAGGAACAGCTCTGTCAGTTATCGCAGAGATAGCGAGTACTTTTGTTCCTCTGTGAGCAGCTGCGATAACTTCTGGAACCGTTGACATACCAACTGCATCTGCACCCATCCATCTGAGCATTCTTAACTCAGCTGGGGTTTCAAAGTTTGGACCTGCAACAGCAACGTAAACACCTTCGTAAACTGGAATGTTGAGTTCTTCCGCAACCTTCTTTGCAATTGCCCTGAGTTCCTTATCGTATGCGTTGGACATGTCGGGGAACCTTGGACCCCATTCTTCCACGTTCGGTCCAATGAGTGGGTTATTGCCCATCATATTGATGTGGTCACTGATAATCATTGGTCTTCCAACTTCGAAGTCAGGATTCAATCCACCAGCAGCGTTAGTTAAGAACAGATATTTAATCCCCAATTCTTGCATAACTCTAACACCAAACGTAACATCCCTCATATGGTAACCTTCGTAGTAGTGGAACCTTCCATTCATAAGGGCAACGTATTTCCCTGAAATCTTCCCAAAAATCAATTCACCTTTGTGACCTGGAGCTGTTGATACCGGGAATTCGGGAATTTCTTTGTAGGGAATCCTGATTGGATTTTCAACGATTTCGGCGATGCCATGTAATCCAGAACCGAGTACGATACAAACCTCTGGGGTCTCTGTAATCTTTGATTTGATAAAATCAGCAGCCTTTTTCACTCTTTCAACGTATGTCTTGATATCTTCTACCATCCCAGTTCACCTCCACATACCGAAGTTTTGAAGATCTCAAAATAGCATTCGAAACCGATTATATTATATACCGCACATACTTTCTAAGCAAAACACTTATGAAAATTGTTCCAACAAGCAAGAGCGTAGAAATCGCATTAATCACCGGAGAAATGCCGAATCTCACCATAGAGAATATTTGCAATGGCAATGTTGTAGAACTTGGTCCTGCTACGAAGAATGTGATGATAAAATCGTCAATTGAAAGGGTAAACGCCATGAAGAACGCAGCAACAATCCCAGGAAGCGCTACTGGTATAATCACTTTCCAGAGTGCAATAGACCTCGTAGCACCCAAGTCGTATGCCGCTTCAATTATAGACCTATCAAAGTCTTGGAGCCTTGTGAGGATAATCATCATCGTGTAAGGAATAGAGAACGTCACGTGTGCTATGAATATCGTGAACAAACTAAGCCTAAGGTGTATCGTTGTGAAAAAGATTAGTAACGATACACCGATAATAATGTCTGGAATGATAAATGGAATATACGTCGTTGTCCACATAAGCTTTTTGAATTTTTTAGCCCCCATATACATAGCAACCGCACCGAAAGTTCCTAAGATAACACCCACAAAGCTTGAACTGATACCAACGATAATGGAGTTCATAAACGTTCTCCAAATGTGTCCAGATGATGTGAAGAGCTTTTCATACCACTTCAAACTGAAACCTGTCCATTCAGGTGATTTTGAAGAATTGAACGAAAATAACACAACGACAAATATAGGAATGTAGAAAAAGAGTAATACAACCATAGTTAAAATAAAAGCAAACTTACCGGGCTTCACGTTTCTCACCACCGAAGATAAATATAATAACCGCAACTATTGTAATCGCAAGAAGCAATGAAGATATCGCAGCTGCAGCGGGCCAGTTCCTTGCTGTGGTTAGAAGTCTTGCGATTTCGTTACCTATCAACCTTGAGTTCTTTCCACCTACCAATTCCGGCACCGCGTAAGTTCCTATTGCAGGTATAAAAACAAACACAAAAGCCGAGATTATCCCTTGCCTTATATTCGGTAAGAGTACCTTGAAAAATACCTGCCTCTTTGTGCAACCCAAATCCATCGCCGCTTCAAAGATGTTCTTCTCAAGCCTCTCTATCGATGAATAAAGTGGCAAGATAGCGAACGGTAGATACGTATAAACAAGCACAAGCACAACAGCAAAGTTGTTATAAATGAATTGAACATAAGACTTCGTGAACCCCATTTTTATCAAAAACTGGTTAACAAGTCCGTTATTTCCAAGGATAAATATCCATGCGTAAATCCTTATCAATGAGTTCGTCCAAAATGGCACTATCACCAAAAGCAGAAGAATATTTTTCCACTTACTGAAAGCAATGTAATAAGCCACAGGAATGGCGATAATTATTGAAACAACAGAAGAAACAAGAGAAATGAAAATAGTCCTAAGAAATACCACAACGTAGTTCGGGTTGAGGATATCTTTGTAACCCTGCAGGGAGAATTTGAAAATCACCCCACCTTGGTAATCCCTTTCGAAGAAACTGTATGCAAGAATCACAATCACTGGGATTAAGAAAAACACAACAAGCCAAAGTAAATAAACAAGCCCGTAACTTTCGTATCCTTTGCTTACTGGTTTTATATGGTCTTTTTTACTCACCCTTTGTCAACCTCCACGATGAAGCTGTCATCAGGGTTCCAGTAGAGGAATACTTCATCTTTCCATTGGATAATTTTCTCATCTAGCAGGTAACTCGCATGTTGTTTGTAGACCCTGAGGATGTATCCGCCATCCGTTCTCACGAAATACTTTGTCTGATAACCCATGTATATCGTTTCATCCACAACACCATGCAAAATATTTGTGAAAGAATCCTCAGGCAGTTGAGGCTTTGAGTGTGTTATCCTAATCTTCTCTGGTCTCAGTGTCACCAAAACATCGTCGTTGACTTCAACGGGCTTGTCACGGTAACAAACTATTTCACCCAACGTTGGAAATTCTACAAGTACATAAGCCTCTGAAATTAGCTTTTTCACCGTTCCTTTCATCAGGTTGCTCTCGCCAATAAACGTTGCAACAAAAGTATTAGCTGGACTTTCGTATATTTCGTATGGAGTGCCATACTGAACAACCTCTCCGTTGTTCATAACCGCCACGTGGTCCGAAACACTTATAGCTTCTGCCTGGTCGTGCGTGACATATATGAACGTAATACCCACTTTGTCATGCAAGTTATCCAGTTCTATCAACAGCTCTTGCCTTAACTTTGCATCAAGTGCGCTCACCGGCTCATCAAGCAAAAGCACCTTCGGTTCGTTCGCAAGAGCCCTTGCAAGTGATACCCTCTGCTTTTGCCCACCGGATAATTGCGCAGGTTTTTTCTTCGCATGTTCTTCAAGTCGAGTGAGTGAAAGTAACCATTGAACCTTTTCTCTTATTTCACCTTCAGAAAGCTTCTTGAGTCTCAAAGGAAAGGCGATATTTTCGTAAACATTTAAGTGAGGAAAAAGCGCGTAGTTTTGGAAAATCGTGTTAACAGGTCTTTTGTTGGGAGGAAGGTGGAGGATACTCTTACCATCAAGAAGTACGTCGCCATCATCAACATCTTCAAGCCCTGCAATGATGCGCAGAAGTGTGGTCTTCCCACAACCAGAAGGTCCCAGAAGCGAGAAGAACTCGTTCTCTTTGATTTCAAGGTTTATATTTTTCAGCACGTGGAAATCGCCAAAGTATTTATCCACATTAACAATACTCACGCTGCTGCCGGGCAACTTCTCATCACTCCCATAACCGGACTTTTAATTACAAACCAAACAAATAAAGGAGTACTAAGAAAAATACTATTATCATCACAAACGAAAAAATGATAAACCCATACGACCATGTAAATGCTGCGAATATGTGGAAAATCAAACTGAGAGCAAAGAATATATTTGCGTATCTTAACTTCAAAGGCAAAACCTTCACCGCAATGTATGCAAGAAATAAAAACCCAAGGATAATTAAAACAAGCTTCATTGATTATCCCCCTTTTTTTAAAATTGAGAAAGGAGCGGAAAATCCTCACTTGTGACATTCAAAAACTTTACCCTAAAGTTCCCGTCCTTAGCAACCAAACAACTCAAAGATGCATTATCTAAACTGAAATTCAGGTGTGCCGGAGGTATCAAACCTAACACTTTGGCAATCAACATCCTGAGCGCTATCGCATGCGAAACAATTATAACATCTTTGTTCGGATAGTGAACAACTATTTCCTTTAAAAATTCATACATTCTTTCCTGAACGCTTCCTAACGATTCTGCACCTTCAACGTTTGAAAACAGATTCGTTCTCCATTCGTTGAACGCTTCATGGTGGTCTGAAAGCACTTGCTCAAAGTTTTTCCCATTCCAGAGCCTGATTTCACATTCACGCAACCTAAAATCCGTCAGTATATCCCCTTCATACCCTATTTCCTGCGCTATTATCCTCGCTGTCTCAAACGCGCGCTTCATAGGACTTGAGAAAATCATTGATATTTCTTTCCCTTTTAAAAACTGAGCGATTGCTTTTGCTTGCATACGCCCTTTCTCAGAAAGTTCCGTATCTACAACTCCTTGCCACAATTGTTTCTCATTCCACTCCGTGCTTCCATGTCGAACTAGGTAAATACAACTCATTTTCGTCCCATGCCCCTTTCAAAAAAAATAATCTAAAACGATGTACGTTCGTGTTGGGATAGTTCGGATACGCTTTTAAAATACTCAACGAACGCATCTTTCAAATCATTAACATCTGTAATCTTCATAACTTTATTTCTAAACTCCCTTGCGTGCGGCATATCTTTGGTATAACCTGCTACAAACTTTCTAAACTCTACAACTCCATGCTTACCGTACTCCTGGGTGAGCAAATCTATGTGCTTTAAGATAACTCTGAGTTTATCGTCCAAAGATGGTCCATCTTCATTTTCCGAAAATATCCAAGGATTGCCAATCGCACCCCTTGCAACAATTACGCCATCCGCACCTGACAATTCCATCGCTCGTTTCATATCATCTTTCGAATATATATCCCCGCTTATGTAAAGCGGAACAACCCCCGGATTGTAGATATCCCACTTTGCTTTTCCTGAGTACATCTGCTTTGCCGTTCTACCATGCACGAAAATAACATCAACACCTTCACTCACAAGTGCATCGTATATTCTTTCAAACTCATCCTTTTCCCAACCTATCCTGGTTTTTACACTGAGCCTTTTGACAACTCTTCTCATCTCACGGACAATCTTTTTCAACAAGTCGATATCCTTGAGCAACGCGCTACCAGCGCCTCTTTTCACAACCTTTGCAACAGGACACCCCGCATTTAAATCAACCCAAAGTCCTCTTTCTTCAACCAAAGCTGCCGCCTGCGCCAGTTCGAATGGGTCTGAACCAAAAAGCTGTACACCAACTAAATGTTTCTCATCTACCCTCGGAAAATACTTTTCATTTATTGTGATATTCAAAAGCACACTCTTTGCACTTATCATTTCAGTAAATGCAAATTTCGCGCCAAGTTCAAAACATATCTTCCTAAACGGATAATCCGTAACCCCAGCCATAGGGGCCAACCCAACGGTTCCTGGGACAAAATTATTTTTAGCACCCATCTACCATCGTTCTCCTTCTTCGACATACTTGTAAATTTCCATAACTTCATCCTCTATCTCTTTTGGTACCAACCCTGCTATCGTCTTTCCTTCCCGGACAAACCTTCTAATCTCCGAAGAGGAAACCTCCACAATTGGAAAGTTCAACTCCAAGACCCTATCATACAACTTGCCAAGCACCTCACGTCCCCTTTTGTAAAGGCTTCCATCACGCGTTCTTGGATAAACCGCAAGTGTTGATTTACTGAGCAACTCATCGTATTTATACCATCTTTCAATATTCCCAAGCGCATCTTCACCAACAAGAAGAATCACTTTCTTGTAATATTTCAAAAAATACTCAACATTGTGGATTGCATAGTTAACGCCTTCTATATGCCTTTCCATATCTGTGATAAATATACCTTTCTCAACGTTTGAGAAAACTTTGTACGTTTTCACTGCCCAATCAAAACGCTTTTCAAAGGGGACCGCCAGTTTTTTGTGCGGTGGCCGGTTTGTTGGGACAATGTAAAAATCCGCATCGAAGAAATTCAGTGCGTAGTTGAAAATCACAATGTGCCCAACGTGTGGTGGATTGAAAGAACTACCAAAGACAACTGCTGTATCATTCTTTGTAAGTGAACTCAACTCCTTCAATCCATACAGTATCTCCATCTTTCGCACCAGCCTTCCTCAATTTTTCATCAAGGCCGTTCTTTTCAAGGATTTCGAGAATATCTTCAAGCATGTATTTTGCTTCTTTTTTGTATTTCTCCAAATACGTTGAGATGTACTCACTATGCACCTCAAATTCACCCTTATCGTTCTTGGTTATAGTTATATCCACCTTCTCAGGCAACAGTATCTTCACAGGCTCTGGTTTCACGAATTCGATTTTGTCAATATCAATCTTCTCTGCAAGCAACTTTCTGCTTTCTTTTATCCGCTCCCAGATAGCGTATTTCAATGCATCGAGGTTGTAACCCGTCACCGCAGATATGGGCAAGACATCTTTACCCGTTTCTCTCTTGAACCTCTCGATGTTAGCTTGCAATTCTTCTTGTGTAAGTAAATCCACCTTGTTCCCGACAACAATTTCTTCTTTGCTTGCAAGCTCTGGGCTGAAGAATTCCAGTTCTGCGCGTATGTCGTAATAATCTTGGACAGGGTCTCTCCCCTCACTACCAGCGATGTCCACAACATGCACAATCAAATTACACCTTTCCACATGCCTTAGAAAAACGTTTCCAAGCCCTTTACCTTGACTTGCCCCTTTAATCAGCCCGGGAATGTCGGCTATCACAAACGAATTTTCCGGCTTCTCAACAGCAACAACTCCGAGGTTCGGAACAAGCGTTGTGAAGTGATAATTTGCTATCTTTGGTTTGGAGTTACTGATACGCGAAATTATCGAACTCTTACCAACATTTGGATACCCAACTAATCCCGCATCCGCAAGTAATTTTAATTCCAACAATATATGCCTCTCCTCACCTGGTGCGCCTTTTTCAGCAAACTTTGGTGCTTGGTTTGTAGAGGATTTAAAATGAGTATTACCTCTTCCTCCTTTTCCACCGCGTGCGACACAGCAATATTTGCCAGGCTCATCAAGGTCTGCGATAATCTCGCCCGTATCATAGTCACGCACGATGGTGCCAACAGGAACCCTCAAAATTAAATCTTTTCCGTTCCTACCGTGCATCTTCTTTCTGCGACCGTTTTCTCCGTTTTCTGCAGCGTATCTCCTTTTTTCGGTTAACGGATAGAGTGTGGAGATAGTTGGGTCTGCAACCAAGAATACATACCCGCCATCTCCACCATCTCCGCCGTCCGGGCCACCGAACGGGACATATTTTTCTCGTCTAAACGTAGCAGCACCATTACCGCCATTACCGGCTTTTACATAAAAATCGACAACATCAACAAAACCAACCTTTTCCATACTTTTAACACCTCTTCCTTCTGGTCAAGTAAACTTTTCGCTTCTTCGAGAATATTATACACTCAAAATGCAAAAAAATAAGGACTCCCCATTGGAGTCCACCCTTGAGTTTCTCTTTTTTCATTTTTGGAGCCAGCGGAGGGACTCGAACCCTCAACCTGCGCATTACGAATGCGTCGCTCTACCGGTTGAGCTACGCTGGCTCGCATAGCTCGTTGATAATTAAAAAATCTGGTGGCGGCGGAGGGACTCGAACCCTCGACACGATGATTATGAATCATCTGCTCTAGCCACTGAGCTACGCCGCCACACCTATTCTCAAACAGCGGTATGATTTTACCATACACTTTTTTACGTGTCAAGAATCTTTCACGCCATCAAGTTTAACACTCCAATTAAATAAGTGTTGCCCATTTTTCCTCAACCAACTTCTGTGCAACTTGTAATCTGGGCAAAACGTTGCAACATACCCCCAAAAATACCTGCTGTGGTTTGGATGGACAATATGCGCAAGTTCATGGATTAACACATAATCTATCACTTCAGAAGGGGCCATTATCAACCTCCAATTCAACGAAATTGTTCCTTTTGAAGAACAACTCCCCCAGCATGATTTCACATCCTTAACTTGCACCTTCTTGTATCTTACACCAAGTTTTTGTGCAAGTTCCATAAGCCTTTTTGGTAAGTACTCTTCAGCCCTTTTAATCAACCAACGCTGAGCAAGTATATTCACATTATCAGCATACCTTGGGTTCAAAATAAAGTGGTCTGTGTCAAAGCTGAAAGGCACAAGAACAGAACTATCAAGCACGATTTTTCTTGGCACGCCTAAATAAAGTAAAGTATCATTGCCATTAGACACAAACTGCTCACTGAATCTTTTGAACGAGGATTTAATCTTTCCCAGATTATCTCTCACAAACTGGAGTGCATCTTTTTCACTAACTCTCCAAGGAAATGTCAAAACCGCACGCCCATCCCTATCAATCCGTAAAGAGACCTTCTTCAAATACCGCTTGCTTTTTTCGATTCTGAACTCAAATCCGTCGATTGTATAAACCACGACCCTAGAATCTTGCTTTTTCAACTTCTTTCCTCCCGAAAATCCAATACGGTCAATTCCGTTCAATTCTGGCTAAAACTCAGCGTCCATACAAAAAAGTCCTTTCCGTTAAAAGTAAAAAGGTATATATACGAGTACCCGTAACTTACACTTGTTAGATTCAATTTAAACATAGCTTCCTGCATAGCCCTCGACAAATACTTTGTTACAAAACTTGCAGATGACACAAACCTCACTTCAGTTATATTGGTCCTATTCTTCAAAACATTCGTCAGATATATCACAAAATCATCGTACTTTTCTATCAAGGTTCCATACAGCGAATTAAACAAATTGAGCGACCGGGTGTTTCCAGAGACTATCTCTTCATAGAGCTTCTCTGCATAGCTCTTTGTTGAAACAGCAACCGGGATTTTCGTTGTAGGATAGTGAGAATAGCGTGCTTGGTTCTTACCAAAAAGAAAGTACGCATTGGTTCCCGTGCTATCGTTCCATGTAGTATCTATGTAATACCAACCATCTTCAACTTTTACTACATTCCAAGCGTGTGGTTGTAATTCATTAGCCGATGCTCCCGCAGGTTTCGCTTGCCCACTGACAAGGTAAACATTGAGCCCTGCTGCTTTCGCAAGTTTGTAGAACAAAAGTGCATATCCTTGACAAACCCCGGTTCTATCTTTCAAAGTCGCATAAACACTTTTGCGTAAGTAGGCCTCATCGTACGTGATATATGCCTTTATCCATTCGTTAATTGCCAAAACCTTCTCTAAATCACTTTTTGCATTACCAACGATTACAGATAGATTTTTAGATATGAATTCATCGACCACTCTTCGTTCCACTTCAGTTTCTGTGTAGACATACGTAATAGTTGCTTCAACATTGCTCCCTTGCTCAAATGATTTCGCCTCCCAACGCTCAATAAACAACTTTTCCGGAAGGCTTTCTATTATCGCACCTATTACCTTAAGCATTGTAGCATTGTTAGTCCCTTTTGCTCTAAGCACCGTTGTCTGCTCATAATTCAATATATCTGTAGCTATAGCCTTCTCGATATCATCAACTGAGTAAACTTGATAGACTTTCGCAAAAATCACAGCATATACCAGTGCCCAGACGATAAGAACAAACATTCGAAACGTTCGTTCCATCTACGCGTTCTCCTTCCCACATCGATTCATTCCTTCATTCGCTCGACATCGTCGACAAGCTCGACAAACGTTGGACAGGCTCGACAAGTTCTAAAAATCTACGAATTTAAACTTTCCAGAGATTTTGTAATTACCATCCCTGACTATCAAAAATCTTTTTTCAACTAACTGTTCAAAAACCGAATATGCTGTTGTTCTTTTGAAACCATTCGTTTGAAGAATTTCCAAAATTCCTTCCTTTGGACCAAAATAATCCCTCAACAATTTAACTGCCTTCTTCTGATTTTCGGTTAAGCTAACACCCGTTGAGATATACTCTTTAACAACCTTATTGATTGTGTTTAACAAATGTCCCTTTCTAAGCTTATTTTCATGTACGTTGTCGTACACACTTTTGGACAATATCCACAGCGCATCTCTTGGATTTCCATCTGAAAAGTCAGCAGCGACCTCAAGCACATCATGCTCAACGAAGTCCAAGTATCTATCTAACCTTTTAACCAACATCTCTTTTATATCCAAAGACCTCAGAGGTTCTAAGAACACAATATCTTTAAACACATTTTCCAGATTCCCTGCTTCGTTCCAACGCATCCTATCTGACACGTATTCTCTGTAAATAGCAAATGGTAATGAGAACACAACAACTAAGTTCTCGATAAGAAACTGCGTTTTCAATGCATCAATAACTCTCAACACATCTTCTTTCTTTTCCTTGTCCAGTTCGTCAACTATCAGCAAGAATTTTCCCTTTGCATTCACCGTTTTTTCAATTAACAACCCGAGCCGTTCGCGAGCGGCAAAGAAATTAAATCGCGGGGCTCTGGACTTTTCAAATTTAGCTTCCGTGTTGCCAAGCATCGAAAAGCCCAATGAAAATCCCTTCAGAATCGCTACCTCTTCAGTAATCCAGTCCTTGCACTCTCTTGCAACCTCACCAATATCATTGTCGTGTTCCAACTTTGAGGCTAATGAATAAAGCAAATCGTAGAGAATACTTTCCATTGTCTCTCGGAGAGAAATATTGACAGTTTGAACATACACGCCTGATGGTTTCACAAAATTGAGAACCGTTGTTTTTCCAATACCAGTTTCACCAGCCACACCAAGTATGCCAAAGGGCAAGTGAGCTGTAATATTATTAAGATAACTTATCTCCTCTTGCCTATTAACTAACCAATCTGAATCTGATTCTCTCAAAGGCTTATCCGTTAAAAGAGGAATAAGAACAGAAATACTCTTGCCACCCATAATGCCACCCCTGTCCATACTTCTCCATCGAAAACCCTTTCAAACCAATTATACCACGCAAGCCAACATTTTTTCGCTCGACATTGTCGACAAGCTCGACAAACGTCGGACAGGCTCGACACATAATGAATAAATAATTTTTGCACATTCCACCCTTTATTCAGCAAATCTGAATTCTGGGCTGATTTGCCTTGCAAATTCGAGCACTTCTTTGTATTCTCCCATCGTTATTCTTCTTGCAATCTCCGGAAATTGATGCGCTTTAAAGGTAGGATAGTACTGTGCCATTACATTCACGTATGCCCTTGGAGATACCTCTTTTGCGATAAATTCAAGCACCTTTTTGCTATCTGCAACATTATTTGGCATCACCAAATGCCTGATTATCAGCCCTCTGAGTGCTATCCCATTCTCATCCACAACCAAATCCCCAACTTGGCGTTGCATCTCGACAATGGATTCTTTTGCATATTTTGTATAGTTCAAAACATTAGAGTATCGCAATGCTTTCTCATCATCTCCGTATTTAAAATCTGGCATGTATATATCGACAATCCCATCAAGCAGAGCTATTATCTCTTTGCGTTCATACCCGCCGCAATTGTAGACTAATGGAATTTTTAACCCACTCTTTGCCGCAATCGCAAGCGCAGAGACAATCTGGGGGATATAATGTGTAGGTGTGACTAAATTGATGTTGTGACAGCCCATCTTTTGGAGAGTGAGCATAATCCCGCCAAGTTCTTCAATGCTGACCTTTCTTCCCTCACCAAGCTGACTGATGTGATAATTCTGGCAAAAAACACACCTCATATTGCAGTGGGTAAAAAATATCGTTCCGGAACCACCAAAACCTACCAAAACAGACTCTTCCCCAAAGTGCGGTCCATAGCTTGCTATCTCCACATCTGCTGTGGCACCACAAAAACCAACTTTACCCTCGAACCTATTAACCCCACACTGGTGAGGACAAAGGTCACATTTCTCAAGATGTTCCATCAGGTCTTTGGCTAAGATTGATAAATTAATATCATCATACTTTGTCAAGTACAGAGGTTTAATAAACCTCCCCCCCGAGCTTTTTAAAAAAAGTTTAATAGAATTATATCATAACCGACCGCTTGAAGAAATTCCCTAGTACCAAAACTCCGACTAACGTGGTACAATTTAATAAAGAAAGATTCCAACAGTTCTAAAGCTTACCTATTTAAAGACCTGTAAAAGGTTCAACGGAGGTGAGAAGAATGAACAATTTGAGAATATTAATAGGTTCTTGTGGCGGACTAACAGGTGTTTATCTTGCAAAGCTCCTGAGGCAACTTAAATTGCCAGGTTACAACGGGTTTGAGCTTTTTGGATTTGATTCAAATAAATATATTCCAACAAAGTTTTTTCTTGACAAATTTTTTGTAGTCCGGAAAGCGAATGATAAAAAATTGTTCGTGAACGATCTTATAAACCTTCTTAATGAGCATGACATAGACATCTACATCCCGGTGCATTCTGAAGAATGTAGGGTTGTCTCCGAATTCGAGAACTTTATTAAAGAATCCACAAAAGCAAAATTTTTGATTTCACCCTACCATACTTTCCAAGAGCTCGATAATAAAGCCAACGCATATAGGTCTCTTTCCAAACTCGGAATCAGAGTGCCAAAACTTTTTGAAACAGAAGAACAGTTAGAAACCTTTCCTGTTGCTGCAAAACCACAGATTGGAAGTGGAAGTAAAGGTTTCGTCAAGATAAATAGTTACGATGAGTATAAACAATTTAAAGAAAAAAATCCTGACGCCTTAATTGTGGAGTTTCTCACTGGCGAGGAATACACCGTGGATGCCTTTTTTGATAGCACAGGAAAATTAGTAACGTACAACCAGAGGATTAGATTAAAAACTATGGGTGGAGCTGCAGTGATTACAGTCAATGATTTCACAATAGATGTTAGAGAATACATCGAAAGAATTGCCACATCTTACACTATTGTAGGTCCTGCTAACTTCCAGTTTTTCAAAACAACCGATGGTGAGATTGTTTTTACTGACATAAATCTCAGATTTGCTTCCGGTGGATTACCGCTAAGCGTGGCTTCAGGAGCAAATATAGTAGAACTGCTTCTGCTGGAGCTCTTAGGACTTGAGTATGACTCATCCAAGTACCAAAGTGATAGGAAAAAACGAATTATGTACCGTTATTTTGAGGAAATTTTCGAGGAGATTTGAACGGTATGATAATATTTGACTTAGATGGCACGCTCCTAAACGTTTGGAAAAGGTATTACACTGTCTTCAACGCCTGGTGGAAATTAGAAAACCTTGATATTGAACAATTCATCAAGCTAAAAAGAGAGCTTGTGAATGATGAACGTATTGTCAAAAAATTCATTCCAAACGTTGATGAAAAAGCTATAACCTTGTATAAGAATTATAAATCAGAGTCTCTTGAAAGACCCGATTTGTTGCAGCTCGATCAGGAAATTTTTGACCTTAAGCTTTTAAAAAACGTTGGAAATTTCAGAATTTTGACTGTGCGTCGAACTCCAGATAATCTCTTTAATTACCTTCGAAAAAGAGGTTTTGACTTTCTAATTGATTATACTGTTGTCCTAAGACCTTCAGATAAGCTTGTGAAATACCGTTGGATTGTTGATAATTTTTCAACCATTTCGTTAAAAAATGAACCATTGCTTATTGTTGGCGATTCTGAAACTGACCTCCTGATTGGGAAACTGAGCCAGGTTGAAGTTTTTCTTGTAAACACTGGTTTACGGGAACCTTACGCTTTGCTTGATGAGTATAAAGATCAAATCCTTGCCAAGGTAAAAATCATCGAAAGTGCTAAGGACTTAATTATATTATGATTCAAAATCCATAATGTAAGTTTTCCTCGAAATTAACCTCTCAAGAACATCCAACGGTATCCTAAACCTTGCAGTCACAAGTGGGTCTACAACTTGCGAAATCTCCGTATTACCAACGATGCTAAACAGCATTGTCAATTCCTCAAGGCTCATGTTGGCATATCTCAAAACAAATTCAGCCATATCATTCACTGCTTCTTTCATTGCTTCATCTAACGTTTTTGCAGAAGCTAAAGTGAACAAACTACCTTCAGAAAGTACCATAGGATTTTTAAGTTCCAAGCCCTTTTTAAGAAAAATTCTTGCTGTAACCTTCCCAGCGACTTCTATCCCCGTTCCACAAACTTCCCCATCACCCATCAGTGCGTGTAAATCACCCAGAGCAAGCAGACCACCTTCAACAAAAACTGGTAAAATCACCTTCGCCCCCTTCTTTATATACCTCGTATCCAAATTCCCTCCATGAGGTCCCGGAGTGCCACAATTGACACTTCCCTCCTTCGCTGCTACTCCAATAACGCCTATCATCGGGTCAATGGGTAATTGCAAATCATTGAATATCGCACATCCATCTTTTATTTTAACAATCTTTGTATGAAATCCTTCAAACTTTTCTCCAAGAGGTCCGAGTCCTTTTCCAGCAACCATAACACCTTGATTTGCAACTTCGATATCGAGTATCTCAACTACCAATGCATCCCCGGGTTTTGCTCCGTTCACAAAAACAGGACCCGTTGCTGGGTTAACTTCTGACCAATTCAAGTTTTCCAACCTATCTTCTGTTGTTTTTATTTGGTTTGAAAAGCAATCAAGCGTCTCAAAGACAACCTCATCGCCGTCTTCAATAATTAGAGCAGGTTTCATGTCTCTGCTAAATGCAAAAACTTTATTATCTGAAGAAACCAAGTGCCTGCTTCCCATCAAACTCACCCCCATCCCCCATTTTTTCAAACTTACTTACCCACTTCCTTCTTTATATCCTTAATCCCCTGCGCCGATTTCTTACTTGAAATCACTATATACTCATCCGTCTCAATCACAATCAAATCCTCAACATCGTTCAGAATCGTCTTCTTATTCGTCTTAACGATATTTCCCTTACTCTTGAAATAATACACATTGCTTGCAGCCACATTTCCCATCTCATCTTTCTCGCTGTGCCTTTCAACACTTGTCCAACTTCCCACATCATCCCAGCCAAATTCCGAGGGGATAACGTAAATCCTGTCGTAATGCTCCATTATCCCGTAGTCAACAGAGATATTATCAACCTGAGGATAGAGTTCTTTCAAAGACTGCTCGTATGAATCCTCAGGTGATTCAAATAACTTATTGAGAATTTCGTAAGTCTTTGGAAGAAATTTTCTTGTTGTCTCAATTATCGTATCAACATTCCAAATGAATATCCCAGCATTCCACAGATAATTGCCTTCTTCTAAGTATTTCAGTGCCACTTCATATGCCGGCTTTTCGACAAATCGTTCCACTCTCAATACCGTTTCATTGTATTTAACATCTTCATTTTCTTTCACGAATTTAATATACCCATACCCCGTCTCAGGTCTATCCGGCTTTATTCCAAGTGTAACAACAGCATCTTTATTCTTCTTGATAAAATCCAGCGCGTTCCTCAAAGCCGTCCTAAATCCCTCGACATCCTTTACAAGATGGTCTGCTGGCAGAACAACAAGGTTGGCATTTCCAAAGTGTTTTTTGATATAGAAAGCCGATAGTGCTATTGCTGGCGCTGTATTTCTCCCCATCGGCTCAACGACTATATTCTCCCTTGGCAGTCCCGCCAACTGCTCACACGTGATTCCCACGTACTGCTCACCTGTCACAACAAACGTATGATTAATTGGAACAAGTCCTTCGAGCCTTTCAACAGTGAGTTGTATCATCGTCTTATCACTGAACAAATTCAAAAACTGTTTTGGCCTTTCATCGGTTGAAAGTGGCCAAAAGCGCTCCCCTTTCCCACCAGCCATTATCAATGCAAAATCCTTAATTTCCGCCATACTATCGCTCCTCCTAAGCAATTTTAATCTCTTATTCAAACTTAGTTCCAATTATTTTCTCCAATTCTTCTTTCAGCTTAGTGTGCTCAACAAGATGAATAACGTGGAATCCCAACCTTCTCGCCGTTTCAATATTATCCGCCCTATCGTCAATAAACAAAGAATTCGATGGCCTCACACCGCAACGTTCGATTAATTCATAGAAAATATCTTCATTGGGTTTTATCTTCTTAACATGGCTTGAGATAACCATGCAATCAAAATACTTGAAAAAGTCGAATGTATTGTACACATACTCAAACGCCTTGTAGCTGAAATTTGAAAGCACACACAGGCGATACCCATGAGCCTTCAGAATAGGCAACAAACTTGTGTTCTCCTCTATTGGCTTGAGCAAATTCAACACCGCATTCTTCATATGATGTATGTACTGGGCATCTTCCGGGTATCTTTCCTCCATCATCTTCCAAAGCTGTGACTCGGATATATCGCCTTTGTCCATCAAATTCCATTCCGGAGCACTGAAAACCTTTTCAACCAATCGCTTAGCAACCTCTTCGCCAAACTCTCCAACCATATACCCATACGGGTCCCAGTGTATTAAAACCCTACCAAGGTCAAAGACCAAGGTATCTATCTCTTTAGTTTCAACCATCTAACCACCCCTTAATCTATATGTCTCTCATTGTAGATTTTACCATTTAAATATAAAGTCGTTAACTGGATAAGATAAAAGTTCCTTACATTTTAGAGGAAGCAAAATATGTCTAAAAGACGGGACGTTAAATTATTCTTACAAGACATTTTAGATGAGATTCAGCGCATTAAGAGATTCGTCGAGGGGATATAGTCATCTAATGAAATTGAAAACAACTTAATCAAAACTGAAAACAGTTAGTGTATCGTTAAATTTCCCCCATAAGCTTTTTAAACAGCACTCCAAACCCACCCCGAGTTTGAAACCCACCAAATTTGCAACCTTCTCACTTATTCCTGCCGTTTATCTCCTTTTGTAGTTGAAAACACAATCAAATGCGATATACTTTCAAATGGAACTATTCTAAAAACACAAAAAAACATATGGAGGAATTCACATGTCTGCCATCAATTCTCAAAACAAAGTCTCAGTAATTATCCCAGTTTACAACGAAGAAAAGACCATTTCAAAAACACTCGAAAGCCTACTCAACAACGATTACAAAGCCATCGAAATCATCGTGGTAGATGGCATGAGCACTGACAATACAAAGAAAGTCGCCGAAGAATATGTTTCAAAATATCCAGCAAAAATAAAGATACTCCAAAATCCTAAAAAGCACACACCCTCCGGCTTAAACATCGGTATACGAAACGCTTCTGGGAAGTATATAATGATAGCAAGTGGACATGCGACTTACTCAGAGAACTATATATCTGCCTGCGTTGAAGCCATCGAGTCAAACCTCTGTGATGTTGCTGGAGGATTAATGGAAACACTCCCCAGAAATAACACCCCAAAAGCGATAGCAATAAGTGAGGTATTAAAGCATCCATTCGGTATCGGTGGCGCAAAGTATAGAACAGGTGTAGAAAACAATGAGTATGTCGATACTGTTGCGTATGGAATATACAAAAAAGAAATCTTCGAAAACATAGGACTATTTGACGAACGGCTGATAAGAAACCAAGACATAGAATTCAACTTGCGTTTAAAACGCGCAGGCTATAGGATTATGCTCGTTCCT
>CAYVMA010000102.1:0-2835 GCA_964452455.1 uncultured Fervidobacterium sp. | reverse complement strand
AACCTCTCCGGTGCAATAAGTGGTGGTAGAGTTGATAACAACATAATACTTGAAAGTGGAGACATTGTCTTTGTTCCTTCTGATCCATTCAAGAGTGCACTTGAATGGATACCGGTAATTAACAACCTAATCACGTTCTACAACAACGTATCCGGATTATTTAAGTAAGGATAATTTAAAAAGATAAGAGATGTCTAAGGAGGAAAGAAGAATGGACGGCGAAATTAGACAAGAAGAACTAACATTAGAAGACATACTGCGAATTTTCAAAAAGCACATTTGGTGGTTTGTAGCAACACTCATTGGAGTCGTGGCTCTAACCGTTGCATACCTCATAGTAGCGACTCCAATATACGAAGCTTCCGTCACGATAAATATAGAGCCAAGAACGAAGAGTACACTAACCGATTTGTTCAGTGCCACAGGTTACGTGGGTTCAAAACCAGATATCGCTACTGAGGTCGAACTAATCAAAAGCAGAACGAACATTGAAAAGGTTGTTGAAAACCTAAATCTACTCAACTACTTCCGGGAGAAGATGAACATAAAAAATGGTGAACTGACAACCTACGATGTTGTTAACATGATTGCCAAAATGATAACCGTAACAACTGTTAAAGATACGAGTATAGTCAAAGTCAGTGTCCAAAATCCTGATCCAGAGCTTGCAAAGAATGTAGCTAACGAGCTTGCAAACGTCTACAACGAAATGCTACAAAAGTTCTCAAAGAATGAATACACAGCCCGTCGCATGTTTATCGAAAGCCAAATACCGAAAGTGGAACAAGAATTAAAACAGGTGGAAGATGAGCTCAAAAAGTTCAAAGAAAAGAACAAAATCTACGTCCTTAATGTTGAAGCTCAAAACCTGCTTAACACTGTTTACCAACTCGACACACAAATCAACAATTACAAAATCCAGATAGAAGAAACAAAAGCAAGAATAACTGCAATCACCGAACAACTTAAACAGACCAACCAAAAAGTCGTTTCTTCAGAAACAATTTCGATAAACCCAGTAGTTGCACAGCTCAGAGCAAAGCTTGCGGATTTACAAATCCAACTTGCAGGATTGCTTAATACATACTCTGAAAATGACGAACGTGTAAGAACTGTGCGCAACCAGATAAACGAGACAGAAAGAATGTTGAAAAGTCAAATTGAAAAAGTGGTAACTTCTCAAGTAGAGACAATTAACCCAAACTATGCAGAACTCTACAATCAACTTATCCAAGCAAACACCGTCCTCCAGGTGCTCAATTCATCAATAGCAGCAGTAGAAAGAATGAGGGACAGCTATTCATCAAAAGTTGCACAACTTCCAACTGTTGAGCAACAACTCTTGCAGCTTGAAAGAGACAGAAAAGTAAAAGAGACACTCTATAGTGTCCTACTTGAAAAGCTTGAAGAAACAAAGATATCCGAAGCTGGTGTTATCGGGCGCGCTACAATAATTGATCCAGCCATTACACCCACAAAACCTGTGAAGCCAAACAAAAAACTCACCCTCGCTATTGGTGGAGTGCTTGGCATATTCCTAGGTATCCTTATGGTCTTCCTAAGGGAAGCATTTGATAAAACCATCTCAGATGAAGAATACGTGAAACATGTGCTAAGGGATGCTCCTGTTCTTGGCCGTATACCTGAAATAGAGTTCCCAGAAAGCAGTGAGCATCCCGAGCTCGTGGTAATAAACTCGCCAACTTCACCCCAAGCGGAAGCCTTGAAATTAACAGCAACAAACATCGAATATTCAACTACACCCGCTCCAAAAATCATCGCTATTACCAGCTCAGGTCCAGGAGAAGGTAAGACATTTATCGCAGCCAACGTTGCACTTTCATATGCACAAAATGGTGTAAAAACGCTTTTACTTGACCTTGATATGCGAAAACCAAGGGTTGAGAAGGTACTTGGAATAGAAAGAATAAACGTTGGTGTGAGCAACCACATTTTGAAAGATGTTCCACTCGATAGAATAATAACCAAATATCAAGAAAATCTCGACATAATACCCGTTGGACCAATTCCACCGAACCCAACAGCTCTTCTCACATCAAAGAAATTAGAAGAACTTATAGCAACACTAAGAACTATGTACGACAAAATAGTCATCGACTTGCCCCCGATACTTGCAGCAGCCGATGCGCTGATAGTATCAAAATTTGTTGATGGTCTGGTCCTTGTCGTTCGAGCCGGTAAAACCCAGAAAGCCTCACTCAAAGTGGCATTTGAAAATATTGTTACATCTTCATCAAAACTCCTTGGCTCTGTAATAAATGCCATAAACGCAAATCAAATGGGTTACTACTACTACTACTATTATTACTACTATTACACCGAAGAAGGAAAGAAAATGAAACGGAAAAAAAGACACAAAAAGTGACCAAACCCCCTGCAAATGCAGGGGTTTAAATATTTCAAAATTTCGGTTAAATTGTTATGAACGTTGCGAATAGGATAGTAACAATTTGGACAAACTTAAATAACATACGCGGCAAATTTCCCGAAAATGTGATAAACTATATACGGTGATAAATGCAAACATGACAAACTTCGACATGACAAATGTGATATTATCATTGGGGGTATAGCTTTGTACGATATTCATAACCACATACTTTTTGGCGTAGATGACGGTATCGAGAGCTTAGAAGAATCAGTGGAGGTTTTAAAAGAATATAAAAGTCAAGGTGTAGAGCTTGTAGTTTTCACACCACATATAAACCACCCGACCGTGAAAACAGATTTATTTCGGATAAAGGAACATTACGAAATTTTAAAATCAGAGTGCGAGAAGATTGGTATCCGTTGCGAACTGGGGAGCGAACTATA
>CAYVMA010000101.1:0-52615 GCA_964452455.1 uncultured Fervidobacterium sp. | reverse complement strand
TTTAAACAGAGGCTAATCCTGTAGGAGCCTTTTGGCTTCTCATTCTCGGACGCGGGTTCGATTCCCGCCGCCTCCACCAGATGTGAATATATTTAATATACAAAATAATACAAAAAAAGCC
The DNA here is from genome assembly GCA_964452455.1 of uncultured Fervidobacterium sp. Lineage (GTDB taxonomy): Bacteria > Thermotogota > Thermotogae > Thermotogales > Fervidobacteriaceae > Fervidobacterium. The sequence goes on along the minus strand of CAYVMA010000101.1, from coordinate 52,494 downwards.
CTGAGAAAAATCAGGGCTTTTTTAAATAAATTTAGAAATTTCTTTACCACGGTAAGTTAAGTGGTTTGATTTCCTCTTCGTATAATATTTCTAGTTCCCGTTTCAATTCATTGCTTAGCTTAAATTCAGAAGCTTTGATATTTGTATCAAGCTGTTGAATATTTTTAACACCGGTTATAACAGTCGTTACTGCATCAAAGCTTAGGATAAACCCAATAGCGTATTTAACTAAATCCTCATCTTTGACAATAGCTTTGATTTTTTCAACTATCATTGCCCTTTTTAAAATGACATCTTGACTCCAACGTGCACGTATACCTTCGAATTTACTATTTGAATTGTATTTACCTGTCAACCAACCTGAATCCAAAGGCACTTTGACTGCTAAGAGAATTCCTCTTTCCTTCACTTTGTCAAAGAGATATTTCGGTGATTGGTGAATTATATTGAAAAGAATTTCAATAACATCAACATCCCAGTTGTTCAGAACTAATTCAAGTTCTTCAAGAGTGTCTATGCTTACTCCGTAGCCGCGTATTTTTCCCATGCGTTTAATCCTTTGAAATTCTTCTTCATGCTTTGTTTTGCCTTCCAGAATTTCTCGAGGTGGATTGTGAAGAATCACACTATCGATGTACGTTGTTTGGAGCCTTTCCAAACTCTCGTTTATCGACCTTTCTATCGCCTCTTCACTAAAATCTGTTTCACCCAAGTGGTTGTGACCGAATTTTGTGTTGATAAAAACATTTTCCCGAACATCCTTTAAAGCTTCACCGATGATTCTTTCGCTTAAACCATTGGAATAACCTGGAGCTGTGTCAAAGAAGTTGATACCTCTTTCATGTGCTGTCCTTACAAGTTCTACGCCTTCTTCGTAGGTCATAAACCCCCAAAGGGGATTAGCTAACTGCCAGCCACCAAATCCTATTTCGCTTATATAAACATCAAAACTTCTTACGTATCTTTTGTTTATAACCTAACGCCTCCTGCAATGTTGAACTTGCTACTACTTTAAACTATATTATAGTATCGCTATATCAACTCCCTGTCAATGAATTGTAATCGTAATTAGCTTGTTGAAAATTGTCTGATTTGCTAAAATGTGATTTAGAAAGTCAATAAAATCTTTCCGAAAGGGGGCTCTATATGACTCGAGAAAGACCACATAATATTGAGTTCGAGATTACAACAGCTTGTAATTATCAATGTATCCACTGCTATTGTAACGCTGGTCCAAAGTCAAAGAATGAACTTTCAACTGAGCAAGTGAAGAGCGTTATAGACCAGCTTGTTGAAACCAACGCAGAGTTACTTGACATTGTTGGTGGGGAACCACTTGTTCGTTCGGATATCTACGAAATACTTTCGTATGGTTATAAAAAAGGGTTGCAAATGATGATGAACACCAACGCCTCGCTTGTAACAAAAGAAGTAGCAAGAAAGCTTAAGCAGGCTTGCCCAAACTTGCTAATTGGCGTCTCACTCGATGGTCCAATCCCGGAAATCCATGAAAAGATTCGCGGAAAGGGAACTTTTGATAAAACGATGAATGGGATGCTAAATTTGCTCAACGAAGGTTTTGATGTTACTATTCTCTTCGTTGTGAATGCCTTGAACTATAAATACATAGATGATATGCTTAGACTTGCTGAAAGATTGGGAACACACTTATACGTCGACCGTTTCGTTCCTGTAGGAAGAGGACTTTTGCACAAAGACTTATTGATGCCAACAAAGGAACAAATTCAATATGTTGCCAAAAAGCTGGAAGAATACAATGGAGGTGTACAGTTATTTATCGAAGAGAATATCTTCGGTGGAGAGTGTACTGCAGGAAAAACACATGCATCTATCTTAGTTGACGGAACCGTTGTTCCGTGCGGCCATTTCAGATACAGCCCAGAATTCTATATGGGGAACATAAATGAAAAACCATTTAAGGAAATTTGGTACAACTATGATCCTCAATACATAGTCCCAAAACAGTGCTCATCCTGTTCATTTTACAAGACAAGTTGTGAGGCGGGTTGTTTTGCATATTCGCACTTAATATATCAAAGCAGTGACTTGCTTGTCTGCAAAGTATTGTGAACATACATTATCCCAAATTCAACGGGTGGTTAGAACCTATGGATAACCAAACTAAAGAACCAAAATCTCACAGAGAATCCATAACAGAAATGTTTCTTGGAATTAGCTCCATGAAAAACAAGCTTGTTCTTAAAGGAGCGTTTGTTGGATTTCTTAGCGGGCTGGTTGTAATATCTTACAGAATAGGAATACATAATGCAGATATTTTGCGAGAAAATATCCGCAAACTGGTGTTAAATGAACCAAAGTTTTTGATTTTACTCTTTGGAATGGTTTTTATTAACTCCTTAGTCATCACTAAGCTTGTAAAATCAGAACCAATGAGTAGCGGTAGTGGTATCCCACAGATAAGGGGAAAAATACTAAGACAGTTTGATTACAATCCATTTAGCGTTCTTTTCAAAAAGTTTGTAGGTGGAATCTTAGCTATAGTGAATGGTTTTTCATTAGGTAGAGAGGGTCCCTCTATACAATTAGGTGGAACTATTGGAATGGCGGTTAGCAAACTATGGAAAGCAAACAAAATAGAAGAAAAGTATTTAATCACTGCAGGTGCAAGTGCAGGATTGGCTGCCGCTTTCAACGCACCGTTAGCAGGTGTGGTGTTTGCACTAGAAGAATTACATAAGAGCTTTTCTTCATCTGTTTTAATAGTTTCTATGGTTGCTGCAATTATTGCCGATTTTGTTTCAAAAACTGTATTTGGATTAAATCCCGCTCTTTCATTTACGTTGATCCAACCAATTGAGCTTAGACACTACTTGTTATTACTGTTACTCGGCGTGTTGGCAGGGATATTCGGAGTGATTTTCAGTCGAGCACTTCTTAAAATTTCCAGCTTGCTTGATAATATTAAATTGAAAGTGTTCCTTGTTTCACTGTTATGTATTTTCCTGCTTTTTTGGTTTCCGGAAGTATTAGGTGGTGGGCATGAACTCATTTTAGAAATATATTATGAAAGAAAAACAATAGGAATGTTATTAGTTCTATTGATTTTTAAATTCCTACTTACAGTACTAAGTTATGCTACATCTGCACCAGGTGGTATTTTTCTTCCAATGTTGGCAATTGGGGCACTTCTTGGAGATGTGGTTTATAACACGTTAACTGCTATTTCACCGCTACCGGGGTATAAAGCGAATTTTATAGTTCTTGGTATGGTTGGATATTTTACTTCAGTTGTAAGAGCACCTATTACGGGTATAGTGTTAATAACGGAGATGGTTGGCTCTTTTAACCACATTTTGGAGCTGTCTGTTGTGGCATTTAGCTCGTACTTCACTGCTGAATTAATGCGTGAGGAACCAATATACGAATCGCTTTTAAAAAGAATGTTGGTGAAAAATGCAAGGCCAGAAAAACATGAAGAATCACCAGAACAAGATTACCATTACGACGAGAAAACTTTGATAGAAATCCCCGTAAACACAGGTTCTGAATTGGATGGTGTTATGATTAAAGATTTCCAATGGCCTAAAGGTTGTTTAGTAGTGTTAGTAAAGAGAGGGAGTGCAGAAATCATTCCTAACGGCAAACTAATACTGCAAGGTGGAGATATATTAACGGTTTTAACCTCTAAAAAACAGAGTGGAGAATGCAAAATGTATCTTATTTCAAAGGCGACAAGTCAAAAGCCTCTCGATAAAGCAAGTGAATAGAAGATTAATCAAAGTAACCTGATAAAAAGGCTCCGGAAAAACCGGAGCCTTTTTGATAATCGTTATCTAATTGGTTTGTCTTTAGTTGCTTCTTCTAATGCCAGGAGTCTTTCATACCTTCTATTTACGTATTCTTGGAGCTCATCTATTATCTCTTGCGCGTCTGGTCTTGAAAGAAGTGGTTTGAACCTTCCTTGAGATTTAATATATTCCGCCACTGGTTTTGGATTTGTGATTTTCTTTGTTACACGATACACTCCTCTTTCAACTTCGTAAAGTGGCCAGTAGAGTGTTTCTATTGCGAGTTTACTAACCTCGACAGATTTGTCATCTGCAACTCGCCAAAATCTTACACAAGGTGAGTAAGCTGCTATGAACGATGGTCCATCGAATTCAAGTGCTTTTTCTATTTTCTTCATAAAATCTATAGGTTCAGCAATGGAAACTGTCGCAACGTATACATTCTCGTGTGCTGCCATTATCTCGACAAGGTTCTTTTTAAGCTGTAGTTTTCCAGGAAGTTTCTTTCCAACAGGAGCTGTTGTTGTGTCTGAACCTGGAGGTGTTGCACCTGACCTTTGGTTACCAGTATTCATGTATCCTTCGTTGTCATAGACGATGTAAATAAATTTGTGGCCTCTTTCAACTGCTCCGGAGAGTGATTGCAATCCTATATCGTAAGTTCCACCGTCTCCACCGAATGCAAAGAATGCATATTTCTTATCTTTATCAATTTCACCCTTTTTAACAAGAGCTCTGTAAGCTGTTTCTACACCACTAATTGTTGCAGCAACGTTTTCAAACGCGTTGTGAATGTATGGAACATTCCAAGATGTGTAAGGATAAATGGTTGTAGAAACTTCCAAACAACCAGTTGCAAGACCAACAATAGGTTCGTATCCTTTTGCGATAGCTGTCATAAGGGCAAATCTTACAACATTTGGGGCTGCACATCCTGGACACATTCTGTGACCTTGTGTTATTCCAGGATTTTTATCATGAAACATCTTAGCAAGTTCTATAGCATTTAGTGGCATCTATTACACCTCCTTATTCTCTTAATCCAAGGTATCTTTCTTCATCAGCTATTAAGTTGCCTTTGAAGGCATCTTCAAATGCCTGTCTGATGTGTTCTGGTGTTATGTCTCTTCCACCAAGACCGTAAACATAGCTACCAATCTGTGGTCTTACTGCAACTTCATAGAGCGCTGATTTTACTGCCTCGTAAAGTGGAGCCTCTGCACCGAAGGATGCAGACCTGTCAAGAACAACAACACCTTTTCTTGCATTAAGCACTCTCTGGAATTCGGATTTTACAAAAGGTCTGAAGACCCATGGCTTTACAAGACCTACTTTCTTACCTTCTGCCCTAAGTTCCTTTATTGTGTGTTTAATTGTTCCGGCTGTTGAGCCAAGGGCAACCATTATATATTCAGCGTCGTCTACCATGAATTCGTCAAGAAGGTCGTATTTTCTTCCAGAAATCTTTGCAAATTCTTCCGCAACTTCTTTGAATACTCTCGGAACGTGTTTCATTGCTTCTATCTGTTGTCTCTTGTGTTCAAAGTAATAGTCATAAAGGTCAAGTGGACCGTATGTTACTGGTTTGGATGTATCAAGTAATGGATACATTTTGATGGGTTTTCCAACGAAGTTTTTGACTACGTCATCATCAAGTGTTTCAACTACTTCAACACCGTGGGAGATTATGAATCCATCGAAATTGACCATAACAGGAAGTCTAACATCTGGATGTTCTGCTATTCTGTAAGCCATTATTGTAAAGTCGTATGCCTCCTGAGCATTTTCTGCCCAAAGTTGAATCCAGCCACTGTCTCTTTCTGCCATTGCATCACTGTGATCACAGTGGATGTTGATTGGACCAGAAAGTGCTCTGTTGGCAACTGCCATAACTATTGGAAGTCTCAAAGAGGCGGCAATAAATACGACTTCGTGCATAAGTGCTAGACCAACAGCAGCGGTTGCCGTGAATGCCCTTGCACCTGCAGCTGCTGCACCAACAACAGCACTCATCGCTGAGTGTTCACTTTCAACAGGAATCATTTCGGTATCAACAACACCATCAGCCACGTATTTGGCAAAATACTCGACAACGGGTGTCTGTGGCGTAATTGGATATGCAGCAACAACATCTGGATTTATTTGTTTCATTGCGTAAGCTATCGCTTCCGCACCTGTAATTGCTTGTTTTAAAGGCATTTTCGCACCTCCTTACTCTTCAGCAAATTCTGTTTCTGGTTTCATGACTATAGCTCTCTTGTCTTCTGGAGCAGGTTGTTTTGTCTTTGGATCTGTACTTTTTGGACAAACATTTGCACACAGGCCGCAACCTTTACAATAGTAGTAGTTGTAACCTCTCATCTTTGGTTTTCCATCAACAATTTCAACTACTATTGCCTGATCCGGACAATACAACCAGCATTGCATACAGTGGATACAATTTTCTGGTTGGTAAACGGGTCTCATTACTCTCCAAGTTCCAGTTTTGTATTGTTTTGAATTTCCTGGTTCAACGATTAAACCACCAATTGGTATTTCCTTCCATCCTTTGAGTTCAGGCACTGCAGGTCACCTCCTCATATCCTCTGTGAAGTGCCCTAATGTTCTTTTGAACAACTTCCTCACCGAATTTTTTAAGGAACATGTCCCTAATCTTATCTTCTACATACTTTAGCTCAATAATACCTGTTACCTTCGCAATTGCACCAAGAACAACCGTGTTTGGTGTACCTCTTCCAAGCTCTTCAAGCGCGATATCCGTTGCTTTTACAACACAAATCTTTCCTTGGAATCCTGTCTTTTGCCTTACCCATTCGATAGGCTTAACCGTGTTCACTATAAGTATCGTTTCGGGGGTTGTTCCTGCTAATATATCGGGGTTTCCTAAAAGTGTGTCATCAATAACAACAACAAGGTTGGGCTTTTCAACGGAACAGTGTAGTAGGATAGGTTCGTCGGAAATTCTGTTGAAGGCTTTCATCGGAGCTCCTGTTCTTTCCGCACCGTATTCTGGGAATGCTTGAACGTATTTACCCATGTCAAGTGCGGCTTCTGCAAGCATTTGGGATGCACTTTTTGCACCCTGACCAGCTCTTCCATGCCACCTGATTTCGAATATCTTCTCCGGCACGTTCTTTACCTCCTTTCGAATTTGCGGGATTTTGGAACTTTTGTGAAGTGTGCTGTGATTTTGATTGATAAAACTTTCACTATTATTACCAAAACACTATCTCAACACACAACCCCCGAGATGTTGTTACCATCTCGGGGGGAGATTATTTTTTCAGAGACCCGAATGGTTAAATTTGCACTAGGTTATATTTTTAAGTACATTTTGTAATCAGCATCTGGAAATATATCATCCACGTACTCGAGCCTCTGTAACTCCCCAATATCTATATTACCACTCTTTAGCATATCATACAAGTTTAAGAATCGTTTAATATGCGTTTTGGTTCTGTTAACTGCGTATTCCACACTTGTTCTTGTGGTCATTATAAACGCCCAGTCACTCGATTGTGCGAGCAATAATTCCCTAACCATCTGATTCAACACGCGAATCTTTAATGGGTCACTTTCATCCGCATGCTCTTTTGCAACTTCTGTCATTCTTTCAACCATTTCATGTAGGTGTGGGTAAATCCAATCATTCGTTCCATTCAACCACACTTCGTTGTAACCGTTCGCACCCCAACTTGAAGCGGCAGGGGTAAGTATCTGAACTTTCTCTATCCAATCAACAACATCACATGCTCTAACAACTCTGAGCTTTTGACTCTTAGCTGCCTCCCTCATAAAGTATTCCAAGAAGAACGGTCCTTCGTACCACCAATGACCAAATAATTCAGCATCAAATGGTGCAACGATTATTGGTTCAAGACCTTCAAAGAGGTTTAATAAGTAGTCTATCTGGGCTTCTTTCTTTCTTAGGAAGTCTTTAGCGTGTTCGTAAGCAGTTGCCTTTGCTTCGTCGATATCGTAATAATCTTTTTTATCAAGAGGTGTATCTTTCGAAGTGATTTTGTGGTATTTTATACCTGTATTCATCCTAACCCCACTTGGGTCTATATAAGGTCTTATATATTCGTATTCTCTATCGAATCCAATATCTCTGTAGAATTCCCTGTACCTTGAGTCTCCCGGATACCCAATTTGTGCGCTCCACACCTGTTCAGAGCTTTCCGGGTCTTTTGCAAATGCAAAAACGTTATTTGGAGTAACAATGGGTCTATAGACTCCGTACCTTGGTCTTTCATCAGCATACCAGAATGCGTGTGAATCAACAAAGAAATACTCAAGCCCATATTCTGCCAAGTATTTATCGAGTCCTGGGAAGTAGGCACATTCAGCCAACCATATACCGCGTGGTTTAACTCCTATGTGCCTTTCGTATGTTTTGACAGCTTGTTCTAATTGTGCACGAATTGCCTGTGGATATTGTTCCATAAATGGTAAATATCCATGTGTTGCGTTGCATGTAATAATGTCCAAGTATCCTCTTGCCATGTATTCTTTGAAACCGTTAAGGATATTCTTCTTGTATTGTTCACGGAATATGTAAAGTGTATCTTCAAGATGTTGCAAGTAATACTGAGCCATTTTGTGTTTTCGTGGATGCTCGTTTGCAGTTCTAGCAACTTCCTTGCGAGCCAATTCTATAAGTTTTTCTAAATGTTTTTCGTATTTATTTTGAAGGTTCGAATTAGCAAGCATCTCCATTAAAGGAGGAGTTATCGACATTGTGAGTTTCACAGGAACTTTATCCTGCTCCAAATTTCTGAACATTCTCAATAACGGGATGTATGTCTCCGTGATAGCTTCAAACAACCAGTGCTCTTCCAAGAAAAACGGATACTCTGGGTGATGAACGTAAGGCAAGTGAGCGTGAAGAACAAACATCATCTGTCCTCGAGGCATACTTACATCCCCTTCCCACTAAGTCGAATAACACTAATGCTTCCAGCACTCGAAATCCGAAAAAGGTGCTCCAAACCTTGGACTGAACCACTAATTCTTTCTACGATAGGTGTTAGCATACCTTCTGATGGCATAACAATTCTTCGCCTCTTCCTAAGGTCCAACCATCTTTCCCTTGTAGACTGACTTGGAGAGTTCACTGGAACACGGCAGAGGTTAGATCTCAGCAGATATTTGTAATTGCCATTTGAATCGTAGTATCCAAGTTCAGCCAGATAATGTGCACCTGGCATTGGGATGTTCATATAGTAATTCTTTAAAGAAAGCACATCTATAGCGACTTCAAATGTTCTGTGTGCGTTTGTCCCGTCAAACTCTATGAAGGTTACATCGTAAACCCTCAAAACAACCTTTTTCACTTCATGAGATTTCAAAAATTCTCTGTTTGCATGACTTAGGTCCCAGTAAATGTGAATCCAGAAAGGATTGACAGGCATCGCAACAAGTTTATCTTTGTTGTAGGTATCAGGGATTGATACATCTTCCTTAATCGGCTGCGATGTTGTCTGGACTTGACCTGCAGAGGAAGTAGACGAGGACGGTCTTGATTGCTCAGCTTCTTCAGGTTGGACAGCTTTCATTCTTTCAATATACCTTTCGATAAGCTTCCTTACATCGCTTTTTGTCATCTGCTTTTTAACCGCTAAACCGAGTTCTTTTGCTTTTGCTTTCAATTCCTGAATCGTCCGTTCCTGACTTAACCATTCTTCCAACTGCTTTACAATACTCATACCAAGTTCACCCCCCAGGCTTTTGTTGTAGTTTGACTTTCACGTAAAATGTTACTACAAGTCCTCATAGTTGTAAACTGTTGTAAGAACAAGAATTATACATATATTGGTGTTTAAAGCTCAATACTATCCATTATTTATCACCAAGTATATGATTACAACATACTTACTTTAATTTAAAAATGTATTTCCTCTCGTAAAATTAAGGATTCATCATGAAAAAAGGAGCCCAAACAATGGGCTCCTTTGATAGCAAACTTTAAGAATATTTAAAAAAGATGCATGAAGCTACTCTAGTATTCTTCTTAGAAATTCGCGTGTTCTTGGTTTCTTAGGATTTCTCAAAATCTCTTCTGGTGTTCCTTCCTCCTCAACGACACCTTGAGAAATAAACACTATACGGTCAGCCACATCACGGGCAAAACCCATTTCATGGGTAACAACAAGCATGGTCATACCACTCCGTGCGAGGTCTTTCATAACATCAAGAACCTCGCCAACGAGTTCAGGGTCAAGTGCAGATGTAGGCTCATCAAAAAGCATAATTTCAGGGTCCATCATCAATGCTCTTGCAATTGCCACCCTTTGTTTTTGACCACCGGAAAGTTGCTCCGGGTAGGCATCTATTTTGTCAAGTAGGCCCACCCTACTGAGTAATACTTTTGCCTTCTCAATTGCTTGTTCTCTTGGCATTTTTTTCACCTTAGTTGGAGCAAGGATTAGATTGTCTAATACGTTCATATGAGGAAAGAGGTTGAACTGCTGGAAAACCATACCTATTCTTGTTCTGAGCTGATTTACATCGTATTCATTAACATCCACACCATCTAAGTATATCTTACCACCTTGATATTCTTCGAGTTTGTTTATACATCTCAAAAGTGTGCTTTTTCCTCCGCCACTGGGACCGATGATAACAATTGTTTCTCCTTTTTTTACTCGTAGGTTTATTCCTTTCAAAACCTCAAGTTTTCCAAAACGTTTCACCAAGTTCTCTATCTTAATGATAATTTTTTCCGAGCTATTATTTAACTTGCTCACTTCATTAATTACTTCATTGTTATTACTCATGCTGTAGCCATCCTCCTTTCAATATATCTAACTATGCGGGAGATGACGAATGTCATGACAAAGTATATGAACGCTATCCCAAAGTAGATAGAAAATGTTTGAAATGTTCGAGATATTATAAATTGACCACTTCTCATCAATTCAGAAACACCTATAACAGATGCAAGGGAACTATCCTTTGTTAGGGTTATGAATTCGTTACCAAGTGCTGGTAAAATGTTCCTAAAAGCCTGTGGAAGGATTATGTACCTCATCGTTTGCCAGTGAGTTAATCCCAATGAACGCGCAGCTTCGTACTGACCCCTTGGAATTGACTGAATACCTGCACGAACGATTTCAGCAATATATGCGCCGCTGTTTAATCCGAGTGCTGTTATTGCTGCTGGATATGGTGCTAGTTGTATTCCCAGTTGTGGTAAACCAAAATAGATAATTGATATCTGAACGAGCAATGGGGTTCCACGCAAAAACTCTACATATGCAGTACAAGGATAATTTATTAGTTTTATCTTAGATAACCTTCCCATACCAATGAAAGTTCCCAGGATTAATCCTATACCAACGGAAAAAGCGGTAAGTTTAAGTGTTTCCCATGCACCAACGAAAAGAAACGGAAAACTTTTCAATAACTCCGTCAACGCTTCCACAACTTTCCCTCCCATATAAAGACTCTAACAGTATCTTAGGTATCGAAAAAATTAAAAAAATAAAGAACCCCCTTTATGTGAATACATAAAGGGGGTTTTATGCGAATTACTCAAACCACTTCTGAATCAACTTGTTATACGTTCCTGAACCTTTTAAAATATCAAGTGTTTGATTAACAAAGTTCAACAATTCCTTGTTCCCTTTTTTGACTGCAATTCCGTAGGTCTCACCAGTATCTATAACAGCACTAATCAAGAACTTTGGGAATTTCTTTACGTAAGCTTTTGCAGGTGCTTCGTCAAGTACTACTGCATCAACACGGCCGTTTTGCAATTCCAAAAACGCATCAGTGAATTTTTGGAACCTAACAACTTGAATTCCGTCAATTTCGCTAACAACCAAATCACCTGTAGTTCCAAGCTGGACTGCCACCTTTTTACCAACAAGTTCCTCTAACTTCTTTGGTTCGAATTTTCCGTCCTTTCTTACAACTATCGCTTGGTTTGCCTCGAAATAAGGTTTTGAAAAATCAACAACTTTTGCCCTCTCTTCAGTGATGGTCATACCTGCGATGATTAAGTCAATCTTCCCTTGCAATAGAGCTGGAATTAAACTATCAAATGGTAGGTTCACAACTTCAAGCTTGACGCCGAGCCTTTTTGCCAGTTCGTTAGCGATGTCTATATCAAAACCGACAACTTGGTTTTTCTCATCAACGAACTCAAATGGTGGAAACGTTGGTTCAGTGCCTACAATTAGTTTTCCTCTCTTCTTAATCTGCGTTAAGCTTTGTGCAAAACTCAGTGTTACAACCATCACCATAGCAATAAGTAAAACTAGCACAGCAACCCTTTTCATACCACATCCCTCCCCATGTTATAAAATCAGAAAAACAAGAATTTAAAATGTCTTATTTAGTATTACATCTGCGCAGAAACCATCCAAGCAACTTGTCCGGTTTGTATATCATATTTTCCGATGGCATTAAAGAAAGAATTTGCAATGCCTAATCCAAGCACCCAGTTATTGTTATCCGGTTGTCCAACATATACGTAAATCATACTCACTGGCAATGCAAGTTCCCAGGTGTAGGTAAACGAACCTTCCACAACATCCTTTAAGCTTGGAACTGTGAATCTAAATAGGAAGTAACCGACATCGCAAGATTCAACTTTAAAATTAACAGTGGCATTTAACCAATCCAAAGAATCATTCAAAACAAACTGGCCGTCTTGTTTTTTGAAAACTCCCCTGTTTTCATACGAAAGTTCAAACCGTGACCACGAAGCGAACAAGAAAGACGTCTTTTTGTAGCTCGCAACTCCAAATGCGACAGTTGGTGTTTCGTATGCACTCAAATCTGAAATCTGCTCAAAACTGGGAACATTTGAACTGAGTGCAACGAATAATCCGCCCGTAGAAATCCCCAAACCCACGTATACTGGTTGATTTAGTTCAAAGTTTGGATACTCAAAGGTTGTGCCAACTGAGAAGTTGAGTCCAAAAATGTTCAAGTATCCCTCAACCCCTAAAGTATAAACTCCTTCCGAGCTCCCAGGAACAAGCGTAGCCCTGAACATATAAGGCTGAGCAACTACACTCGAAGGTTTTGAAACATTCAATAACTGAGCCGCATAGCCCCCATGAGCATAGGCAAAGACAGTAGCAGTGACCAAGAAGATAAATATAAGTTTCTTCATCGTTTTCACCCCTTTTCCTCAAAATTTTGTATCAAGCTTGGAGCTTTTTTTCAATCAAAGTGAGGTCCCCAAACTCTGAGAACAGTTCATCGATTGTTTTTAGAAATCCAAGTCTGTTAAGCCTTATATCTTCTTCTTCAACCATTACAAATACTTTATCAAAGTACTTGTCTATAAATGGTCTGAGTTCTGTTATCTTTCTCAAAGCATCTTTGTAGTTGAGATGTTTGATGTAATCGATAACCACTGGTTTTACTTCAAGATATTTTTCGAACAATTCTTTTTCTTCATCCTGAATGAATTTTGCGGAATCAAAATAATTAGAGTCATGCTTTTTGCTTATATTATGGACCCTCTCGAACCCAACCAAAAGATGTTCAAACTCATCGGTCCCGACTAATTCCATAATCGCCTGTGCTGAAAGAATGCCTCTCAAGGGTCTGTTCCAAAGTTCTCTAACTGCACGCGCGATATCGTATCTCAAACGAGTGTTATAAAGTTCGAATCTGTTTTCAAAAAATTCAAAAAGTCCAGTTGGCAATTCTTTATTTAGCTCTTCGCATGCTGCAAATATGATTGGTTTCAGATCCAAATCCCAAGAGAACTTTTCCACGATTGAGTAAATATCATCGACCTTACTTCTTAGTCCGTATGGGTCTTTTGAGCCGCTTGGTAAATTTCCAATCACAAAATTCCCAACAACAGTGTCTATCCTATCCGCGATACCCACAACTGCACCTTCGATGGTTGTTGGATTGTTAGAATAATGTTCTTCAATCCCCCATGCGACATCTTTTGGTTCGCCATCTTTAAGAGCATAGATTCTACCCATTATACCTTGCAGTTCCGGAAATTCGTACACAACGTGTGAACCGATGTCTGCCTTACATAGCCCTGCTGTCCTTAGTATTGTACCACTTTTCTTTTCCAATCCCAAAATCTCAATTATATGTTGTGAGAGTTTTTCTATCCTTTTTACCTTATCGTACAATGTTCCAAGCTCCTTTTGAAACACCATTTCTTTGAGTTTCTCGTTGAAAGTTTCAAGAGAGACCTTTATATCTTTTTCATAATAATACCTGGCATCTTCTAATCGAGCATTGATAACCCTTTCGTAACCTTTCCTTGCGTTACCTTTTACATCTTCTGGCATGTCGATGAATGCCAGGAATAAGTTGGTTATCTTTCCATTTCTCTTTACCGTGAAAGACCTTTGATGGTGTTTAATCGTTGTTCTAATCAATTCTTCTGGAAGTTCTAGATATTTTTCTGTAAACTCACCCTGTATCATCTTTGGGTATTCTGTTAGTATTGCAACTTCCTCTATTAAAGACACATCTTTGTCAACTTCGAACCCCTGTTTTTCAAACTCTTCGAGTTGTTTTACGATGAATTCTCTTCGCTTTTCAATTTGTGGAATGACATAATAACTGTTCATCTTCTCCAAGTAATCCTTGTAGGAATTTACTTCAAAGTAGTCGTCTTCAACGAAACGATGTCCAACGGTTTTGTCCGATGATTTCAACCCGAAAATTTCAATATCAAGAATTCGTCCATTGTAAACAGCCAAAACATGGTGAGGTATTCTTACAAATTCGTACTTTCCATCTCCCCATTTCATAGGTTTTCTGAATTTCAAACCATAAATTATCTGAGGTACAACCTTCTTCAAGACGTCCTCTGTCTTTATACCTTTTTGTATTTTCGTTATGTAGACATAGTTCTCTACTATTTTGACATCTTCAAGCGTTGATTCGTTCGATTTCAAAAAGCCAAGCAACGCCTTTGTAGGTTGTCCGTCTTTATCATATGCCACATTCACCGCTGGACCTTTCTTTTCAACAACTTTGTCCGGAGTGGTGTCAGAAAGACCATCCAAGACAAATCCGAATCTTCTTGGAGCCACAAAGACTTCGAACTTTTCGAATTGAACTCCTTCATTCTTTAATGTATCTGGCACCTTCTCAGAAAGTTGTTGAATTATCACGGGCACTTCCGTTGTGGGGAGCTCTTCAACTCCTATTTCAAAAAGGAATTCACTCATTTTTACCACCCTCCGCTTCAACAAATGCCTTTGCACATTTACTTGCCATAGCTCTTATGTCTCTTATAAATGTCTGCCTTTGTGCAACACTTATCGCATTTCGTGCATCAAGCAAGTTGAATGTATGCGAACACTTAAGCAACTGTTCATACGCAGGGAAGAGCAAACCTTTTTCTATTAATCTCTCAAACTCTTTTCTGTATATATCGTAAAGCGTAAAGAGCGCATCTGTGTTGGCTTCTTCAAAGTTGTAGATAGAAAATTGCCTTTCGTTTTCTTTGAAAAGTTCTCCGTATCTAACATCTTTGTTCCACATTACATCATAAACGTTATCGACACCCTGCAGATACATTGCTATTCTTTCTACGCCATATGTGATTTCCAAAGGGATTTCCGTTAAGGAAATTCCTCCGACTTGTTGGAAGTACGTAAATTGAGTAATCTCCATACCATCAAGCCAAACTTCCCATCCAATTCCCCATGCACCCAGCGTTGGCGATTCCCAGTTATCTTCAACAAAGCGTATATCGTGCTCTTTTGGGTCTATTCCGAGTGCTTTTAACGATTCCAAATAAAGCTCTTGAGACCTTTCCGGATGTGGTTTAAGTATTACTTGATACTGATAAAATCTTTGCATTCTATTTGGATTTTCCCCGTATCTACCATCAGTGGGTCTTCGGCTCGGTTGCACAAAAGCAACATTCCAAGGTCTTTTCCTCAATACGCCAAAGAAGGTTGACGTATGGAATGTTCCAGCTCCCATTTCCATGTCATAGGGTTGTTCAATAAAACAACCCTGGCTTGCCCAAAATTCATCAAGGGTCTTTATCACGTCCTGCAAGTACACATCAGGTTCCTCCCTTCGAATTTATAATCTACAATTTTAAACTCAACCAAAGATTCTCTCAATCACATACGCCCAAAGTGGAAGAGTCACTAAAGAAAAGAGAGTTGTAAGTGCAACACTCATTCCTGCTTTCGGAACAAGTTCCTTTTTAAAAGCACCTATAACCACAACACTGTTGACACCTATAGGCATAGCACATTCAAGAAGGAATACTTTTGCTTCAAGTGGTTCAAAAAAGAACGTTATTGGTAGCAACATCAGAGGAATTAACAAAAGTCGTTCAACAATTACCAGGCTGTAACCCTTTATTTCCGAAGTCTCAAATTTGATTCTCGAGATACCAAGTCCAACTTGTAATAGTAAAAATGGTATCGCCATTTCTTTGAGCCAGTTAAAAGCCGTAAGAACTCCTCCAGGAAGTTGTTTATACGAAATTCCCGCTATTCCAAATCCCCAACCCAAGATGATAGCATAGAGGAAAGGAAGCTTCAAAATGTTTCTTAACTCAAGCTTGCCCCTGATAAGCGCTGGAAGTAAGGTGCTACCTACAAGTACATTTACAAATGAGTAAACCACACCAAGCGCAAGTGCTTTTTCTCCCCAAAGTGCCATTAGTACCGGATAACCAAGGTAGCCAGAGTTCACATACACATTTCCCGTGAAGAATATCTCCCTGTCTTCTTTATGCAACCTCGAAATCAAGAACGATATAGCAAACATCACGGAAAAGCCAATTCCATAACGCAAGAGCACACCAGCAGTAGGAATGTAGTCATTCATGAAAGCAAAAGTTACAATAGGTGCCATCAACCAAGTAGCAATTTTATTGAACAGCGATATATCATCTTTAAACAACTTACCGTAGATGTAACCAACAAACATCATTATAAACGAAGGAACCACCGCATTAAATGCTTGCTTTATCAAAACTTTTCCCTCACTTTTAATTCTAATCTTAGAAAGATTTCCTGAAAGAAACCCCAAAGTTACCTGAGAAGAACGGCAAGTTGTTTCCTTCTTGCGGTCTTAAAAGCGGCTTTCTTACATTATCACCACTAATTTCAACAAGTGTTGATGCATTCCAAATAAAACCTGCGCTGACAGAAGCCCAGAATTTAAGATTTCTTGAAATGCCTCCGGAATAGGAAATCGTCCCAATTGCCCTGTATTCTTTTACCGGATCATCGAGCAGATGCGTTCCTGGTAAATATGTTGTTCTATCGTTCCATGCGTTAACAGGCGACCTTTCACCAAGAATAACGAATTCAAAATTTGCGTTGAAGCCAGGGATAAAACTTGGTATGTAATTCACCATAAACGCCAGGTTGTTTTCCCCATATTTGTAACCCGCGTATAAAAGTTCAAAAGGTAATACTACGTTCTTTTCATCCATAGTGTAAACAAAATAAGGATAATACGTATATCCATAGAACATTTGGTTTCCAGATTCTGCTGATGGTTGGAATGTATACTTCGTTGCTCCAGCGTGATAAAAGCTAAATGTTCCTATATTTGTTTTTTGAACCAACCCCAGTGACCAAGCAATCTTGTCCGGATTCTGGTAACTTTCCGGATGGATGAATCTATTCATGTTTATATCATCGACGAGAACTTGAATATAGTAATACCTGTCAATATCTGTGTAATCTAAGAAGAATCCACTAATATAATTCGTTTCCCCAACGCCTTCTGGATAAGGTCTCCCAGCATCGTTTACATATTGTATGAAAAATGAAGGAACTGGATTTGCGAAATACTCAAAATTAAACCTTTGCCCAACATACACGGTTATATCTTCATATCCGAATCTGAGATTCCCAACCCTCAAAGCGTAGACTTTGTAGTTCGAGCTTTTTAATCTTTCGCGTTCATCTGCTCCAAATTTGAGTTCACACAGCTGTGTCCACCTTGTTATGTAGATGAACTTCCCATCATCGTACGAGATTTCTATTGTATTCCTCGGCATATTGACAGATGAAATAAAAAGCGAATATGGACTAAGAACAACATCTCCCAAGTGTGTTCTACCTAACGTAACTGAAAAAACATTATTTCTAAAAGATATCGAACCTTCTTTGAAATCGAAATAAAACCCTGCATAGTATGACTCAGAAAATGGATCGTTAAAGACACTATCATTTTTTGCAAGCATCGAAGCTTTGAATTCAAAAAGATCAGACAGATGAAAGATACCAACATCAAAAGTCCAGAAGGAGGACTTGTTGATAATTTCCCTTTCGTTGTACAACAAAAAAAGGTTGCTACCAAAGCTATAGCTACTTGCCAAAGAAAATTCTAAAGCAAAAGCCGAAGTAGTATATGATAAACAAAATAAAAACAAGGGCAATAGAAAGAAAAACTTTAGATTTCCTGTTCCCCCTTTTTCCATATGACCTTCCCTCCGTATGTAATAGAGTTAACTTCGGGCGGTATTAAAACACCTTGATTAATAACTTCAAGTATCAAATCAATAGGAAGTGAGGTTTCAAACCAAATCTCTTCAACCCTGATTTCTTCCCATCCTCTGTCTGCAAACCTTTGGATGACCTTTTCGACAGCTTTTCTATATTTTTCAAAATCCATTTCGTATTTTCCCATAACGCCACCTCCAGTTTATTTCTTGATGTTAATTTTATCATGTTGAGCTAACTCTGCAAACCTTTCTAATCTGGGATTTTAAATACTTCCCATACTCATCATCATTCAAATCAGTTATAGACACACACATGTTATGACCATTTGCATGCACAATTTTCCCGTCCCCGATGTACATCATTACATGTCCTTGCATGTAAAGCAAATCACCAGGCATTAGTTTTTCATATTCATCGATTGTTGCAATCTGTGGGTATCTATTTTCCTGGTCCCCTGCATCCCTTGGTATGTCGATATTCAATGCAACATCATAAAGCCTATTGACAAAACCGGAGCAGTCAAAACCATAAGAAGATGTTCCACCCCAAAGATACGGAATTCCAATCATCTGGAGTGCCAGTTCAACGACGGAGTTGAAACTCTCATTTGGTTCATCAACTACATTATAAATGAATCCATTCGGCAGGAAAAAATCTTTTCCGTTTTTAGTGTATAGTCTGCTCCCAAATGGAAGTAAAAAACTCACAGGACCGCTTACCCTACAAAACGGTACGGAAACCTTTATAATTTTGGAGTTTTTAATTTGCTCATATTCCTCTTCACTCATAAAATGCAGGGTATTTTTATTCACGTAACCTTTATAGTCAAGTCTTACATCTCGTACCAAGATGTAGTCAAATTTTTCCAAGCTTCGGACATCTTCCACAACTTCTACAATCTCTCCAAAAACAAGCTGATGAATCCTTTCACTTTTGAATCTTCGTTCCGCACGAACATCTGTAACAGGTGTCACAACCATAGCATTCATTATCGCACGTCCTTTTATAAAATGTTTTTCAAGCATATTATATCACATCCCGGTTCCTTATCGGGTTTAATCTTTTTCAAAGAGATTAAGCGAGAAAATCTAACAATGAAAAAGTATGACTAATAATACTAAGGTATTTCTGGTAAAAGTGATACTTTTCAGCTGTTATTCGCATTGCGACTTTCATGGGCTGTTTTGGTAAAATTTTGGTAGGAAATTTCGGTAACGTTACCAGACTTACAGTTCAGTAGAAGAACAAGCATGCTTGAAAAAGTTCCTCACATTTCACAAACGGTGTGTCGGCGTATTCACAAGTATTTCCAAACCTTTGAGGAGGTGAAAGTATGAAGAGGATGTTCGTTAGGATTTTAGTTGTTCTTTTGATTGGTGTGGCGGCTCTGTTATATGCTGAGAAGGCAAAGATAACCATCTGGGCTTGGGATCCAAACTTCAACATTCCAATTATGCAAGAAGCTGCAGCGAGGTACAAGAAAATCAACCCAAATGTCGAGTTTGAGATTGTAAACATGGCAAAAGCAGATGTAGAACAAAAACTGAATACGATACTCGCATCTGGTGTGAAAACGGGACTCCCTGAAATAGTACTTATCGAAGATTACAACGCGCAAAAATACCTACAATCATACCCTGGGGCATTTGCTGATTTAACAAAACACTTCACATGGTCAGAATTCGCTCCATACAAAGTAAAACTTATGACTCTAAACAACAAAGTTTACGGTGTTCCATTTGACTCAGGTGTTGCAGGATTTTTCTACAGAATAGACTACATCGAGCAGCTGGGTTCAAACCATCTGACCTCGAAAACATCACATGGGATAGGTTCATTGAAATTGGAAAAATTGTTAAAGAAAAGACAGGAAAATATATGATCGCAGCAGACCCATACGATGGAGGTTTGATGAGAATACTCTTGCAATCGGCTGGGAGCTGGTACTTTGACAAATCCGGAAAGCCATATATTGCAAATAATCCCGTTTTAAAGGAAGCAGTTAGGCTTTATAAGGAAATTAAAGATTCTGGCATTGCAAAGGAAGTTTCAGGTTGGAACGAATGGGTAGGTGCATTTAACAGAGGCGAAGTCGCGGCTGTTGTAACCGGTGTATGGATTATTGGTTCCATTAAAGCTGAAAAGAGTCAGGCAGGTAAATGGAGAGTTGCACCTGTGCCAAGAATGAACCTTAAGGAATCCGTTAACGCATCAAACCTCGGTGGTTCAAGCTGGTATGTATTGCAAAACAGCAAATATAGAGATGTTGCTATCGACTTCTTGAAGAAGATATACGCACGTGATGCCGATTTCTATCGAAAGATATTAGTCGAGCGCGGAGCAGTTGGCACATGGTTACCAGCTCAAGGTGGTTCTGCTTACAAAGCAAAAGATCCGTTCTTTGGTAACCAACAAGTCTTCCAACTTTTCTCAGAATGGATGAAGAAGATACCACCAGTGGACTTCGGCGTTTACACTTATGAAGCTGACGCTGCAATTATGAGTGTTATGCCCGATGTTTACAGTGGGAAGCTTTCTATAGACGAAGCTCTGAAGAAAGCAGAACAACAATTTCTGAACTCAATTAGGTGATTTTTTGCATTTCTTCCGGGAAGGTCTCCGGACCTTCCCGTTTTTTTAATACCCCCTCAAAGATATCAAGGAGGAATGAAAAAATGCCAAGAAGCCATAAAAGAAAAGGGTTAGAATCTGTTTGGGATAAATGGGGATGGATATTCATTAGTGTCATGTTGATAGGTGTAGTTTTATTTGTCTTTTACCCCATTGTGTATTCTATCTATCTATCTACCTTTTCAACGAGAGGTTTCTTAAAGACCTTTGTAGGATTTGGCAACTACATAAAGCTTTTTAAGGATACATACTTTCTTCTTTCTCTGAAAAATATCCTAACAATCCTAGTGATTCAAGTTCCAATTATGCTCTTCCTTGCTTTGATTTTCGCAACTTTACTGAATGACCCTAAAATAAGATTCAAAGGTATTTACCGGACAGCACTTTTTCTTCCTGCTGTTACTTCTTTAGTCGCTTACACGGTAATTTTCAGAGTAATGTTCAGTAACGATGGTCTTGTGAACCATGTGCTTATAACTATCGGCCTTATAAAGGAGCCGATAAGATGGTTGCTTGATCCTTTTTGGGCAAAAGTGACCCTGATAATAGCTTTGACCTGGAGATGGACAGGTTACAACATGATGTTCTACTTAGCTGGGCTACAAAATATACCAATAGAGGTTTACGAAGCAGCCGAAATTGATGGCGCAACAAAAACTGTGCAGTTTTTCAAAATTACAATTCCCTTGCTAAAACCCATTATACTTTTCACAACAATTACATCTACGATAGGCACTTTGCAACTTTTCGACGAACCGATGAATTTAGCAGCTGGTGTTGTAACAGGTTCAAGTGTTGGACCAGGGAATTCACTTCTAACTCCTTCTGTCTATATATACAACGTGTGTTTCAAATACTCTCCAAACTTTGGTTATGCTTCAGCTATTTCGTATGTTATAGTTATGATTGCCGCAGTTCTTGCTACTATTCAGTTTAAAGTGGCGGGTGAGAAAGAATGAGCAGAAAATTAAGATACACTCTTATATACTTCTTTCTTACAGTTTCGGCTTTCATATCTGTTTTTCCGTTTTACTGGATGATCGTTGGAAGCACCAACAGTTCCGTTGATGTTCTAAAAGGAAAACTCACTTTTGGGAGGGAATTCTTGAACAATCTGAAAAATCTGTGGGAGAACTACAACTTAGGAAGAATCCTTCTAAACTCAACAAAGATATCGCTCTTCGTTGTGGTATTTTCAATTATTGTCTCATCGATGGCCGGATATGGTTTTGAAATATACGCTTCAAAATCACGCAACAAGGTGTATTCTGCTCTCTTACTTACTATGATGATTCCATTCGCTGCCCTAATGGTTCCACTTTTCAGGCTTATGTATTTTTTCAATCTTATAGACTCTCATTGGGGTGTCATACTACCGATGATTCCTTCTGTATTTCTAACATTTTTCTTCAGACAAAGTTTCAAGCAGTATCCGAAAGAGATTATAATGGCGGCACGAGTTGACGGTGCAAACGAATTGAGAATATTTTTCTCGATAGTTTTGCCATCCATGAAGTCTGCATATGCGGCAGCAGCTATATATGCTTTCATGACAAGTTGGAATGCATATCTCTGGCCACTTGTCATTATACAAAGTGAACAAAATAAAACAATTGTTCTTATGATTTCTAGTATTGCATCAGGTTATACACCAGATTTTGGAGTTGTCATGATGGCGGTTGTTATTGCAACCTTACCAATGCTTATTGTCTTCTTTGCTTTACAGAAACAGTTTGTTCAAGGTGTTCTTGGCTCTGTGAAACAATAATAAAGAGAGAAGGTTGTGGTATGTTTAAGCTTTGTCGTAGTTTGCTTACCTTAGCTTTATTGCTGGTTGCGATTATGATGTTACTAACGGGGTGTGCTCAATTCGATTCAAAAGCCACAGAAAGCGTATCCGTAAGAGTTATAGTAAAGTCTACAGAAAATGAGGAAGTTGAAAAAGTCTCTCCCGGACTGAGCGCATATAGCAATATTCTCGAAAATATAGTTATTACCGTAGAAAACGAGCAAGGCGAAGTTGTGTATCAATATGTTGAAAGTGATTTGTCCACAACAGAATTTCAAGTTAGCCTGCCAAGATATGGTAACTACAAGTTCACCGTCGAAGCCAAGGATTTTGACAAAACAACGTTCATGAGAGCTTCAAACACAGTTTTCGTTGGTTCGCAATCACAAACCGTAGTACTTTATTACACGTACTTTAACCCTTATGGCACGTATTATACTTACTATAAAGCGTACGTTCTACCAATCTACAAATCTCTATATAAAATAATACCGTTTTTTGAATACTCTAATATCAGTTCAAATAGATGGACACGAGCAACACCTGCACTTTACGAAGTAAGGAAAGCATCCAGTGGATATCCATCTATAGTTCTTATACACGGCATCGATTCATCAGAAATTTCCGGTTTATGGAGCAACTACAAGAAAGACATTGTTAACAAATGGAGCTCGTATGTGCCTAAACAGTATGGTCTGTACTTTTTTGCATATCCAACTTTAGACGTGCCACTAGATGTTAGTGCAAGTGTTCTAATCCAGTCGATTAATACTCTCGGAAGTACTTTAAAAACGAAATTTTACTTTTTTGCTCACAGTATGGGTGGATTGGTTCTTAGATATGCACTGCAAAACCCTGTCTTTAGAACTTATGTAGCTAAAGTTATTTTCTCTGGAACACCACACATAGGAAGTCCTCTTGGAAATCTTGTCGTTATGGACAAAAACAAGCTTTCATCAAGGAGTGACTGGGATTTGATAAAGAATGCGCTAATACTTGCTAATATGGGTGGTGTTTTCGTTGAAGCTCCAAATTACAGATATTTGGTATACGGTGTGCAGCATCCATCAATTCCAACTGGTGTCACATACAAAACGTTTGCCGGTGTTGTCCCGTACTCTGATTTGTCAAGCATGATAAGTGCTGCATGGTCAAACGGAGTAACCAATACTTTAGGACATGCAATAGTAGCTGCTTTAATGGCAAAAGTTTTTGGTTCTGATTTCTCTAAGAGCGATGGTGCCGTTCCTTTACAAAGTGCTAGTGCTCTTGCTAACACGGAAGTTATTAATGGTTTTACTCACTACGACTTAGCAATTAATCCAACAATTATAAGCAAAGCCATGAACTTCTTTTTCAACGTTACTCTTAGCATACCGGAAGAGCAAAACAGTAACTAAATAAACTACTGAAATTTTTTAAATAACACTGCCAGAGTAATTTCAAAAGTTTAATTGAGTATTTTGGTTATTCGATTACTTTGCAAGTGGGCGTGAGCCCACTTTTTTATTACGTGTGATATAATTTTTGTACAACTAATTACTGCATGGGAGTTGTAAAGTGCATGAATGAAAACCGTTCCGTCAAATTCTTCAGCAACTTAACACACATTGCAAAGATTATTTTGTTCACAAAAGGAATATTGATATTGTTCTCGTTTGTCCTTGCTTTCACGAACTTTTTGCTATTCTTGATTGTAGTTATGATTCTGAACATCCCTCTTCTTAGAAAGTCAATCTTTGGAAGACTTCCCACGGATACAAAAGAACTTAGAAAATCAAACGTTCTAAGTAATCACGAAACATACGAATATCTGCCAGGTCTCTTTCTTGATGTGTTTTATCCACCTATCTTCAATGTATCGAAAAAAAGCCAACATGTAAAGGGCATCGTGCTTTTTGCACACGGCGGAGGCTGGATTAGTGGATACAGGAGACAACCAAATAACATTTCTTGGTATAGGTACCTTGTAAGTAAAGGCTTCATCGTAGCAACTATAGATTACGAAAGAGGATATAAAGCTGGTATCGAAAAGTTGATTGAAGAGCTCCTCCAAGCAGTTGTTTTTTTGGAAAATCACTTGGCAAATAAACTTGGGATAAATGAAAAAGTTTCACTAATGGGATTATCGGCAGGTGGTCATCTTGCTCTGTTAGCTACTAGTCGTATACCTGAAAGGGTTAAAAACGTCGTAGCTTACTATTCACCTTGTGACTTGCTTGATATTTGGCATTCTGCTTCTATTTTTGCGAGGTTCGCTGCTGCGGCGACGCTAAAAAGATTGCCTACAAGAGCAAAAGATGTGTACGAAAGGTATTCTCCCATCAACAATATAGCCGAAAATTATCCACCGACTCTTCTTGTGCATGGTTTGAAGGACTCCGTTGTTCCATATTTTTCTTCCGTAAAAATGTTTAAGAATCTCAGAGAAAAAGGACTGCCAGCAAAACTTCTCCTCCATCCAAAAGGCGATCATGGTTTCGAGTTTGTTTTGAGGGATAGAAAAACTGTTGATATAATAGAGAAAACCGCACAATTTTTGGAGGGAAAGTTATGGTGAGTTTTACCTACTCAGGTAAAATCACTGATTTTACACAAGGGTATATAATGAAATCAAAGAGATTTCGTGGTATTTACACTCGTTTTCACACACTTTACCCAAATCCAGAGAAAGGTACAGAAATCGTTGAATACTATCTTTTTGACCCAAAAGAAGAGCCCGTCGGTATATTGTTTATTTTGCATGGTCTTGGAACATCCAATATCCCGTTTTTACTGTGGATGGCAACACACCTTGCAAATGCTAATGTCAGGGTCGTAATGCCAATTTTACCAGGGAACTTTACAAGGGTTGCACATGGTTCTGTCAGTGGAAAGGATTTCTTTGATGCAGATGTCGAGAGAGCTACAAAATTTTGGGAACAGTCAGTTGTTGATGTGCTGTCCGTAATTGACCTTTTGAAATCTCAGAACCTTTGGGTTGATAATGCTCATCTCTTCGGTTTTTGTCTTGGTGGTATGGTATCGGTTATGATAAACGCCATTCGAAACGATTTCAAAAAAACAATCCTAATGACTGTTGGGGGAGAAATGGCAACCCTTATGTGGCATTCACCTACGCTCGCGTATTTTAGAAGAAGTATTGAAAAACTAAAATCAAACGAAAAAACCAAAGGAAAATTAAAACACTTTATCGATGACCAGAAGAAAGTAAAGGAAATTTTTGAGGAACAACTAAAGACGTTAAGACAATTCAAATCAGTTGAAGAAATGCAATCAAGTGACATACACCCTTATCTGAAACTAGACCCCATTGCATACGCGCAGTTTGTGGATAGAGAAAAAATAATCTTCGTTGAGGCACTTTTCGACAAGGCACTTCCAAAAAGAAGCAGGAAGTTGTTATGGGAAGCACTGGGAAAACCAAAGCGATATATCATACCAAGTGGACACGTCACATGGCTTCCATTTGGCTTCTTTGTTGCACGGTTCATACTGCGAAACATGGGAATTAAAGAGTTTAAAAAGCAAATGGAACTGTTGAAGAAAATAGAACTTGAGGAAAAGAAATAAAAAGTAGTCCTCTTTAGAAGCCCGGCCAACCAAAATCAAATACTGCACCGAAAGGTAATTCTTGCCCGTTCTTTAAGATATTAAACTCAACGGAAATATACTTATCGAATTTCGATTGCATAACCGTATGCGAGTTGATAACGTAGTTTATCGTTCGTTCAAAATCTCCAAAGTTCACTTTTAAATAGTAACCTTCTATAGCTAAAGTACTTGGACGTGCTTGTGGAATTTCAGGCTGAATACTGTCCCAATAACCGCCATTATCGGTGAGAAATTTTGCCCATATGTTCGCAGATGACATTATAAAAATACGACTAACCGCACTATCAAGGGATGCCTCTACTCTTGAACTGATATCCAGAACTTCCTTCATAACACCTGCTATCATCAGCGATGCTACAGATGATAAGAGAAGAAGCAAAAGAGCGATAGATATGTTAATGATTCCTTTTTTCATTCTGAATCTCACCACACTTTTTAATTTGATTGAGTATTATTTTACACCATGAGGTAAGATTATGAATTTCGTCTTCTCAACTTCTCCAGTACTTCCAACGATATCCGACCAAGGCATCTTCCACTTAACTTTGAGCTCAATGCCTATTATTTTATCCTTGATTGCTTTAATTTCAGAACTGTTCTTATAGGTATTCCAATCACTTCTGTTATCAAATCTTATTTTATTTGTATTTCCACCTTGATCATAAACCAAATACGCTTCAACATGCTCTACGTTTTCTAAAAGTGTCACCGGAAAGTAATTAGTCGTCAAATCGAGTGCAGGCATAAACCTTGTCATAACGAATCTCTTTTCAGAAGCTCTGTATTCAATCCTTACTTGTCTAAATGAACGGGTAACGTATCCATTGTTAAGAACTGCATTCTTAAACCTCGCAATGGGATAAACAAAGTTGTCGGTAGGTAAAAGGTCAAGCTCTACTGATTGAACCGCAAGGTTAATTTCTTTTAAAGTGAAACGATCAGAAGGGCTAACGTTTCCACCGCTAAATGGTTTACCATTTAGATAATATCTCAACTTTGCATACCTGGGTTGGTATCCATCACTTGATGGCGAGAGGGCAGTTGTTAATATAGCCCATCCAGCAGGTCCTAAGTAACCACTTTGGAGAGGTGAGTAAGTACCATCTGAATTTCGTTTGAATGTCACTGGATATGTAATCACATAAGTTATATAAATTACGAAACCGTCGTTTGTCTTTTCAATATCTATACTGTCACCGAGCCAAAGATGGTCAGTAATATCCCGGTATACTGTCCCAGGTCTAGTGTAACTCCCAGCATTTCCAGGTGTAAACACAGGTCTAAGAAGTCGCAAATTCTTATTACTTTGATTCACAAACAACGCTGACCCACTACCAGCCCATTTCAACTCACCTTCTATTACATCGAAAAGAAAATTGACATAACTATTCGCGTAAAGTGAATACAAAGTGGATTTTGAAACCCTATAAGACCTCAAAGTCATATCCATAACCATCGTAAGTATGGCAAAGAATATGGAAATAACTATCAAACTTGTTAGAACTTCTACAAAGGTGTAACCAAATCGCTTTCTCATAGCCGTGCCTCCAAGCATCGAGAAGATTTTCTACTTTTCAATCAACTTTGGATAAGAATCTTGTATGAGTACCTGAACCGATTTGTCGCCATACGAAAATTCAAACGTGCAATTTGAGTAGGTTATATCAAATAATTTAGAATCTGAGAGGTATTTAACGAAAAGACCGTCTATTGTATACAGGTCTTGTATTTTGCTAACCTCCATGCTGTTAAATTTGAAAACCACGCCTTCGTAATCTTTATTCTTGAACTCGAAAGAAGATATATACTTTCCATCGTCTGGAATACCGTTAAAATCGTTGTCAATAAACGCATAGAATGTTTTGTTCTCATATTTTATACAAACCACAGAGTTTCCAATGAACCCTTCTCTTCGAGCGTCGGAAAGCAAGAAAAAAAGTTTCTGAGAAAGAGAGGTAAGTTTTGCTTCTACAGGAAGATTTTGTGCCATTTTAGAGATAACCGGCGTGGAGATTCCCATTATAATAGCGATGAGCAAAATAGCGATGAGTATTTCAACAAGTGTATATCCAATTCGTAAAGATATTCTCACTGTTTTGGCACCACCTTTGTCTCCACATAACGACCTTTGGAATCAGTTACTCTAACCACCACAACAACAATATTCGAGAGTCCGGAGAAATTTAAGGTAACAGGTTCTCCATCAGGTGACATAGTGAACTTACTGGAGTAATTGGCGATAGTTTTTGTCACGTTCACGGAGAACTCCTTACCGTGGTATATAACCTTTCGAGTTCCACTAGCAATTTGAAGTACATTCATAGTAAGCATTTTCTCACACTCGTTCAAAAGCACGTCTGCGAGCTCTACAAGCGCTTGGTTTTCGTAAGACTTTTTAAGAAGGTTATACGAGCTCACCATAGCTATACCTACGGAGAACATTATAATTACCAAAGCAATCAAAGCTTCAACAAGTAGCGAACCTTTTCTCACAACACCACCTCATCCAGCAAAGATTATAACCCATCGGTTTTAATCTTTCACCAAGCACTTTTCAACCATCTAAATCCTTTAATCTCAACAGTCGCAGGCTTCGTCCATATTCTATAGACCACACTTTTCAAATGCGGTGCCGTGTTTTGGTTGTCAGGGTATAATACTATCAGAATTTGCGGATCCGGGGATGGAGTTGAGAGTATAACGCGCGCCTTGAATGACCCGTTAAATGGAACTGGTTTTGGATCCATGGGTAACCATTGATTTGTACTAGGATCTATCTTATTTGGGTCAAGCATAAGTGGAAAATTTTTTGGGTCTATTATCGTCGGGTCTCTAATAGCACCTTTGGAGTATCTTATTTCAAATTTTCCTGAACCGTCGTTTGTAAACGACACCTCTACCTCTATTGCATAAACAAAATAGTACTGCAAAACACTTCTTGGAATACCTCTAGTCATAGTGCCGTCAGGCAATTTGAAGTTCACTAAGTTTGTAAGGTAATCACTTAAGAGAATACCAGGTTCCGACACATACTGCTGTACAGTTTTTGTAATCACTTTATAGAAGTTACCTGAGTGGTTTCCATCGGCTGCAACAAAGTCGGGTATTCCATCGTTGTCAAGGTCACCAATTGCGCCAGCATCAAAATCGTACGGTGGTTTGTTTTCCGACGAATAACTACCTTTAACAAGTTCGAGACTAGTAAACTTCGGTTTCCCCGTTGTATCACGACTCGTGCCTTTGAACAAGTATATCGAACCTCCAAAATTTGCACCTTGACGCCAAGCATCAGTCCCAACAAATATGTCTGGCTTCCCGTCTCTGTCTAGGTCTGTTATTTTTATTATCGTTGGTGCAAATGATGGCAAATACTTTGGACTCTTTGAGTTTGGAATAGTTCCATCTACACTTGCTTCTGTCCCAAGGTCTCCATCAAGCTTGACTATAGCGACCTTTTTTGCTGGGGTATATTTTATTTCATTATTAACAAGCTTGCCATAGTATATAAATATACCTCTTTTGTCGGTATTACCTGCGACAATGTCTGGAACACCATCACCGTTTAAATCTCCTATATCCAGAACAGCTCCTCCTTTGGATGCAGTTGTACCTATGTCTGGGTCTGAAAAAAGTAAAGTAATCTTTGAAGCATCGAAAAACCTGCTGTTTCCTCGTGTTGGGTCGTTCTTCCAAAACCATACTCTCCCACTCATGTCCGCATA
The DNA here is from genome assembly GCA_964452455.1 of uncultured Fervidobacterium sp. Taxonomy (GTDB): domain Bacteria; phylum Thermotogota; class Thermotogae; order Thermotogales; family Fervidobacteriaceae; genus Fervidobacterium. Next base: position 22,535 of record CAYVMA010000101.1, on the reverse strand, counting down.
AATTATGTCTTTATAGCCGTCTTTGTCAAAGTCATAACTTGCCATTGCACTAACTGTCCAATTAGTTAGAAACTTCGAGCCTTTATTAATCTTAGTTATCGCTATATTTTTATCCTTATCTTGAATTGTTGGTTTCGGCGTTATCACATCGTTGATAAATGCAGCCTGATACTTTTCGTTGTACAAGAACAAGTCAAGTTTACCGTCGTTATTAAAATCATCCACAACCATCGTTCCGTCACCATGTATGTAACTATAGCTTGAATTTCCTATGACATATGATGTAACATCCTGAAAGTCAAGAGTTCCTGTGTTTGGCATCGCATTTCGTTTTACAAACAACTTACCACCGTATGTTACAGCAACTATGTCTGAATATCCGTTTCTGTCGAAATCCACAGCATGAGTTTGAGATACGTCTCTGAAAGGACCAGCACCTGGGTCCGCCTGGACAGTCTGGATTTTGTAAGCGTTAACAGCAACAACGTTATTACCGATAACACGAACGGAAATGTTTCTTGCATAGACAGCTCCAAAAGCACTTTCCGGTTTAGATTGGTCGTAATTAGAGATTGGAAAAGTGCTTGATACAAAGTTGGGCTTACTCCAATCAATATTCATCGAATCTGAAGCGTAAACTTTTAGGACCAACAAAAGTAAGAATGTTAACAAGCAAACGTTAACGACAAACTTTCTCACTCATATCACCTCTCTTGATTTTAATAATCCCCCGCAATCTCAAGCGGAGGATTATTATGCACAGAAATTTAATAATCATTCTGTCAACCAAGCGTATATAAGTTTTGTGTATATACGTATGTATTTCTTAAACGATTCCAAAGACCAACATTCATCAGGCTGGTGCATGTGTGTATCTTCTCCTGGGAAAACCGCACCGTAAGCCACACCGTATGGAACGCTTCTTGCATATGTACCTCCACCGATTGAGATAGGTTCGGACATATCTTGAGTTTCTTCACGGTATATCTTCAGTAGCAATCTCATAAAGTCACTGTCTTTTGACACATAAAGAGGTTTGCTGTAACTTGTTCGTTCTACTTCAAATCCTTTCATAGCTTCTTTGATTTGCATTGTTATCATATCTACATTGAAGAATATCGGATGTCTAATGTTTATAACCGCCGTTATCGCATCGTTTTCAAGTTTTAAAATCCCAAGGTTGCACGTAAGTTTTTTACTTACATCATCTTGACCAGATATACCAAGACCTATACCGTAGTAATCTCTTCCAAGGCGTTCGTATAACATTCTAATCGTCTCATTTTCCGGACCAAAATCAATTCTTGAAAGTAATTCAAGCATACCTGAAGCCGCATTAATTCCCGCTTCTGGATGAGCACCGTGTGCAGATTTGCCAAGTGATTTTATTGTTATTCTATCACCAGCAACTTTCCATTCGTACTTACACTCTCCTATATAATTAGACACTAAATATTCAATTTCGTTCAATTTGTCGGACTCTACAACCGCAATACATTCTTCTGGCACAACGTTTGCTGCTGTTCCCGCCTTGAGTTCAACAAGCTTTGTGGAGTAGTCTTTAGTGATAGTTCTTTTTATAGTGTAAGTAACTATACCTTTTTCTGCAAAGACGGCTGGAAAATCACCATCCGGGGTTACAGCTGCATCTGGATACGGTTCTTTCGTAAAGTAATACTTCAAGCACTGCGAACCATTTTCTTCGTTTGTGCCAAATATAACACGCACCCTATTTTTTGGTTTATCGACCAATTCCGAAGCTATCTTTAATGCAAAAAGTGCGCCGATGCTTGGACCTTTGTCGTCAGAAACACCTCTACCATACATCTTGCCATCTCTAATCACCAGTTCAAACGGATTACTTGTCCACCTTTCTATATCACCTTCGGGGACAACATCTAAGTGTCCAAGAACCGCGTAAAGTTTCCCACCTTCTCCGTATTCAACGTGTCCTGCATAGTTATCAACATTCACACTCTTAAATCCAAGTTCTTCCGCTATCTTCAGGGTTTCGTGCAAAGCTTTTGCAGGACCTTCACCAAAAGGCATTCCATCTTTTGGTTCACCCATTACAGATCTAATCGCTATAACCTTTTTGAGAGCTTCTGAGATTTCGTCAAAATATTTGTCAACCTTTTCGTTGATGATTTTGTTGATATCCGACATAACCTATGCCCCTTTCTATTTTTTATTCATCAATATTTTACCATAAACGTGAAAAACTTTACACTAAGAATTTCCATCGCTCCGGTTTTTAGTAGATTTTCTTATTCTTAATTCAATGGGCAAAATTATCTGCGCAATGGAACCATTTTCAATATTTCTTATGACGCTCTTGAATGCTTCCCTTCCCAATCGGATTTTATCTGTAGCTACCGTGGTTAGCGGAGGCTCTATTATCGATGAAAAGCTGATGTCATCGAATCCAATGACGGAAAGTTCCTCAGGAATTTTGAATCCATGCTCTTTTAATAGTTTGATAACTGCATAGGCAAAGATGTCGTTATAACAGATTATTGCATCATACTTAAACTCTTTTTTCATTTTCTGGAGAAACATTTGGAAAGTTTCGTAAGCATTTTCGAAACCTTCATTTGAGTATATGACTTCGAACTCAACTTTGTTTTCCGAGGTTAGTTCGTACTCATTTAGAGCTTTTCTCATCCCCTGTTCCCTAACTCTTGCTGCATATTTGTATTTCTGAGCATTCAAAAAGAGTACATTTTTATGTCCAGTGTCTAAAAGGTATTTCATTGCTATATATCCGCCACGTTCATCATCACTGCATACGTAGTTTGTAGGTATATTTTCAAATCTTGCCCCGATTACAACGTTTGGAATTCCCTGCTGGACTAATCTGAGAATATCGTCTATCTTTGTTTGCACCGCTGTTATGATTAAACCATCAACACGTCTTTGTAGTAAAGTGTTTATAGCTTTTTCTTCGTTTTCATAATTTCGATCAGTGTTCACAAGCAATATTGTGTAACCGTAGCTTCGAGCCTCGAGTTCAATTCCCTTTATTACTTCTGCATAGAAAGGATTGGTGTTGTCGACAACGACAACACCTATTAGATGTGTTTTCCTTGTTCTTAATGCACTAGCTGTACAATCTCTTGTGTATCCAAGCTCAGCTGCAACACGGAGAATTTTTTCCTTGGTCTCTTTCTTCACGTATCCGCGCCCACTCAGTGCACGCGAAACAGTGTTAATGGAAAATCCTGAAGCTTCAGCAACATCTTTTATCGTTGCAAACTTTTTTCTTTTCACCACTATTTAAAGTTTTCCTCCTCAATTTTCTGAACTTCTTTATACGCATTCTTCAAAAATTCTTGGCGCCATTCTGGAAAACCTTCTGTAAAAGAAGACTCAAGCCATTTATCCACAACATCACATGCTTGCTCAGGAGCAATAACCCAACCACCCATTGTAAGCACATTTGCGTTATTCACAACTTTTGCCATCTTTCCTGTGTAGCTACCTTCGACAGCAACCGCGTATACACCCTTAAATTTATTCGCAACTATTGACATACCTGCACCTGTTCCGCATATCAATATCCCTCTCTCGTATTCCCCAGACTGAATCTTTTTCGCAACACGCGGCGCAACTACATAGTAAGGAAGCCAGTTTTCTGGATCTAAAGTTCCCACGTCTTCTACTTCGTATCCCTTCTCTTGAAGGTGCTTTTTCACCGCCTCTTTTAAAGTAAACCCTGATTTATCAGAACCAATAACTATCCTTTTATCAGCCATACTGTATTCCCCCTTTTCTTTATTATATCAATTTGTAATTTTGATAATAATCCTTGTATGGAACTTTCTTTACTGGAGAAAGCTCGAGCCAATTCATGGCCTCTATGAATTCGTTATCCCAGATACCTTTAACAACAGGGAAGTGATGTTCTACCTTTCTAACAAGCAATGTATTCATTAAGTCAAGGGCACTGATTTCTTGCCCAAAGTATTTGAGTTTTCCCAACCATCCTCTGCTGCCAAAGTAATCCGGTTTGCTTTCATCGTTTATAAATTCACCGGTCATTACGAAATACTCAGACAAGTTATTCCCAATCCTTGCTATGGTTGCTTGCATCTCTGAAAACTTCATACTCGCCACCGGTGCCATTTCTAACCATCCCTTTCCATCTACGTAAGGTCCAGGGTTAAAATGTCTTTCTAAGATGGGCTGACCTTTGGAGTAATATTTGCTACCAATGCCGCAGTGCCACAAGAAGATGCTGTTATCGGACATGTCAAAACTGGATAAGTCCATTAAGATTGCCGGATAATCAGATATATACTCGAGTATTTTCATACTTAGCAAGCTAACGATATCACCTTCACAGACAGTTGTATTTCCTTCATCAGAAAGGAACGCGTACGCTCCGCAAGGTACCATGCCCAACTCACTTCTGAATCTTGGCCAACAACTTATCGCAAGACCATCATAGTTACCTTTCTGAGCAAGTTCTCTAACTGCACAGACAAGCCTTGCCATCTTCTCTATAAAACCTTCAGCAAATTCATCAGCAATAAAGTATTTTTCGCGGATTTCTCTTTCAATTTCTCGAACCTTACCAACACTTTGTTCAAAGAACAGCTTCTTTAAATCTCCGAACTCTATCTCGTCAACTGAAACACCAAATTTGGACATTAAAAGCCTTGGATCGTAAAACAAGTTATCGAACCCGGGTGCCCGTCCACCAACCAGTGCATAGTTTGAACCTTTCACATTGACTATAGCTCGTAGCGCTCTTATTGTTACTTCAAACCTTCTTTTGAAAAGTTCGTCTTCAGCAAATCCATAGAACCATTTTGCATCTTTACCAAGGTAAGGTAAGAATCTATCTATAATACTCATGTTTAGATTCATATTACAGAACGAATTAAGTGGCAAAGGACCCGAAGTGGTTATCTCCGGTACAGCCCACAGACCAAGGTAAGCTTTAGTTTGAGCCAAGATTTGTATCAGATACCCAGAAGAAAAAGATGTAGACTGGACAAGGAGAAAATCAATTTCTTGGTCTTCCATCTCTTTAAGTGCTTGGATAGCGTCATTTTTAGTCACAACAAAGTCTTTTCTCCAATAGAATTCAAAATCAAGCTCTTGAGACAATTTTCTCAAACCCTCGACACTTTTGTTGTAAACCTCTTGCTTGTTTCCTCTGTAATTCAGCTGAATAAGTCCAACAAGTCCTACTTTGAGTTTCCGTTTCATACTGCTTCTCATTCCACGTCACCTGCCTTCTCAAAAATATCTTTCCAGCGAGAACTCAACCTGTAAAACACCGGTGGATAACCTATCGGTGCTTCTATTTCGTAAATACCTCCCGAGTACTTTTTACCACTCCACAAATGTATCCATTCATCATCTGGTAAAAACACCTTCTTTACGTTTTGACCATTTTCTACAACGGGGGCTACCAATAAATCTTCTCCAAAAAGATATTGATATTTTAACTCTTCGACATTATCAACCTTGTATTTTAGGTTTAGAGGCATTATAATCGGCTTTCCTTTGTAAGTGTATTCTTCAACAAGATGCTTTATATATGGTTTCAAAGCAAAATGAACTTTGCTCATGCGTGCAAAGTGCTCTAACGTCTCTTCATCCGAGTCGAACTGCCAATTCTCATCTGGCCAATTACCTTCATGTGTTCTCATAACTGGTGTGAATGTCGCCTGCTCAGCCCATCTTATAAATAATTCTTTTGTTCGTTTTGTCACAACTATATCAGGTACGTTTTTTGCCAACGTTGTGTATCCGCCTATATCAGAATGAGTGAGTCCTATTCCTGACATTGTCATAGAGAGTGCTGCAACAATAACAGAGGGTAATCCATCATCCTTCGACCAATTCACAAGCTGGTCTCCATGCCAGAAAAGTGTTGAGTACTTAGCACTGTAAAGATTTCCCGCCCTCATGAAAAACACAACTTCACTTTTTTTCCTGCTTCTTCGACTGCTTCTGCGTTTATTTTTGCCCATTCCACAGGATACTTGTTGTGGTACAGCTCTGCCGGCGTTTCATCGTACAAAACAGCGTCTGTTGGTAGATACTCTCCAAAGTCAGCCATCCAACCAGAAAGTCCAATACCTATCATATTTGATTTGATAACGTTCTTTATCCATTCCCTGGCTTCAGGGTTTGTGAAATCGACAAGTGCTGCTGGGAAGGTTGTAACTACAACGTGGTACTCTTCGCCATTGGCTTTTTTAACAAGATATCCCTTTTTCGAAGCTTCTTTGTAAAGCGAGCCTTCTAAAGCAAGGAATGTGTTTATATAACCAAGCGTCCTTATTCCCATATTTTTGAGTTGATTTATCATTCCAGGCAAATCTGGATACATGCTCTCATCATAGACCCAGTTCCACATCAACTGCCTTCCGAAAGTCGTAACGCGTTTGCCTTCCCAATCTTGTATCCAAAGCCCAGTTATCTTCAAACCTTTTTCAAGTGCATTCATAATTTTTGGCATAACCACGTCTCGCCCGCCCTGAAGCCCCAGAATTACTCCATCGTATATCCAATCAGGAAGCGGATTTGGAAGGCCAATACTTTTGGAAAGTTTTATTACCGTGTCAATAAGCGACTCTCCAACGCCAAATTCTATCTTCTGAGGTATTTCATGTATTTCAAGCTCATGGAAATCTCTATGTGAGAAATCAAATTCACTGTAAGCATAACTATGCACTATCGCGTAGTAATTTTTACTCGAAACAAACGTTGGTTGAGGAAAGTAGGTGGTGTACCAATCTCCGCCTGCATCATCTTTGAAGTTCGCAAAATGGGTTATGATATCCCTCTTGTTCCTTCCAACGCCCTGCTCTGAAACCCACAACGGAACTCTTTTTGAACGAAGGTTTAAATAAGAGTATTGTTCACCGCATCCGTATATTTCCTCATTTTCCAATGCAGGTATGTAAATCCAAAATCTGTTCAATTGTTCTGAATGTGATAGTATTTCAATACTCACCGTGTCTGTGCCAACGCTGAATCTACATTTCAGTTCCTCACCGCTATTTGAATAGAAGAGTATTTCATAACTTTCTGACGTTTTCGATATCACTTTAAACTCTCTCAGCGGTATCTTACTTTTGTAGTACTTTGAAATGTTAAAATTCCCGTGCGACATTTCGTATCTGTTTTGACCATAGCCCACTGCAAACATAGGAAAATTCTTCTTATGCATCAATTCAAAATTTCCTAGCTTTAATCTAATTGATTTATCGTTAATCTCTATCATTGTTAACACCTCTTTGAACTATAAAGGTCACACAACCTTACTTTTCCAAAAGCTTTTTAGCTTCACTGTAAATATCCTTTGCTGTCATCTTGTATTTCTCAAGAAGAAAGTCCGTTAATCCGACCTCGCCAAAGTGGTCCCTTACACCTATTCTTACAACGGGAACTGGATAGTGTTCGGCTACTACTTCACAGACCGCACTTCCCCATCCGTTGAGTATGCTGTGGTTTTCAACAACAACTATCTTTCCAGTTTCCATTGCCGCTTTAATAATAGTCTCCTCATCAACTGGTTTAAGTGTATGCATATTCAATAATCTCACACTTATTCCCTCATCTTCCAGCATATTAGTAGCAATTATTGCTTGCCCCACCATTAGCCCAGAAGCGATTATCGTTATATCTTTTCCATCTTTCATAGTGTATATCTTTCCTATTTCAAATTTTTCATCTCCAGTAAAGAACCTGTCCTTTCTTCGTCTGTAAAGCCTTGTATAAACTGGTTGGTCGCAATAGATGATTTGCTTAAACAACGCTCTAAGTTGAATAGCATCAGCAGGTTCAACTATGACCATATTTGGCAGGTTTCTCATTATACCAGCGTCTTCAAAGCTCATATGTGTACCGCCGTTGAGTTCTGCAGTAACACCTGGGTCTGTTCCCATTATTTTCACAGGTAATCCCGCGTAAGCTATGGATATTGTTATTTGGTCGTACGCACGCCTGGTTGCAAACGGGGTAAAACTGTGAGCAATTGGAATAAGTCCCATATTTGCAAGTCCTGCAGCTATACCCATCATATTCGCCTCTGCCACCCCAACATCGATAAATCTCTCGGGAAACTTTTCTTTGAATTTCAGTGTGCTATCCGACCTTGCTAAGTCCGCGTTTAACACAACAATGCGCTCGTCCTGTTCTGCCAAATCAAGCAACAGCTCGCCGTATATATCTCTAATTTCCCTATCATCTTGCGTTGGCAAAGGCAGTTGTTTCTTTGTATTGTTCATTGCACATCAACCCCTTCAATTTCTTCGATTTCTTTTCTGAGGCTATCTATCGCAATTTTTAATTCCTCTTTTTTGATAGGCATATTGTGAGATGTCACTTTACCTTCCGCAAAGAAAGCCCCTTTACCTTTGATTGTGTGCAATATTATCATCGTTGGTTTTTCATCTTGCGACATGCCCTCATGGATAGCATTGTATATCTGCTGTACATCGTGGCCATCAACTTCTACCACGTGCCAATTAAACGCTCTCCATTTATCTGCAAGTGGTTCAAGGTTATTAACTTCGTGAATGTAGCCGTCTATCTGCATTTTGTTGTAATCGGTAAAAGCAATTAAGTTATTCAGTTTATTGTGTGAAGCAAACATTGCTGCCTCCCAGATTTGACCCTCTTGAGATTCTCCGTCCCCTATAAGAGCAAAGACACGTATGTTCATCTTCCTGATTCTCGCCCCAAGTGCCATGCCAACGGCAGCTGATAAACCTTGTCCGAGTGAGCCAGCGGTCATATCAACACCTGGAGTTTTTAACCTGTCGCAATGACTTGGAAGATTCGTATTAGGTTTGTTCAACGTGTATATCCATTCGTATGGGAAGTATCCAAGGTCCGCTAATACGGCGTAGAGCGCAGGTCCAGCATGACCTTTCGACAGGACAAATCTGTCCCGTTCGTCCCATTTAGGGTTCTTGGGGTCTATTCTCATAACCTTGTAGTAGAGCACCGCCAAAGCTTCAGCTATGGATAGAGAACCTCCGACATGCCCTACTCCAAGATGACCTATCATTTCAAGGGTAATAATTCTTATTTGCGTTGCTTTCTTTTTCAAGAAAGTAACTTCTTCCGGTGTCAAATCTAGTAGTTTACCACTCAAAACTAATCCCTCCTCATCAGAATATCTCTTTTAAGATTCTTAGCACATCATCATAGCTTGGTTTCCCTGGTGTCAGATTTATTATGTTCGCTTCCATGGAAACTCTAGCTATTTCTTCAAGCTCATTTTCCTTTACACCATAGTCACAAAGCCTGCGTGAAAACCCTGAATACTCCATTAGTTGCTCCACTTTCCTGGCAAGTTCTCCCACATCTTTCAACCCGAGATAACTTGCAAAATCATCCATTTTCTTGGAAACAAATTTGTAAGTCCATCTAATCAAACTTGGTAGCGTCAGTGCACACGCAAGCCCATGTTCCACGTTGTAAAAGCTCGTTATTGGAAAGCTAATAGCGTGAGCAGCTGTTGTTCTTGTTTGACTAAACGCCACACCTGCTATCGTCGCTGCCACAGCCATTTCATCCCTTGCCCATTCTTCACCATCGATAGAAGCTTCGAAACTTTCCAGTATCATTTTTGCTGCTCTCAAAGCAAGCCCTTCCGTGTAAGGTTGCGTACTACTAGCCCAGTAGCTCTCAACTGCATGTGTAAGCGCATCGAGCCCTGTTGTAGCTGCAATTCTCCTTGGCATCGAATAAGTCAAGATAGGGTCTATCAAAGCAACATCCGCCCAAAATGTTGGACTCGTCATCGGTCTCTTTATTCCATTCAGTGTGTAAACTCCAACATTTGTCACTTCACTGCCTGTTCCTGATGTCGTTGGCACAAGCATCAGGGGTAATCTTTTATCAAACCTTTTCTTTCCATCGACATAATCACTCAGTTTCCCTTCACTCACCAACAGAGAGCTTATCGCTTTTGCAGTATCAAGTGTACTCCCTCCACCGATGCCTATCACACCCTCAAATTTCGGAGAACCTTTTGAATACTCGTACACAATCTCAATAATTTCATCAACCATTTCACACGATGGGTTGGGAACAATTTTATCGTAAACAAAAACAGATTTGTATTTTTCCATAGCCTTTTTAAAATATTCGCTTGTGCTAACAAATGGGTCACATATAACAAGCACTTGCGAAACACCGAAGATATCCCTCGAGTTTTCTAATTCACCCTTTCCGTATACAATTCTGACAGGATTAAAGATTTGGAATTTCTCGGTTTCTAACATATTTATCACCTCCTCGCTTGCTTTCCTTGTTTGATAAACTGATTGTTCATCGTCAACAAGAACGCACCCACGAGTATCACCACGACACCTATTAACTGTTTACCAGTAATGGACTCTCCAAAAAAAGACATCACAAACAGCACATACACCGGCATGAACAAAAGAGAAGTTCTTACAAGCCATACCGGGAAAAGTCTTAGATTTTTGTAATAAACAACGTATATTAAGTACTGAAACATGCCGGCAGCAATAAGTCCCAACGTAGGTATATTAATGCCAACTAGTCTAAAGTTACCAACCAACTCGTATAGTAGTGATTTGAACGAAAAAAGAGAGAAAAACACTAGTGTAAAGAAATTATTGTAAAACGCGATAACAAAATCTGTTCCAGGGTTTCTCTTATCTTCCTGAACACTCCGAATGACAAATGCGTTCAAACTTATGAAAAACGCACTAAGTAAGAAAAATACATCTCCTTGACTGAGCTTTAGTAAGTTTTGAGCATTTGTTACGAGAACTACACCAAAGAGCATGAGCGCCATCGAAATTATATCCAACAACCCTGGGATTTCTCCAAAAAACAGAGATATGAAAGCGGAAAATAGAACATCCGTTCTCAACAGCACCGCACCTTTCGAAGCCGTTGAATATTTGAAACCCAAGAATGCGGTAATATCCAAAGCAAAACCGAGCAAACCTATCAAAAGAAGTCTTGTAAAAATGTATCTTACCTTCAGTAATTCACCAGTTCTCCTCAATACTGCTCCCACTAAGAGCATCAAAAAGAGCACAAAAGTACGTATAAATATACCATTGAAGATTACGCTAAATGCCGATAGGGCTAATTTAGTTGCTACATAATAAGTTCCCCATACAACGACAAGTATTAAGAGGCTTAGTGCCTTTATAGTCACACTCTCCCTTTCCATCTCCAGCAAAATTGCTCAAACAAAGTAATTGTCAAATTAACTCTCTCTCCAATTCCTCCAAAGCTCCTTCATCTACATTTGTACCCAAACGTTTGGCGTTCAGAGTTTCCATCAGTCTTTTATGGACTTCTGGTTTGAGTGGGTATCTTATTGCACAGTAGATACCCACCAACAGTAACAAAATTGGTCCAACGAAAACTATTAACCGTATCGCCAATACAACACTCTCTGGTTGTTTTGGAATCTCGTTACCCTTTGGATTTATGTATCCTACAGCACCAAGTATCAAAAGAATTAAAGCTTGAACAAGCGCTGATGCAACTTTTCTAAGGAACGTTGCAAGCGAAGAAATACTTCCTTCCCTTCTTTCGGAATACTTTAACTCTGCAACATCAGTAACATCTCCAAGAATGGTATGTGGCATAACAGCGACTGCAGAAACACCTGCACCTATCAGTGCTGCAACAGCTAGCAACAGTTGTGACGGCCAATCTGGTCTGAAGAAGAATGTGAGTGCGGCACCTACCATCCATACCAAAGCACCAACGATATATGCAAAATTCTTACTTTTTCTCCTCGCAATTGTTGCATAAACTGGTACGAAGATGATTTCAGTTATAAGTAAAACACCTAGAACAGCGGAAACAAAGTAAGGTCTTCCGATGTAGTATTTCATGTAGTACGGGAAGATAACAGAAACGGTGTCAATCGCCAGATACGCAAAAAGGAACATGCCAAGATAAAGCCTGAATGTCTTTATTTTGAGTGGTTCTATAATTAATTCTTTAAAATTCAATTTTGTTGTCGCCGGTTTGAAGTTCTTTTCTTTTGAAAATGCAAAAACACCAAGATATGGCAGTGCAAAGAAAGCTCCGAAGATGATAGACATCGTTAAGTAACCCTTCTTTGGGTCGCCCATGCTTTTCACTATCATCATCGGTAAAACCGCGCAAAGTAGTGATGAAAACAGAGAGAACATTAGCCTCAAAGAATTTATTGCAGTTCTTTCGTTGTAGTCTAGAGTAATCTCAGCACTCATTGCGGTGTAAGGTATTAAGACCATTGTCACAACAGTATTGAGGAACATGTATGAAAAAAGAGCGTATAAAAATCTTGCAAATGTACTCTCAAACGATACCGGATACCAAACCATAACGAACGATAAAAATATAAATGGTACGCCAAACAAGAAATACGGTCTTCGTCTACCCCACCTTGATTTCGTCCTGTCACTTATGTAACCCATTATTGGATCAGTTATAGCATCCCATATCTTACCGACCAAAAAAATGATGGAGGCATAAGCTGGGGGAATCTTAACAACATCGGTTAAAAATATCGCGTAAAAGAAGTTGATGATGTTAAATACTCCCCCACCGTAAACATCACCGAACCCAAAGAAAAACTTTGTTATGAACGGAACCTTTTCGTTTCCATTCAGTTGGTTTCCCTTCTTAACTTCTTTACTCATCCTTTAATCCCCCCTGATATAAGACCTTTTATGATGTATCTTTGCAAGCTTAGAGTTATAACAAACACCGGTATCAGCATAATAGTACCTGCAGCCGTCAACTGCCCCCATTTTGGAGCATATTGTCCAAGCAAACCGTTAACAGCAACAGGCGCAGTCCTTGCATTTACCGATGTTAAAATCAGAGCATACAAAAATTCGTTCCAAGACATCAAAAATGCGAATACACTTGCTACCACAAGTCCTGGAGACACAAGTGGAAAGAAAACTCTCCAAAAAATCTGCTTTTCCGTTGCACCATCTACTCTTGCTGCTTCTTCGTAATCACGAGGTACAGCAGCAAAAAAGGGTAAAAGTAACCATATGACATATGGTATGTTAAAACTAACATGAGCCAATATTATCCCCGTCAGCGTATCTCTCAGTCTTAAGTAGTTAAACATGACGTAAAGTGGTATAACAAGGGATATTTGTGGAACCATTCTGAAACCAAGGAAAGTGTATGCTATCGCTTCTTTGAACCTAAATACGTACCTTGTAAGTCCATAAGAAGCCATGGCACCAACAATGATTGAAATTACCGTTGAACTCACGCCAACAAGAAGACTATTTTTCAAACTCATTAAAAAGTCTGTGTTTGAAAGCACCTCTTTGTAACTTTGAAGTGTTGGTTTAAAGCAAAAAGGACCACGAACCCAGATATCGATGTCTCTTTTAAACCCACTGGTAATAACAACCATTATAGGCATCAATTCAACTATTAAAACGATTAACGAAACAATGAAAAGAATGAATGAAACAACCATCTTTTTCCCTCTTTTTCTACCTACGTTCGCTTTCATCCACGCTCACCTTCAAACTGAATATTCCCGCGTACGATAAAGAAAGATAATGTTAGTGCAAGAACAAGCAAAACAACACCCATCGCAGCAGCGTATCCTATATTAAAAAACTCAAATGCTTGCTTATTGATATAAAGTGACAACAACATCGTTGCGTTCCCAGGTCCTCCGCCGGTCATAACGTAAACTTCGGAGAATATTCTCAGTGCATCAACCAACCTAAGCAAAAATGCTGTTGCTATCGTTGGCCTAAGCTGTGGCAAGATAATTTTAAACACCCTTGTCCAAAACCTAGCACCATCGATTTCTGCGGCTTCGATAATTTCCTTTGGTAGTCCAGTCAATCCGGCGTATATGAACATAAACATAAATGGCCACATACGCCAGACATCCTGAACTATCACCATCCCGTAAGCAAAATCAGGTTCCGCAAGCCATGCCTTTACACCAAACCCAAGTTTTTCCAAAATGAAACTTATGATACCGTATCCTGGTTGTAACATCAAACGCCAAGTCAAACCGGAGATAACAGGAAGAATAAAAACAGGTAGCAAAAGCAACGACCTAACCAAAGCATAGAACTTCCCTTCTCGATTCAATAACAGCGCCACGAAGAAGCCTAAAACCGTCTCTATTGGTAGTGCAATGACAACAAAACCGAACTGAAGCCATAGAGAATGTAAAAATTCTTTATCTCTAAACAACTGTATAAAGTTTCCCACCCCAACAAACTTTCTCTCAGCACTATAAAACAAGTGCCATTCGAATGTTGCCATGTAAACGGAGTATATTACAGGAAATATCAGAATAGCAAAAACTATTACTAAGGCAGGAATGATGAAGAACCAATGGGGGCATGCGCCCCCACTTTTTTTTGTCTTACTATTTCCCAACAAGCTCGCTGAGCTCATCTTTCATCTTCCTCACAGCTTCCTCTGGCGACATTTTTCCGCTTATTGCTGCCAACCAATAGTTCCTGATTATCTGAGAAGCTTCTGGGTATTTTGTAAACCTTGGCCTGGCGACTGCGTTTCTCATAGAATCAAAAATTGCCTTAAACCAAGGTCTCTCCTTGTTGTAATTCGGGTTCAGCAATAAATCAGACCTAGCTGGAGTGAAACCTTTTGGGATGAGTTTTTGCCCTGTTTCATATGAAGCCCACCAATAAGCAAATTCTGCTGCCGCCGCTTTGTTCTTTGAAGCAATTGGCATAGCCAACACCCAGCACCCTCTAATGGCTGCTACTTTTACCGGACCAACTGGTGGTGCAGAGTAGATAATCTTACCTGCGACAAGTGAGTTATTTGGGTCTTCATGTTGCGGAACAAGAGCTGGCCACTGGAACATCGTAAATACTTTCCCCTGATTAAATGCTGCAATCCTTTCCGAGTGTCCCATGTCAAGTGCCCCTGGAGGTGAGAACTTTAAGAGTTCTTTGTAGAAATTAATCGCTTCGACTGCTTTCTTTTCATCGAGAGAAACAACAACTTTGCCTCCTTGGACAGTCAAAGGACTTGTGCCAAATGATTCGAACATGAATATCGCTTCTGCTGTTGAACCTTCCGTCTGTTTTGTGAACGGTGCGAATCCATATATACCTTTGGAATAGAAGAACTCTGCCATATCCCTTAGTTCCTTGAACGTTTTTGGTACACCAAGGTCGTATCCATATTTTGCTTTGAACTCAGTTCTGTACTTCGGGTCATTGATTAAATCTTTCCTTGTTAACCAGACATAAACGTTTGCGTTAATGGGCATACCTACGAAAACCCCTGCCACTGGGCTACTTCAAAAGCATTCGGCGCAAAAACATTGAGACTCGGCTTTTTGTAAACTTTTCCTGGTCCCCACTGCCCAAATGGTAACATGAGGTATGCGAGGGCAGGGATAAATGGTTCATCAACCGTTACCAAATCGTAGTCCGTTCTGTCTACACCCACACTAACACCTATCTTTTGAAGTAAGTTACCCGATGGCACTAACTCAAGAACAACTTTTATACCCGTGGCTTTTTCAAATTCGGGTATACCTGTCTTGAGAGCTTGTGTTAGCGCCTCATCCCACGCCAGAACTTTAATCGTTGTGTTTTAAGGTGCCGCAAAAACAATCGCCAAAAGGCTTACTAGAAGCATCGCTACTAATACCCTTTTCATCCACATCACCCCCTTGGAAGGTTCGTAATTAAAAACTTTCATCCAAAAACGAAAGTTGTTCTTTTTGCATTTTTGCTCTTCAAGTTATGAGCTGATATGATAACGTTATCAAATGCTAATTTAATCACAAATTTATCTGCCAAACCAAAGCCAAATATGTCTGGAAAAATGAGAAAATCAATCCTGTGACGCTATGATTATAGACAAACATTCGTTTTTTTCAAAATACTTTGAATTTCATTATCATATGGTAACGTTATCATATCGCAAAAAATATAAGGTGACCTCAATACTTAGCCACCTTACGAAGTTCAAAAGTTAATGTTAAATTTCTCTAATCATGTTTTTGTAGATTCCAGGATAGGAATTCTCAATCTCTATCGCGTTTACGGTTTTTTTATAATACTCAATCGGACCGGGGTCACCTATAATAGCATAAGCGTATCCAACGTTGAACATGTCGTGCAAACAAGCCAGCAAAAGAGCCTTTCCTATCCCTTTTCCTCTGTATCCTTCATCAACGCCTGTTGGTCCGAAAAATCCACGTACTGTAGCGTCATAGCAAGCAAATCCAACGATTTTATTCGTCTTCTCATCTATAGCTATGAACGAAGAAATTGGCTTGTTGGAAAAAGTCATATCAGTTTCGCTTGCCCAGTGATTTCCAAACTTCGACCTGACCCATTCAACAACAAAGTATTTCTCTGGACCAATTGGACGTTTGATGATAATCCCATTTTTCCTCGCTTCTTCTAATGCACTATTAAGGTCCGGTAATTCATACAACTTTACTAACATGTCACCCATAGGTTCACCCCCAGCTGAGAGCTCAAATTAAGTCCATAAGTATTTTGGCAAAAAGTACTGCAAGAACTCCAAGCATCACAGGTTTGATAATCTTTGCACCTTTCTTCAATGCAAGGCCCGAACCGAGCCAGTTACCCGCAATCCCGAAAACGGCTGCAGGTAGTCCTATGGAATATAAGACTTTACCACCAGCGATAAAAGTCAAAAGTGCACCTACGTTTGAAGCCAAATTGACTATCTTAGCTGTTCCTGATGCACTCACATGGTCTAAGGACAAAAAACTCACATAGAGTATTATCAAAAACGTGCCAGTTCCTGGTCCAAAGAAGCCATCGTATGTGCCTATAGTCAAACCTATCACACCAGAAACTACAACAACTCGCGTCTTTGAGATGGTTTTCACTGCCAATGTTCTTTCTTTCCTTGGGTTTGCCAAAAGGACAATTACAGCTGCCAGAGGTATTAAGAAGGCTAAAACCAATTTTAAGATGTTATCGCTCAACACAAGTGTCAACCTCGCACCTATGTGTGATCCAATAAGCGACCCAACGACTGAAGGAAGAGCAACAAGGTAGATTATCGCCCTTCCTTTCGCGTATCTAAGGGTGCTGAAAATTGTTCCTATCGTCGATGAAAGTTTGTTTGTAGCAAGTGCGTTATGACTTGGCAAACCTACGAACAAATATGCAGGAAGTGAGATAAGACCACCACCCCCAGCTATCGAGTCAACAAATCCAGCTAAGAAGATTAATGGATAAAGGATAATTAAGTCTTGAAAAGTTATGTTCATTTTAATCACTCACTTTTCTATTAGATTGCATACTCTATAGTGCAGGAATTTTTACTATCTTTTCCAATAACCAGCCTATTAGATACGCAACTACTGCCGAAAGTCCACCGACAAATAGCATTTCGAAACCGCCTTTGTACCACTTTACACCAGTAACAACCTGACGCAGAGCACCTATGAAATATAATGTCGCTGCAGTTATTAGACACGATGCCAAAAACTGATTTTGCGCCAACAATTGAGACTGAGACGCAAAGATGTACGCAATCAGTGGCATGAAACCTGCAATGACAAAAGATAAGAACGTTACAACAGCACTTTTTAGAGGATTCGTATCATCTTCAAAAATCCCGAGTTCCTCATGTAACATCGTATCTACCCATATCTCTTTATTACTTGTGATTGCCTCAACGAGATGTTCTAACTTTTCACCTGTTAGTCCCTTTCTTTTGTAAATCTCTCTAACTTCTTGTTTTTCAGCTTCAGGCATATGTTCTATTTCCCACAGCTCCCGTTCTTTTTCAGATTTTATGTAGTCTTTCTCCGATTTCTCCGATAGGTAGTCCCCAATCGCCATAGAAATACCATCGGCAAAAAGATTCGCCAAACCGACAATGATAGCAATCTTAGGATTCAAGTTTGCTCCAGCTATTCCAGAAATTGCAGCAAATGTTGTCACTATACCATCACTTGCACCGTAAACGGCTTGGCCTATATATTTTCCCTGCTCAGTTTTATGCCAAGGTTCTTTTCCTATCTCATCAGGTGAATGTAGCTTTTTGTGAGTTTCTAAATCACCCTTCTTAAAAGCTTCGCTGGCAAGCCTCGGTCTTGACTTCGGTGTGAGCTTTGAGAACAGCCATCTAAACACTTTACTGAGCCTCCCTTCTGTAAGTTTACTAATTTTATTATAGCACATAAGCATACTCTGGCATCCAAAAAAGCAGTGTATTAACTTGCTTCGTAGTTACTAGATACAAAATGTTAACCTTTTCTTTTCATTAAAACCTATTCAAAACCACTTGACAAAAATTTTTTCTTTGGTATCATTGGTAACGGTCACTGATTGAACGACCAAAATTTTGTGGAAAAACAGGAAGAAATAAAGGGAACGCCCCCATCGTCTAGCGGTCTAGGACACTGGCCTTTCAAGCCAGCGGCACGGGTTCGAATCCCGTTGGGGGCGCCAGTTTTTAAAATGGGTTGGGTGCGTAGCTCAGAGGGAGAGCGTCTGCCTTACGAGCAGAAGGTCGTAGGTTCAAGTCCTGCCGCACCCACCAAGTGGAAAAAATGAATTGAAACGATTATATAAAAACTTAAAGGTGGCAAGATAGCTCAGTTGGTAGAGCAGTGGACTGAAAATCCACGTGTCGACGGTTCGATTCCGTCCCTGGCCACCAGTTTTTTTATATGTACACGCGAAAACACGAAAATCATGTGTTGAATAACTAGAAAGTTTTGGTATAATCGGAATTAGACCTACAAATATATGAAAAGGAGGAAGTAGTATGAAGAGAACGTACCAGCCGTCTCGCATCAAAAGAAAAAGAACACACGGATTTCTTGCCAGAAAGTCCACACCTGGCGGAAGAAGAGTTTTAAAGAACAGAAGAAGAACAGGTAGATGGAGACTCACAGTCTGAAAAGGTATACGTTCAGAAAGAGAGAGCGCCTGAGACTCAGGAGGGATATATCCCTCGTTTTTAGATACGGTAAAGCGATTCAAAGCGAAGAATTTGTAGTGCTTTACAGGAAGAACGGACTTGATTACAGTAGGTTGGCTATTATAGTTAAAAGAAAGTTTGGAAAGGCGAACCGAAGAAACAAATTGAGAAGATGGATTCGTGAGTGTTTTAGATTGAACAAAGATTTTATTCCAAAAGGATACGATTTTATCGTTATAGCAAGAAAGGCACTGTCTGAAAAATTCGAACAAAGCAACTATACAACTGTCTGCAAAGCACTTTTGGGGAATTTTGAGAGGTTAATTGATGCGGAAAGCAATATTGGGACTTATTAGATTTTATCAAAAGTACATTTCTCCTTTAAAACCTCCAACGTGCAGGTTTGAACCAACTTGTTCCACATATACATATCAAGCTGTGGAAAAGTTTGGTGTTTTTAAGGGGTTCCTCCTGGGTTTCTGGCGCATTCTCCGATGTAACCCTTTGTCAAAAGGTGGATTTGACCCTGTTCCGGAAGAGTTCACTCTGTTCCATCTTCACAAGCACAACAAACCCGTGGAACATCAAAAAAATAAATAACATCCGAAGGAGGCGGTCAAGTTGAAAAAAATAACCGTCATTTTTTTGTTGTTAATAACAATGGTAGCGGGATTAACACTTTTTGCTGGATTCTTCGTGGAAGAACGCGTTGATTCTATAGTTATCACATCAAGATATCTACAAGTTGAATTGGGAAAAGATGGCAATTTACAAAAGGTTACCCACATGTTGGGTAGAGCGTATTTATTTTTTATAAACGACAATGATGGTTTCGATTTGTTTGATTTACAAGGTAACGAAATTTCAGTTGCAACACCAACATACAACATTCAATACGGAGAGAAATCTAAAGATTTGAAGGACTCATACGAAAGTGTCAAAGTTATTTTCAGTTATGAAAACGGGATTGAAAAAGTTTACTCCTTTGACCAGAGGTTTTACACTTACACTTTTGATGTAGAAATTCGCTCTAACGAGGAAATCAAAGTCGCACTACCATTAATCTGGGACAAATCAACAGTTCGCTCAGCAGTGAATTTCTTTGTCTCATTTAGACCCGATAGAGACTACTCATCCATTGTCAAATTTTCGGGCAAGTTAGACCAAACACAAGTCATCGGAAAAGATTTGAAATTCACAGTTTACATGGGACCGTACAAAAAGGTTGTCGTAAAACATGTTTATGGAGAAGATTATGAAAGACTCGCGACACTTATAAAAACCATCCCTGGTGTAGGAACCTGGTACAGTTTTATATCTGATGGTCTCAACGAATTCTTCAGTTGGATAAATTCGTTCACAAAAAACTTCGGCTTAACGATTATTATCTTCACAATCATTGTTAGGCTCATTCTTTATCCATTCTATCATGCACAAACCAAACAGATGATTCAAATGAGAAAACTCCAGCCAGCTGTAGATGCTATCAAAAAGAAATACAAAGACCCACAGAAACAACAAGAGGAATTAATGAAGCTCTACAAAGAAAACAAAATAAATCCATCGAGTGGTTGTTTGATGTTACTTATTCAGTTACCAATCTTCATGCTCCTTTACGGAGTTATTCAAAGCTACCAGGAACTTTTCTCAGTATCTCAAGGATTCTTGATTTGGAGGGACCTTTCCGTAGGTGGCTGGTCAAACAACTGGCTCTTCTTAGTAATCACGATACTGACAAGTTACTATCTTGCACTTATCACCAGTCAGGACAGTAGAACAGCTTGGCAGCAGATACTCATGGGTGCCATATTCCCGTTCTTCTTTATAGGTTTACCAAGCGGTATATTCCTTTACTGGACTATGAACTCGATAATACAACTTGTCATTACATACTACATATACAAGCGCTACAAGATAAAGGGCATCTCCCAGCATGAACTTTGGGGAATCCAAAAAAGGAAGGCATAAAACCAACGAGCTAAACAAAAAAACCACACGGTAAGAAAAAAGGGGTGGGTGACTTGAAAACGATAAACTACGTGGGTAAAAGTGTAGACGAAATCCTTGAGCAATTCAAAAGCGAACACGATGTTTTGGAAGGAGAGTATGAAGTCAATGTTATTGATAAAGGGACTCACGGTATTTTCGGACTTTTTGCAAGGGATGCTGTGGTAGAGATTACGATAACTAACAGATACTATGAGAGAAAGTTAAAAGAGTTTCTAGAAGAGATTTTCAAACGCTTCGGAGCTGATTATTACATTGAAATAGCAAGTCGTGGCAAAACGTTTATAGCAACATGCCACAGTGAAGAGATAGGAAAATTGATAGGGAAGCACGGAAAAGGCTTGGGAGCTTTGCAACATCTTGCTAATATATACCTAAACAGACTAACGGACACAAAAGTTACCGTAATCATCGACGCGGGAAATTACCGTGAGAAGAGAAGAGAACAGCTGGTAAAGATTGTAGAAGCAGCCGTTGAAAGAGCGCGAAAATTCGGCAAAGTGAAGTTAGACCCAATGTTTGCATTTGAAAGAAAAATCGTCCATGAGCTAGCAAAAAAACATAAAGATATACACACGTACTCTGAAGGTTTGGAACCTTACAGGTACGTTGTCATTGAAGCAAGAAGAAGGGGGCGAAACAATGAAGATAGGAAACATTTCAGAAATGCAACCACTTGAAATCGATGGCGGAAAGATTTTAAAACGTGTTTTGATTGGTCCAAGAGACGGTGCTCCGAACTTCGTAATGAGACTCTTTACATTGAAACCCGGAGCTTCAACACCGTATCACACCCACCCATGGGAACACGAAGTATTTGTTGTCGATGGAGAAATTGAAGTTGTGAGTAAAAATGGAAGGACAAGGGTATCTAAAGGTTCTTTTGTTTTTGTGGAACCAAACGAAGAACACCAATTCCACAACTTCACGGACAAAGAGGCATCGTTCATCTGTGTCATTCCAAAAGAAGGTGGAGAATAATACGTTATCACATGTTTGTCTTTATCAACACAAAGTTAACGTAGTTTTATATGTATCGTTTACTTGACACTCTAAAACGTGTGTGCTATAATAACTCACGGTCCTGCGCGTCGGGGCGTAGCGCAGTTGGCTAGCGCGCGGGTCTTGGGAACCGGAGGACGCTGGTTCAAGTCCAGTCGCCCCGACCAACAGTGCGGGTGTAGCTCAATTGGTAGAGCATCGGCCTTCCAAGCCGAGGGTTGCGGGTTCGAGTCCCGTCGCCCGCTCCAGTTTTATTAGTAATATTGACGCTGAAAGGCGGGTTGCGGCCGTAGCTCAACAGGATAGAGCATCGGACTTCTAATCCGAGGGTTGTGGGTTCGACTCCCGCCGGGCGCGCCCGCGTGGGGGCCACAGCTCCGTCAGGGAGAGAGCCTGGCCGGGGGTCAGGGGGGCGCGCGGTCCAGTCCCCCCGGGCGCCCCCGCACGCCGCGTCGCCCAGCACCGTGGCGGCGCGCGCGCGCCTGCCCGGCCTTTCACCCACCACCGTCGGATCCGAAGCCCGACGCTCTATCCATTGAGCTACAGGCGCGCTCGTCTGGGGTGACCAGCGGGACTTGAACCCGCGACCACCTGATCCACAGTCAGGCGCT
>CAYVMA010000100.1:0-5262 GCA_964452455.1 uncultured Fervidobacterium sp. | reverse complement strand
GAAAGCAGCATTCGAATTCATCTCGTGGGTCTTCTCTAATGTCCAAAATGATGTGCTATGGATTGAAAAAACGCAAATGCCACCCGCCAGAGAAGATTTGACAACTAATCCAGCTTTTGCTAAATTCATGAATGACAAATTCTTTAAAGCTTACGCATCCTTCGTCCCATATGCCGTTCCACCTGCACTGATAGATAAAACCATCGACATTCAACAGGCAATGACGACACATTTGATAGAACCTTTAATGTATTTGAAAGGTAAACCAGAAGATATATTGAACAGAGCAGTAAAAGAAATAAATAAACTCCTTTTCTAGTTATAAGCACAAAACTTTGCATTCATGATTATGATGTGGGGATGTTGCAAGTGAGATCGAGATTCGGTAGAAAAGAACGGTTGTTTGGTTACTCTATAGTGCTCCCATATTTAGCTTACACTGCCATCTTTTGGGGCTATCCATTCGTATGGATGGTAGTCCTTGCATTCACAAAGTGGAATTATTTCTCAAAACCAAAATTTATAGGGCTACAGAATTTCTTAAGAATAATTACAGACAGTACTGCTTTAAGAATTGCTCTTAACACCCTAAATTTCCTGGCATACCTGATTCCAATGGTATTAACAGCTTCTTTACTCTTCGCTCTTGCACTGACAAAAGTTAGATTTGGAAAAACATTCATAATGTTAAGCTTTTTGGTAGCAAATGTCTCTTCTGGAGTTGCCTACTCACTTTTATTTTCAAACCTCTTCTCGATAAATGGACCCATCAACAGACTGCTGGACGATTTATTCGGTATCACTATCCCGTGGTTTTCAAATCCGCAGCTAGCTGTCTTTTCGATTTGTCTTATAATTACATGGAAGTTTATAGGTTATTATGGACTAATTCTTTACGCTGGTCTCTTGTCAATTCCTCAGTCTTTGTACGAAGCAGCAGAGCTTGATGGAGCGACTAAAGGGCAGATATTCTGGAAAATTACATTACCTCTGCTTAATCCATCGCTTATAACTGTGACAGTCCTTGCAGTAATGCTTACTTTTGGAATTTTCACAGAGCCCTACTTGATAACTGGCGGAGGTCCAATGCAAAGAACAACAACATTTTTGATTTACATGTATGATACAGCTTTTAAAAGAATTGATCCATCATATGCAACTACAGTGGCAATTGTTACAGCTCTGGTGAGCTATCTCTTGGTTATGTTGATTCGTAAGTTTTTCGAGAAAGAAGTGAGCTTTGTATGAGGCGTGAGAAGATCATTTCATACATTATAACCTTTGTCCTTTTGTTTCTTGCAGTTGTTTGGATTTACCCATACTTATGGTTGTTCATTTCGTCCTTTAAACCTGCAGAGGACATATTTACAACATTTCTCCCAAAGAGATTGACTCTAGAGCATTATCGCTTCATATTCGTGATGGCAAACAGGTTTGAAAGACCTTTTGTCAGAGCTTTTTTTAATAGCCTCTTCATCTCTTCAACTGTAACTTTTTCTGTAATCTTCACATCGATGCTCATAGGTTATGCTATATCAAGAATAAATTTCAAAATCGGTAAAGCAGTATTCAATTTCATAATTTATCAAATGCTTTTCCCAGGATTTATGTTCACGATACCTATGTTTATATTGATAAGGACCTTTGGCTGGTTGAACACTTACCAGGCGCTAATCGTACCTTCTTTAACAAGTTCATGGGGTATTTTCATGTTCGCTCAGAATTTCAAAAGCATACCCCAAGACTATATCGATGCTGCAAAAATAGACGGAGCAAACAATTTCTGGATTGTTTTACGTATCATGTTACCATTAAGTCGCTCAACAGCATCTATTGTAGGGTTGTTCACTTTCATAGGCGTCTGGGACAATTTCTTATGGCCCTTGATGGTAATGAAAGACTACAAAAAGATGCCTTTGTCTGTCTTACTTGCTTCTTTTAATCACGAATACGCAAGTTATATTGGACCTGTTCTTGCCGGAGCTGTGATTCAAACAATACCAATGGTTATTATTTTCTTATTACTTCGAAACTATTTCTTACAAGGTATATCAATGTCTCTAAGATGACATCTTCAATCAGAACAAGGAGGCGAATTATTGTGGAGTTAAAACTTGAACGACACCCACTTAACCCAATATTAAGTCCTGTTCCGGAACACCTATGGGAAAACAAGTTCGTTTTTAACTGTGCAGTAGTTTTTGATGGAGAATTGTTCCATATGCTTTATCGAGCACAAGGCGCGGATATGGTCTCGCGCATAGGATACGCTGTAAGTGTAGATGGTGTCAGATTCAACCGATTAGAGAA
The DNA here is from genome assembly GCA_964452455.1 of uncultured Fervidobacterium sp. Classification (GTDB taxonomy): domain Bacteria; phylum Thermotogota; class Thermotogae; order Thermotogales; family Fervidobacteriaceae; genus Fervidobacterium. Next base: position 2,952 of record CAYVMA010000100.1, on the reverse strand, counting down.
ACCCGTATTTACACCTGCATCAAAAGAAGAACTCTATGGTGTGGAAGATCCAAGAATTACGAAAATCGGCGACAGGTATTACATGCTCTATACAGCTTATTCACCAAAAGGTCCAAGGGTTGCACTGGCATCGACTAGAAACTTCATAACTTGGGAACGTTATGGAATTGTTATCAAGGATGAGATAAACAACAAAGATGCGGCCCTATTTCCTGAAATGATAAACGGGAGATATGTTATGATGCATCGGTTTGAACCAGATATCTGGCTCGCATTTTCCAATGATCTAACCAACTGGGGCGATTACATAAATATAGCCGGTCCCAGGCAGGGATACTGGGATAACCTGAAAATTGGCGCCGGCGCACCACCAATCAAAACACCATATGGATGGTTGTTACTGTACCATGGTGTTGAAGAGGCACCAAGGCCAATTTACAGATTAGGTTTCATGTTGCTTGATTTGAACGACCCGACTAAAATACTTAAAAGAAGCGAAGAACCAATCCTTGAACCAGAGGAAGAATGGGAAGTTTTCGGTGGAGTCCCAAATGTAGTGTTCAGTGATGCTATGGTTGAATATAAGGGCAAGTATTACATTTACTATGGCGCTGCTGATAATTATATAGCACTTGCAACAATTGACGTTGAAAAAGTTTTGGAATGGTGTAGGAAAATATAAACACAACCTTTTAAAAACGAAGAAGGGGGGCTTCACCCCTTCTTCTTTGATAATGTGAAATTTTACTCTACCCTCTCTATTTCAACTTTCTCAAGCAATTTTTCCACATCGGATTTTCTGCACAGCCTTGTTCCAGGTGTCATAACCGCTGCGGTTCCTGCAGCATTTGCCCATCGCAACGCTTCTTCGTCAGATGCACCTTCTGTTTTCTTCAACACAAACCCAGCAAGGAAAGAATCACCAGCACCAACTGCACTTTTAACGGGGACTTTTATAGTTTTGGTATATAAAACCTTTTCATTAGAAATAAAGTATGCACCTTCACCGCCAAGAGTTAAAAGAATAGCCTTCAGTTCATGGATTTCTATAACCTTTCTTGCTTCTGAGATAATTTCTTCTCTGGAAGATACATGTTTGCCTATCAGTCTTTGAAACTCGTGTAAATTCGGCTTAATGTAATCTGGTTGACCTATCAACCCAGCTTTTAATTTATCTCCATCAGCATCAAAGTAAACAGTTGCTCCCCATTGTTTTAGTGTAAATATTATGCCCGTATAGAACTCAGCTGCAACTCCTTTTGGAAGGCTACCCGACACTACAACAACGTCCCCATGACGCACTAAAGCGTTAAGCACTTCCAAAACAACTTGTAATTTCTTCACGCCTATTTTTTCACCAGGCATACTTATTCGATATTGTCCTTTGCTCGTTTCTAAGATTATATTCATTCTTGTCTCTTGAGGAACGCGTATGGATGAGTATATGACACCTTCTTTGTCAAGCATCTCTTCAAGCCTTCTACCATTATCTCCTCCAACAAGTGCAATGGCTATCGATACACCTCCAAGCTCTTTAATCACTCGCGAGACATCGATACCTTTACCCGCTGGGTAATCAACAACTTTCTTCGCTCGAATTGTATCATCGACAATAAGGTCATCGACATAAATATACCTATCAAGGCAGGGGTTCATAGTTAAAGTAAATATCATTAGAATCACCTCTTTAATTCAAGAAGTTGTTTTCTACTATTTTACCACAAGACTTTAAGATTTTTACAGTTATCTCGTCGTTTTTGCTCATTTAGGTGGTATAATATTTACATGGCAATCCACTTTGTGAGAGGTTGGTATAATGGGGTTCCTAAGACCAGGTAATTGGAAATTTCTAATTTTTCTTTTGACAAGTATCATTTCTTTCATAATAGGGATTAACTATTACATCTATACTGAAGACGAAAACCTAAAAAAGTTCGCACGTACAGCTTTTGAAAATGAGGCGTTAAATATTTCATTTTCATATTTCCAATGGACGGAGCTTTATGATGCACTGAAGAACAACGACCACGATTTTATCAATAACGTCAAAAAAGCTATAAAACAAGACTTCCCATACGTGAATTATGTAGAATTCTATTCTGGTCATCCGCCAACTGATTATTTTGAAATCACATCAGAAGGCACTCAGCTTTTAATACACTTTAAGATTTTGGACTCATTCGGTAATTCGTATTTACCTGATAAATTTGCTGTTGTCAAATTAGATGCAAGCCATATCCTCGAAAAGTATCAGATAAAAGGGATTAAAATCTCTTCTGGTGATAGAGCACTATCAAGAGACTTTGTCTATGGTTTAAAATACGAAAGACTTTTGACTATTAAAGAAATATCCCTAATACTGCTCTTTTTGACTCTAATTGTATCAATTATGTTATTTGTAAACGAGTTCAAAACACGAAAATTGTTAAAGATAGAAGAAACATTAAATAAATCCCTCGAAGCTATAGCCGAAATGACCCAAGGACTTCTCAAGGGAGTTCTTGCTCCGAGTTATCAATTCATACTTGAAAAAGCTGTCGAAATTATCCCGGGTGCACAAGCTGGTTCTGTTTTAATCAAAAACGGAGATTACTACGAATTTGCTGCGTGTGTAGGTTACGATTTTACTCAGTTATCGAAGGTCAAATTCAAACCTGAAGAACTTGCACAAAGTTTTGACGGGCAAGTAAAGATTATCACTCATCTTGACGAATTTGATTCCAAAAAGATTACGGATGAACGTCAAGAAATCCTTGTGAAATACGGAAGAATCTCGGAAATCAAAGCCATGCTCTCTGTTCCAATATTTGTAGAAAATGAGATAGTAGCTTTCTTCAACCTTGATAATTTTGAAAATGAAAATGCCTTCAACGAATTTTCCATAAGAATAGCTACTGTTTTTGCCAATCAAGTTGGGGTTATTTTCGAAAGGATAAAACTTGAACAGGAGCT
>CAYVMA010000099.1:0-5396 GCA_964452455.1 uncultured Fervidobacterium sp. | reverse complement strand
ATTTTCCTACAGCACTCGCAACATTTTCAACCCATTGACCTATGTTGTAATATCCGTTGTCCACTTTCCAGTCGTATATTTGTATATCAACGTTGTAGAGGTAGTTATAAACTTTGGAAATTTGTATAAATTTCTCAATAGGGAGAAATTTTATACTTGGGTTTTGGAGTAAGTCAAATTTTTTTACACCGTTGTTTGAGAGTTCTGCATAGATTAGTTGATTTGATGAATTACAAACACCAACGTAGTCAAATGGATTTTCTCCGGCTTCGTCAGTCTTTCCTTCTTCATCTTTCAGGTTATGTATCCGAATTCCCAAAAGTGCGTTTCCTCTGTCAAAACTTTTGAGTATTTCGTATCTAACCCATTTTCTTTGATAAGTCTCAGCTCCGATGAGAACTACTGTAACACTCGTTCATTCAAGTTGTTCATCTATCCATTTTTTTACAGCTTGTTCTCCTCTTAATTTTAGCTTTTCAAATTCAGCCTTATCGATATAACCTGCTTCTTGGAATGAGCCTTTTGTAACCCAGCTGTTGCGTACTTGGTTCACCCGCCAAATTCATGTTCGTAATGGTAGCTGAAAAATACCTTGCGAGCCATGATTCACAACCTCACAGTAAGAAAAGTATATAAAGTGTTGTTAAGAGTAATAGTGAGCCGTGGAATGAGAGTAAAGTTTTAGAAAAAGCTATCTGAAGTAGTGTTTTTTCTTGTCCGGTGAACCTACTGTAATTCATGTCGAATAAGTGTTCAGTGGTTTTTAGTCTATTTTCTCGTATCCAATCGTAAAGTTTTCTATATAGCCTTTCGAGCCAGAGAAAGTAAGCATCGAGGTACCAGAAAAAGACGATTGGGATGTAAGTTAAATATGCTGTTATCTCGGTACCCTTAAGTAGCAAAATTCCAATAACCAATGTTATCGACCAACCTTTGATAAGGAACGAGTTGTTCGCCATTCGCTTAATTATCTCTTGAGCTATTCTCAGTTCCTCGAACATTATTTTTAACAGTTCGTCCTTTGTGAATTCCATATGAACTCACCCCTATCTGAAAGTTTTTTCTCTCACATTAAATATTATACCACTTTCAGATAAATAAGATTGCATGATTCTAAGAGTTTTTTGTGGTATAACTATAGTGGGTATAATATGGTTTGCAAGTTTGGGTGTCGAGTCGATATTAATTTTTAAACTGTTTGAAGTTTGGTGGAAATAGTATGAAGGCTCAAAATTTAAGCAATAAGCCTCTTATTGAGGCGATATTTGAAGTGAGATGGGGGCTCGAACAAGATGCTTCTGGTGTTAGGATGGATCCAAACTACAAACTAAACGTTGGTAGGATATATGAAGAACTGAAGCATGATTATCCAAAATATGAACAGTTGCCAACAGCAGGGGTTCCAGATGATTTAGTGCCATATATATAGTACAACATATAGTACAACATAGGTTCAGAAAAGGAGAGAACAGCTGGCCGTTAGTTCAAGTCGGACCTGGGATTTTGACACTTAACGACACGAAAAATTACAGTTGGAACGACTTCAAAAGAAGAATCGAAAAAGTGCTTACTGTGCTTGACAAGGTTAATTATACGGAATACGAGAGTATTTCGTTAATATACATTAGCGCAGTAGATTTCAATTTTGCTGAAGAAAATGTTTTTGACTTTTTGAAGGCACATTTTGGGATAGTCTTACGTTTACCTGGGCAACTTTTCTAAGATGGAAAGGTTACCGCTTATCCTGCAGGGTTAGAATTTAGAGTAGATTACCCAACCAAAGAACCGAGTGGTATTATTACGCTGCGTATAGAAAGAGGGATTGCATATAATAAGGAATCGCTGATATGGATGCTAAGCATTAATGCAAATGGTAATGATGTGCCACATAATAAAGAAGAAATTTTGAATTGGGTTGAAAAAGCTCATGACTTAATCGAAAAGTGGTTTTTTATGCTTTTGAGTGATGAACTTCGTAGGAGGTGATTCCTAATGCATGAAATTATACAATCTTCCGCTACAATTTCAAGCAGAGGTCAGGTGCAGATACCAGCAAAAATAAGAAAGGCAATAGGTGCTCAGACCGGAGATTTAGTCATCTTTCGTATGCTTGATGATGGAACGATTCTGATGAAAGTAGTGAAGAGAAAAAGACTTTCTGAGTTGTACGGCTCTTTAAAATCAAACGTGAAGTTTTCAAGTTTGGAAGAGGAGACAGAGAATACCAAAAAGATATGGGCAGCAAAGAGGGAAAGTGAGAGGCTGAAGGGATGAAAAAATATTGGATTGATGCATACCTTGCGTGAGATGCCTTAAACTCAGATGCAGAAGGAGTAATTATTTTTGACAAGAATCAATTTGAAAGATTAGGCGTGAAAATAATTGAGCCCGATGCTTTTCTGAAGTAGCATTGGCTCTGATGGTAAGGTTCTTGTTTTGAAATGAGTTTTTTCAGAAGGCTCACCGTGGGTGTTTGATATTGCTGTAGTTCCTACCAACTGAAGGTTAGTTGTTCTTGATGTGTTTTTGTTGGTCGTGTTGGTTTTTGGATTTCTTTGATATCGTGAAGAGGATAGTTGGATATGAAAAGTTCTTTGCCTTTTCTTGCTTTTGGTTGTTTGTAGTTCGTCATTCCATACTGGAGTTCCCAAGGGTAGATGTAGGCAAATGAAAAGATTTGGCGTACTTCTGAGCAGTCGTCGTATGTGATTAACCACAGATGCGAGCATTTTTGGACGTTCTGAGCGAATCTTTCATGGTCAAATGTTGTGTGGAGTGTCCCTTTCTTACCATACAACTTTGATTTGGTTGTGCTGTAGTATGGTGGGTCTAAGAATATGAAGACTTTTTCCCCATTTTCAAATAAGAGAGGTTCATAGTCTCCGTGGGTGATTTTGAAGTCTTTGATTATTTTGGACACTTCCAAAAGTTTTTCGATAGCACTGATAGTAAATCTGCGTTCGAATGCATGCTGTGAATAGCCACCAGAATCGACTGTCCCAGAGAAACTGATTCTGTTAAGGATAAAAAATCTTACCGCCCTTTCAAATTCTGTCCCGTCAGTTTGGTTAGACAATTCTAAGAAAAGTTTTTTACCATCCGTTATTGTAAGTTTGATTCTCATAATTTCGTCTATCAGTTCTGAAGGATTATCCCGTAGTGTTTTCCAAAAGCAAATAAGGTCGTAGTTGAGGTCGTTTATCCAAATATTAACATGTGGATAGAGTTGTTTGATGGCAAGTGAAACAGAACCTCCGCCTACCATTGGTTCTCTGAATTCTTGTATATTATTCGGGATTTTTGGTATTATTAAATCCAGTGCTTTTGATTTTCCACCAGGGTATCTGAGTACGTTCTTTATCAAATTTAGTCACCTCTTTTGTGTTCGACCAGTTCCAACTGAAAACGATTAAGTAATGCTTAATTTTCGAGATTTTCAAAAAAGTTTGACTAATGTATGTATTATTCTTCGTATTCCAGATATTGCTCAGGTGCTTCGCCAAAGGTTTCGAGGATAGTGGGATATCTGATATTTTGTTCAGGTTCAACTATCTTCTTTAATTCGACAATGAAATGCCATTCATCACCGTAGTCGAATAGAAACAGCATTCTCTGGCGAGGTTTTTCAAATATTTGGCTGACTTTTGTGTTTTTAACTCCTTTTCTGATGGGCCGGTTTTTAAATGGGTGTTTGAGTTTTTCTGGTGGAAGACCTTCGAATATTTCCTCCGGTTCTATTATGTTTTCTTTTTCTTCCAAATCGACGTTCAGCTCGTATCTTATTTTTGAACTAGCCCAACTTTTGGTGTTGTCATAAAATCCGAAGAGGTGGTCGAATCTAAAGCCAAAAGCATCGATGATAGTTCTTGCGAGCCGATACAGTGTTGTCCTGCCCAAAACGGCTATAACTCTATAGGGTGGTTCTTTGACTTTTTTGAAAAAAGATTCACTCGCAAACGATTTTCCAAGGGTTATTTTGAAAATATAAACCATGTTGTTTTTGTTTGTCGAGTTTTTCTTGACCTTTTTCATTTTATTTGGAGTTGAGTTGGGGAATATCTTGTCGTTTTGTTTCCCACCGTTGCTTACCATCGTCATCCTTCCTTTTTGGATTTCTTTTCAATTATTCAAGTGGTCTTTCATTCTCTAACGTAATTATATCACAGGCTAAAATCTTTTGAAAAAACAAGGGATTTTGTGGTAAGATATAAACGAGAACTGGCATATAAAAAGAGAAGGTATAGTAAGTTAAGAAAGAGTGAATGATGTGTGTCGAAAACGTAACCATGTGTCCGTTTTAAGGTTTTGGTTGTTAAACAGGACAAAGTTCAAGGTTTTTAAAATCATTTATTTAAAATGCTTAATAAGTATCACCCTAAAGCACAAGAAACAAACAGGACAGTTGTTGGTGGTGGAAAGATGAATAATGACTTAACAAAGTTAATAGAATGGAGAAGGAACCTGCTCAAGCTAAGTGTAATTCAGATACCAAACACTGAATGGCTGTATATGTTGACTGAAGAGACGAGGAACTCACTTATGATAGAAGGGATTTTTGCAACCGATGAAGAATTGGAAGGGGTTCTGAATGGAAGGTACAAATCAAGCAGAGAGGTTGTAAATTATTTTAGAACTGCAAGTTTCTTCTACGACTTAGCTTTTGAATATTACAAAACAGGCGAAAATCCTTATTCATTAGCTATTGTTAGGATGTGCCACAAGAAGTTGTTCGAAGGGATTATCAGCAATTCAGAAAGGTTGGGTAATTTTAGGAATGGTCCAATCAAAATAACAGGTGCAAAGATTAAACCACCAGAATACGATATTTCAGATTGGGTAAGTTTTTGGCTCAAATACATTCAGTTTGTGTATGATAACCATCCTGTCCATGAAGCAACTGCGAGAGCTCATGTTCTTTTTGAAAGTATCCATCCTTTTGAGGACGGTAACGGTAGAATCGGACGGATTTTGATGAATTTCTATTTAATTTATCATGGGTATATTAATATCACAATTAAAGGAATGGAGCAAAAGGAGAGGAATGAATATATAAAGGCTTTGGAAAATGCTGAAAAGGGAATAAGAGGGGTATTTAAATATTCTCCAAAGGATTTATCTGCCGAGCAAGTGGATGAAATGTTTTCAAATGATGATACGAAAGAACTTTCAGTGTTAATTGGGTTTGCTTTGATAGATGCGCTTGATAGACAGATTTGCTCTGCCAATAAAGATAAGCTAATTTCGGCGGATGAGTTTGCAAAAAGGATAGGAAAGACTACTGATGCGGTGAGGAAGATGATTGAAAGAAAGAAATTGATAGCTACAAAACCGGCAGGTAGATGGTTTGTATACCCTGAAATGATGGAACGTTAGAGAAAAGGTAATATTGTTGGATT
>CAYVMA010000098.1:0-4031 GCA_964452455.1 uncultured Fervidobacterium sp. | reverse complement strand
TGTGAATAACACACAATTTTAACTTATTTTTCTTTCGGTAATATTCTTTCATTATTTGCTCGCAGTCTTCTATGCTCATTGCCATTAGTTTTTAGATTGCGTAAGGTAATCAGTGGAATTTTACCTCCAATGTTGTGCACGTGGATTATCTCTGGTTTTAGCTTTTCTATTATCTTTTTTATTTTTCGAGCGATAAAAGGGTTGTAGCTTAGAATGCGATTTACTGAGCCAGCAATAAGCCAAGAGAGACCTGCAGAAGATTCATGTTTAAGCTGAACATTTCTTAGATTTAGCCTAAAAACTTTAACTCCACGAACTTCCTCGTAAGAGTTTAACTCTGACATCGAAGAAGTTATGACAAAAACATCATGACCTCTCCTTGCGAGTTCTTCGGCTTCCATCCGACAAACTTCTTCAGCTCCTCCGATAAAAGGAAAGTAGAAGTCTGAAAGGAAAAGTACCTTCATCGTCGATCACCTCTTTTTTGCATACAGTATGTTTCCAAAAATGGGTTGAATAGTTTTATACATCCCATCTCTACGAATTTTTGTAGATAATCGCATGACAGCATTTGCATATCTAGAAAAAACAGTTGAGAAACTAGGGTATAATCAATAAAAATGGGATTTTTCCCACTCAAGCTAGCAAGTATGCTGTTCAAAGCATAGGCTTGAAGATACCTCTTGGTTATGATTGTAGTTTTTCCAATCCAACTGAGCTGTAATATCTTATACACTATTATTACCTCTTCATTTTAGTATTTCTACCATCCTCTTTAACTTTGAGTGTATTTCTTTTCCTACAATTAAATATTTAACTGCTTTTTGTGAATTCTCCACCATAACTATTACTTATTATTATTTAGATGTATAATGGGATGTAAATATAATTGAAACATTAGAATTATAAACAATTCCTCCTGCCTCCTTTTTAATCAAAATATCAAAAACTATCTTGTGGGCTTCTGACACTAAGTCCTGTCCTACCCAACGCCCCACTCCAGTTAAATACCTAACATGCCCGAATGGTACTATCACAAATTCATTACCTATGCTCTCATAATTCGGGTAGTATAGATATATTGAATTAGATGCAATGCCGTAAGCCTCTAGAAAGGAAAGGGGTGGTTTATATTCAAATGCATCAACATTCCATTCTCCCGGCGGAACACGTGCTATAAAGGAAACTACAATCATAACCCCAAGGAAGAGAGAAAACAAAGTGCTAATGTTTTTCTTTGTAACCTTATCGCCCAAATTGGTAAGTATTAACCCTATTGCCAGAGAGATTCCAAAAGCGGTGCGCCCTATAAACTCTCCTGGAGACATTGCGAATATCACAAGGAATAGGGCTGAGGAAAAAACGAACGAACTAAGAATTGCAACTTCTTTTACCATTTTCTGTCTTAGAGAATGTACAACGGACATTAAAAACAGAAGTCCTGAATATGCAATATTTATGTTGGAATAAATATCAATATAAGAAGGCTTTACTGTACTGGATGTTACGATTTTTTCTTTATGTTCACCAATGCCAAATAAGGACATTAAAACTTCGTGGAACCTTGTTAAGTATACAAAGGGCATCTCCAGAATGTAACTTGGCCCAAATGTCACTATGAAGTAAATGGTGTAAGCTGCTGTTATGACAAATATTATAAGGAAAACGCGAACAAACCTACCAGTAATTTTAAAGCGTCTGAAAATTGAACTTTCAATTACGAAAATTGCCGTTAAAGTGAGAAGAACAGCCATAATATAACTTTCGGGATGAAGCACAAGACATCCCGCTATCGAAGCAAGAAATACAGGGACGACTTTCCAGGGAGACGTATGGGAAGTAAACATTCTCAAAGTTAAAACAAAAACGGTCAACATAACTATTTGACCGAACATCTGAGCGGAAAGATAATTAGAGGAGAATATAAATCCTAAAGAAAAAACTATACTTAAAAACAACCAGTGATTTTTGGCGTATTTTCCGATATTAGCTGTTAAGAGGATAAGAATTGTGGAAAGCACAATATAGATGGATGCTGCAAGAGGTATTCCGACATCATTTCCGGTTAAATAACTAATTGAGGCAAGGATATATGAAAACCCCGGAAAAGCACTGTAATCAACTCGTTTTGCCAAAATGTAATTATTCTCCATGATCAGCCTAGTTAACTGTAATATTTTTATTACATCCGGATTATTGACAAGGTTCGGATACATTGAAAGAGGAGTTGCAAAATAAAACGAGAATCCAAGAGAGGTAAGAAATTGAAAAGCTTTGTTCCTGAATTGTATAGAAATTAACAAAAGAAAAGATAGTACACTGAGAAAATAAAGCATTAGAGTAAACAAGTTGTAATAAAATATATAGTATTGCTTGAATATATAAACCCACAAAGTTGTCAAGTTTATTGTGATTAAACCCCACAGGAATAATTCCAACCGTTTCATTTCTAAAACCTTCTCGGACAGTATTAACGTCTTTTTTCCGTACCTTTATATTTCTTTTCGAACAATTTTCTCACGTTGTGTCCGAGTTTTCTCCTTACTTTTGGATTTTCGATTAAATATTCGATGGCTTTTACAAATTCCTCGTTCACATCATCAACGATTATCGCATGTTTACCGTTTAATAAATCCAAACCTTCAGCACCCTTCTTAGTTGTAACTATTGGTAAGCCAACAGCCATGTAATCCAAGACTTTGAGCTTAACACCAGCCCCCCTCCGTAATGGAACGACTGCAATATCACACGAAGACAAAAACTCATACAAATCATCAACAAAACCCAGTGACTTGAAGTTGTCCACGATAAATTCTGGAGTACCACTCCCGAAAACAACAAATTTAGCATACCTAATTCTTTTTGAAATGTATTTTCGTATTAATTCCATTCCTTCTCTGTTAGGAAGGTAGTTATATATTCCATGAAACACGATGAAGTACTCACTCTTTTTATTTAGTTTGCTTTTATTTTGAGGATAGTATCCTTTTGGAGCAATTGGAGGGACTACAACAATTTTCTCTGGAGGCACAGCGTACATTACTACAAATTTCCTTTTATCTTCGTAAGATATTGCAACAATTCGATCAAATTTTGTTGCAAAATATTCTAGCAGAGGTACGAGCACTTTCAATATGGGTAAAACACGTTTTTCCTCATAACTTAAGCTTTTTGTGGAAAATCTCTCCTTTTCTACATTGTGTGCAATGTAGGTAGATTTTGCGCCAATAATTCTGGATATCACGTATGTACTAATAGCTCCCAAATATCCATTTAATAATATTTGAATATCTGTAGACTCCTTATTCTGTTTTATTAATCTTACCAATTTAAAAACTTTAACTAAGTAACTCAAATTAAATCCCAAGAGTAAAGATCCTAATCCTCTAAATACAGAAAACTCATATATACCATTACTAGAAATATCAAATAAATATCCTCCTTTTGGACATATTATGTATAGTTTTTTATCTTTGTTTTTAATACGAGATAATATCCTTTTAGTATATTCCGCGCCCCCGCTTCTTGGGTGAAGTCTAACAGGGGTTAGAGAAATTATAATTTTCTGTGTTTTCATATAGTCACCTTCTGGGAGATAATTTCTTAAGATTTGTACCTTTATACTTCTTTTCAAAGAGCTTTCTCACGTTGTGTCCGAGTTTTCTCCTTACTTTTGGATTTTCGATTAAATATTCGATGGCTTTACAAATTCCTCGTTCACATCATTCACGATTATCGCATGTTTACCATTTACTAAATCCAAACCTTCAGCACCCTTCTTAGTTGCAACTATTGGTAAGCCAACAGCCATGTAATCTAAGACCTTGAGCTTAACACCTTCACCGCTAACAAGCGGAACAACAGCCATGTCACAAGAAGCTAAAACCTTGTGAACATCTTCAACGAAGCCTAGAGACTTAAAATTCTCTCCTCGACAATTGGGACACCTTTCCCAAATACTATAAATTTAAAGTTCTTGTATTTCTTGAATCTTTTGGCGAGTTGGTTTTTTATAATCTCAATTGCTTCTC
>CAYVMA010000097.1:0-4908 GCA_964452455.1 uncultured Fervidobacterium sp. | reverse complement strand
ATAATGTTGAAATTATCCTCGCAACAGTTGAAGCACATTTTGTGGCAACGTATTCGCCTGGGCAAGCATAGAAATACCAGATTGACCAAGAATCTGCAACTTTGTAAATTGCATCATCTCTTTTGCCATATCTGCATCTCTGATTCGGCTTTCCGCAGCTGTGAGGTTTTCCGCTGCTACACCGAGGTTCGCTATTGTATGCTCGAGTCTGTTTTGAATTGCACCGAGCTGAGACCTGATGGAACTTACTTTGTGAACCGCCGCATCGATTACACTAATAGTTCTTTCCGCATCATTCTGACTTGTGACCTTCAGTGTAGAGGTTAACAAACCAAGATTCTTCGCATCCACTGCATCGATACCAGCTATCATGTTAGCTCCTTCGTTTGCACCTATTTGGAAAACAAGCTGGTTACCTGTTGTATTTATCTTCTCAACCCTTGCAACACCTGTATCAATCACTTCTTCAAGTGGCAACCCTCCACCAAATTGTGAAATATCAAATCTGTCTTTGTTCCAAATTATCTTCACACCACCAATTGTAATAGAACCTTGGCTGTAGCTTGTAATAACACTGCTTACACCATCTGGTTTTACAAGAACAACCCTAACATCAAGTGCACTTGTTACGTTATCTGAGAACTGACCTACTTCAACAACAAAAGTTCCTTCGACAACACTTGCGGCAGAACTTACAGCACTAACCACAAGGTCTATATTTCCTTGCGCAACAACCTTCACATCTGGTGTAAATCTGAAGCTTTCAAGATTTCCATTCAAAAGTTTCTTTGTGTTAAATTCCGTCGACCTTGCGATTCTGTCAATTTCTTCTCTTAACTGGTCAAGTTCCGCCTGGATACTTGACCTATCCACATCGGTATTCGTATCACTTGCCGCCTGGACTGCGAGTTCTCTCATCCTTTGCAAGATAGCATGCACTTCGTTAAGAGCGCCTTCTGCTGTTTGAATGAGTGAAATGGCATCTTGTGCGTTCTTCACCGCCATCTCGAGACCTTTGATTTGCCCTCTCATCTTCTCACTAATCGCCAAACCTGCCGCATCGTCACTTGCCCTGTTAATCTTCAAACCTGATGAAAGTCTTTCAAGCACCTTTTTCATGTCAGAATCCGTAAGCGTTATCTGCCTCCATGCGTTCAGTGCAGATAAGTTGTGGTTGATACGCATAACCTCACCTCCATGGAAAGTAAATGATTATATATTAATCACCTTTCAAAAACAACAGCCCTTAGAGACTCATTCAAAACATAATGTCTAATTTTCTTCGCTCCAGCCTTTCTCAGCTCGTCTTCAACTTGATTTCTTGTTCTAATAAACCTAAAGATTGGATAATACCAAACGATATCGTCATGATTGTTGAAATCCGGAACAAAATAGAAAAGCACTCCACTTTCAAACTTCTTCACAACCTCACCCAATTCCTTAGCTATATTGACAATTTCAAAGCTTACTATATTCTCTGATTTATCTTCATACTCGATACCAATTTCTAATGCAGCATTTTTAACTAGTTCAACATATTTTTCATCTTCCTCGTAAACTTTGATTTCTGTTATATTCACTTCTCCAAGCACTTTTAAAATATCTTCTCTTTTGACTTCTAAAACCGGAAGGTTATAGCCAACTCTTTTTTGTTTGTATATCCTTATCGCTTCATCGATATGGAAGGGTTCAACATAGTAATATCTACTCGCTTTCCGCCAAACGCGCAATGGAGAGATAACACCGAGTCCAGAATGTTTTTCCGAGATATTTCCAACCCATACAATCTCATCGTTTTTGTTTCCGAACGTTTCATGCGGGTAGAAATTATCAAATTTGTAAACCCCTAATGCTAAATCACCTAACACTGTGTTTTTCTTTAAGGCTTCGGCATGGTATAAGTAGGCTTTTTTCAACTCTTCTTGGTTCTTCGAATCTTCGAACAATTTCGCATACCTGTATTCCAAAAACGGGAATTCTTCTTTCTTAGAGATGCTATCCAATAATTGTGATGACTTTTCCCTATTATTCTTCCAAATATTCGTCGCACTAATGTATTTTGCAAAATCTGTGTCTGAAATGAGGTAAAGTCTTTCAAGTTCCTCTTTTGGAAATTCTTTAAGTGCTCCCGTCATGAGCTCTTTGTTTTCAAAGTAGAACCTTTTAAGTTCGTGGAATATACCTTCTATCGTTGGGTCTAATTTCGTTTTTAAATCATCCAAGATAGGTTTCACAAACCTACCAAGTTCTGGCAAGATTTCAGCAGCTGTCTTGTAATACTCAAGAGCCAGCTTAAAATTTGCCTTTTCTAAGTAAATATCCGCAATTAGTCCGTGGCTAATACCTTTGATAACCTCGTTTTCTGATTTTCTTAGCCTGTTTAACACTCGCAATTTTTCTGGACTGGAATTTGGAAGGTTTTCGTAAAAGAATAAAAGCGCTTCAAGTCCCATCCTTTCAATTTTCTCTGCCCATTGGTTTTCGTCCAAACCAAAGATGTATTCCATTAGTCCATCTTTCTTTGCCTTCAGATTTTCCAAAACAAGCTTTCCAAAGTTCCCTCTCAAGAACGGTTCAAAAAGGTCGTAGTTGAATTGTATACCTATTTTCTTCACCCGTTCAACAATATCAAACACGTTAAGGTGCACACCAAATTGATACGCTTCATGCAAAAGTTTTTCAATTTCAGGGACAATTTTTATGAAGTCATCGTCATCGACTTCCGTGATATACTTGACTAAAGCATTTACAAGCTTTTGCGCCTCGGCCACGGTAAGTTTTGATTTATCAAATATCTTTTCAAAATGCATTTTAAATTTCTCAATATCTTTCTTCTTTAGATATGCAATCGCAAGAAGAGTATGAACCATAGGTGTATATTTTATAGCAATTATCGTCCAGGTAAATTCTTGAGGATTCTTTTCCACATATTCGATCCGCTTTAGGAACTCTTCACCATAGAATATTGTTTCTTCGTATTTCTTTTCCGCTTCACTGACAGCCAAAAGCCCGTAGTATGGATCCGGATTTTTAGGTTCTATTCTTAGCAAAAATTCAAGCAACTCCCTGGCTTCTTTGTTGAACCCTTTCGCATTTAAAGCAAGAGCATGCATTAGTAAAACCTCAAAAGCAATGGCGGGCATTTTTTGGTCCTTTTTGATTATTTCAATTACCTTATTAACTATTGGATAGAGCTCTATCGCATTTCCCCCGATCATCTCTGTTTTGTAAAGTTGGCATAAGTAATACGCCCTTTCTTGAGAGGGCATGTCCTTTTTCTCTTCTAATAATTTAACTATAAGGTTTCTTGTTCTTTCGTATTTTTTCTTTTTCAGCTTCCGTGTCCAAATATATCCGTAATGGTATATCGTAAAGGGGGCTTCCACAACCTTACCCTTGTAAATAGGCTGGTTGTGGACAATATTTTCGTATCTCACGGTTCCATTTCTAAACACCCTTGCAGTTGAAGCTATCTCTGTTTTTTTCAAATCCCAGTCCAAATAACTCAATGTGGGAAGGTATACGGTATTAACATCATCAGGCAAACTTGCGAGAAATTCCCTTATCCCAGCAAAATCTTCTTTAACTTCCTCGTCAGCATCGTAAATTAAGACCCATTCGCATGTAGGAAATTGGAGAGAATAATTTCTGGCTTCTGAGAAATCATCTTTCCATTCGTGGAAATAAATCTTGTCTGTGTATTTCTTGGCAACCTCCACACTATTATCTGTCGAGCCTGTATCAACGACAATGATTTCATCAACGTATGGTTTAATACTTCCAAGAGCCCTGTCAAGGTTGTGCTCTTCGTTTTTCATAATCATGGCAACACTGAGTAAGCAACGCTTTTTGCCTGGCATATTTCAACCTCCAAGGTTTTCGCTTAAATCTTTTGATAACTCTTCTAACATATTATTCATTCTTAACAAAGAATATTCCTTAAAAACTTAGAAAAGCAAAGAAAAACAGAAAAGCGGGCTTTCGCCCGCTTTTCTGTTTTTGGCTGATTTATTAATCTTTCATTAATTATCTCAACAATTGCAGCACCTGTTGTGGTTGCGCGTTCGCTTGTGCAAGCATTGACATACTGGACTGGAGGAGTATCTGTTGTTTTGTGAATTGCATCATCTCTTTTGCCATGTCTGCATCTCTGATTCGGCTTTCCGCTGCTGTCAGGTTCTCTGCTGCTACTCCAAGGTTCGCTATCGTGTGCTCTAACCTGTTTTGGATAGCACCAAGCGCTGCTCGTGCTGTACTCACTCTGTGTATTGCTGCATCAAGTACCATTATCGTTCTTTCAGCACTGTCTTGATCCGTAACTTTAAGTGTTTGTGTTGATAATCCAAGTGCTGCAGCGCTCATGTTGTCAATACCGGCAATCATGTTGTGACCTTCGTTTGAACCTATCTGGAAGATAAGCTGATTATTAGATGTGTAAACTCCTTCTACCCTAACTACCGCACTGTCAATCACTTCGTTTTGTGGTAGAGCTCCGCCAAAATTAGCAATCCTGAATGTTGTTGATGTCCAGGAGAAGCCAATATTTCCAACCGTAACAGCTCCTGCAGTAATATCCACAATTGTGGAATTGGATACTGAAATCAAACCATCCGAGTAAATATGAGTAATTTTTACCTGAATCTCTGCACTAACATTTGAGGAGAATTGTCCAACCTCAATAACATATGTTCCTTCTATAGCATCCGTAGTTGCACTTATCTTAACATCAATATTTCCACCAGTAACAACTTTTGCATCTGGAGTGAATCTAAACCCTTCAAGTTTACCATCAAGTAATTTCTTCGTGTTGAATTCTGTTGTTCTTGATATCCTGTCAATCTCTTCTCTCAGTTGGTCAAGCTCTGCTTGGATTTGGTTCCTATCAACATCTGTGTTCGTATCACTTGA
>CAYVMA010000096.1:0-15160 GCA_964452455.1 uncultured Fervidobacterium sp. | reverse complement strand
GATAGAGCACTCAAACTCGACCCGAATTATACTTATGCTTGGAATGGCAAAGGCAACGCATTGTGTGACCTTGGCAGATACGAAGAGGCGATAGAATACTATGATAAAGCACTCAAACTCAACCCGAATTATACTTATGCTTGGAACAACAAAGGCAACGCACTCAAAAATCTTGGCAGATACGAAGAGGCGATAGCATGCTATGATAGAGCACTCAAACTCGACCCGAATTATACTTATGCTTGGAATGGCAAAGGCAACGCATTTGATGGTCTTGGCAGATACGAAGAGGCGATAGAATGCTATGATAGAGCCATAAGGTTGAATGTTCGAAATGAGAGAGTTTGGAAATACAAAGCCGAGTCTTTGATGAAGCTATCCCGTTATGAAGAAGCTTTTGAGAGCTATAACATGTATCTTTCCTACTTTCCAGAAGATACTGATGCTATTTTAAATTTTGCTGATGCACTTTACAGTATAGAAAGATATGAAGAGGCGATAGAATATTTCAACAAAGTTATTCAGCATATTCCAGACCAACCAGAGGTGCTCAAAAAGAAGGCAATGGCTTTGTATTATTTGGGGAGATACAATGATGCGTTGAAAGAAGCTGACAAAGCTTTAGAGGTAAAGCCAGATGATGAGCAACTCTGGTTATTGAAATGTGATATATTTTACAAACTCGGTAAATTCCAAAAGATGATAAGTTGTTACGACGAATACTTCGAAATAGGGAAACCAAATGTAGATATCTACCGTAAGATAGCAATTGCGTTATATGAGTTGAAAAGATACGGAGAGGCAGTAGGTTATTGTGACAAGGTGCTTGAGCAAAACCCGAGAGATGTAGAGATATTGTTGATGAAAGCGGAAAGTTTGAAGGTGTTTAAAAGATATGAAAAAGCAGCGAAAGTATACAAACAAGTGATTGATATAGAAATCGATAACAAAGAAGCACTAAGAGGTTTAGGAGAATTGTTATATAGCATGGGCGATTATGACCAGGCGATAGGGTATTTGAAACGATATATGGAGCTAAATTCAAGAGATAAGGATGCATATATGATGGCGGGTAATATATTCTTAGAGCAAGGTAAGCTATGGGAAGCACTCGAATGTTTTGAAAATGTGTTGGAGATAGAGGAGAAGAACATAGAGGCACTGCAGATGAAGAGTGTGACACTTGGGCTTTTGGGTTACAGAAAGGAAGCGATGGAGACGATACGAAAAGCTTTAGAGATAGAGCCGAACAATGAAGTAAGTAAGGAGATTTGCGAGAAGTTGGTTTCGACGGAGAACAATTGAGAAGAGTTTTGAAAGCGTTCCTGAAATCGACATTCAATAAGTCAACATGCAATATGGTATAGAACAGATGGTGTGGGAATATGGTATTGCAAAATGTTCTGTGGGTAATAATGTTGTTGATTTTGTATGAGCTAATTTGCCGATGTTTTTAGATTATTGATCTAAAGAATGTGGAGGGATATTATGTGACGTACGCTCGAAATCGGGCAAAAGAGGTTGCATTTTCGAGTATCGTACTGGCACTGGCTTTTGTCTTACTTTACATAGGCAACATCTCTCCTGCAGATTGGTCTTTCATGATGCTTACTTCTTTCGTGCTTTATTTACCGTATGTGCTCGCAGATAATTTTTTGGCAGGAATTTGGGTCGTTGTTGGAGTTAACATGCTTGGTTATCTTTTTATTCCCAACGTTTTTTATATGCTTTCATTTACTTTTATTTCAATGTACGTGCCTATTAGATGGCTTCTTAGAGGTAAAAAAGAAATTATAGCTTGGGCTTTGAAATTTCTGTATTTCAATGCGGCATTCTTTGGTTGGGCGATTCTATTATCGACCGTTCTTGGAATCGATATCATTTCTCAGATGGCTCGGAATGCCTCGCGTATAATTCCGCTTAGTCAGAATTTACTAATTTTTGGTGTTATTATATTTGGTAATCTATTCTTCGGTGGCTATGAGTATGTCTTCAAAAAGGTTGTCTGGTTTGAGAGTAAGTGGGTAAGCAGAATTCTCGGAGAATAATTGTATTGGGGTGTCATATGTTTGGATATATTAAGCCTTACAATCTGGAGTTGAAGTTGAGAGAACTTAATGAGTTCAGAGCGTTTTATTGTGGGATTTGTACGAGTTTGCATACAAAGAGGTATATCACAAAGTTTCTGTTGACATACGATTCGGTTTTTTACGCTATATTGTTGACTGCATTGAGTGGTAAGAAATTGTCGTACAAGAAAAGATTTTGCGGTTTGACTTTGAAAAGGGTTGTTTATTTTGAAAGTGATGAAATAGAAAAAGCTGCCAGAGACTTTATTCTCTTGCTTAGGTACAAATTGTTGGATGATTTTAAGGATGAAAGAGGTATCTTTAGTTATTTGAAGTATATTTTAGCAAAGTTTCTTGGTTCTTCTGATAATTCAAAAAGTTTCGTTTCCTTGGAGAGTGAATTAAAAAGATTGCTTTTTGAATTCAGTGAGATGGAAAAGCGAAGAGTACCGTCTGTTGAGAAGCTTGGTAAAAAGTTTGGAGAGATAGTTGCTTTGTTTTTTAAAACTATTAAAGATGTATCAGATGAGCAGTTAAGATTATTGTCGGATTTTTCAACCAAGCTTGGTGAATACGTTTACGTGCTTGATGCATTTGATGACCTTGAGAGAGATATAAGAAAAGGTAGATATAATCCGCTGATATACGAATACGGATATTCGGCTGACAAGAGTATCGATGAATTTATAGGTTATTTAAAGCCGAACATTCGGAAGTATGTTCGCAAATTGATGGTAGAAATTACAAATCTTTACAACCAGCTGGAGCTAAAAACGTATAAAAGTTTGCTTGATAACGTGATATATTTCGGGCTTGAAAGAGAGATGGAAAGGGTGCTTTCAAGGAGAAAGAAAAAGTCAAACATCCGAACATGATGGCAAGTTACTAATTTTATTAATATGGAATGCAGTAATCTTTAACAATTTTGAAATTTATTTGTGTTAAAATATTGCAAAGAAATTACTTTGGCGCGGGTGATATTCGTGAGCACATTGGAATATTCGTGGATAGCAACAAATGCTGAACCGAGTGTCGTATTGAAAAACAATAAGGAGTTTTTTTCCGCTAACATGGATAAAACGATAGAAGATGTTAAGGAAAAAATAAAGCAGACCAAAGACGAGTGCGTGTTTGCTGAAAATTTTGATTTTACTGAGCTTGTTGAGATAGTAGAAAAAGAGAAGGAGAAATTTTTAAAATGGTATACAATGGAGATTTTGACATCACCAAATCATATGCAGCTCGTCGATAAAAAGGTGGAAGAGTTTAATCAAACAGCAAGAAAAATAAAGGCTTTCTTAAAGAATTTCGTAGTTGAGACATCTTCAGATATTGATGTGTCTGCTATTGAATCAATCATTAAGTCTTTGCCAAAGGGTTCGGAGAATTTGAAAAGGCAACTTGAAAAGATGAGAGAATATTACGCTAAAGTCGAGGTAATACTTTCTGGTGGTGAGGTTGATTGGCATACGCTGGAGTTACTAATAAAATCCGCTCCTAAAGGTGCTGAAAAGTTAAGAAGAAAGCTTGAAGACATACGAAAATATTTCCTTAAAGCGGAAGAAATGCTTACAAACGAGAAAGTTTCCAAAGAGGAGCTCGTAGCGTTTTTCGAAACAATTCCTATGGGGCTTAGAGTGTTAAGGAATAAAGTAAGTAACGCAATTTTAAGGCTGGAAATGCCTCAGCAACAAAGACACATGGAAAGGGTAGAGTTACAACAAAAAGAGGAGAAGCTGAAAGAGAGGATAGAATTTCTAAAAAGCAAAGCAAAACAATACTATGCAAAGCTTGAAAAAGTCGATGCGGCTGTTGCGCAAGAGACGAAAGAGCTTATGGATGAACTGGAAGAAGAAAATGAAATAGGCAGAGTGGAGTTGTTGACAGAAGAATTAAAGTTTAGATATGCAAAGGCAAAAGAGCAGTATTTGAGAACACAACTTTTAAAAGATGAAATTTTGGCGATTTACAAGACTCTTGAAGATGAGCAGTTAAGAAAGATAGCCGAAAGTTTGTTGAGTAGAGAGACATTAAATGAGGCAGATTACGAACATTTTGTGAGACTGGTTAATTTATCTGTATTGGGCAAGAGGTCACAGGTGCAGGATGTTAAAGAGAAACTTATTAGCTTAATAAGTGAAGAACTACAAAAGAATGGGTATAAATCTGTTGACGAAGATTTGATGGAACGTCTTGAAAGAGGAGAAGTTGTTGAGCTCCAATCGCCGTTCGGGGAAGATTACGTTATACGCATGAAGATAGACGGTGAAACAGTTGCGATAAGGTTTATACGTTACGTAGAGTCGGAAGATGCTATTAGTGAATACGAAAGGGAAAAAGACATCTCAATCGGTAAAAAATGGTGCGAGATGTCTAAGCACATAAGGGACGTACTTGCTCAAAACGGAATTTTTCTTGAGACAAAGCATAGAATCGAACCGGAAGAAAAGTTTTACTACGAAGTGCGTAAAAAGGAAGATATGGTTATGAAGAAAAAGGAAGAAGGAAAGCAAAAAACCAGAAGAAACCAAGTGGGATATCAGTAATTATTGCGAAATGGGGGATGGGTATGGGGTTGTATCGTGTTTGTCCAAACTGTGGGCAAAAGAACCCAGCAGACGAGGTTATATGTCAAAAGTGCTTCACCCCGCTTTATGACATCATTCCTCGAGAGTTACCAGACCAAGACGAGCCAACAGTTCGGCTTGACCCGGTTAAATCTAAAAAAGACTTTATCGACGACGCAACTGTCAGAATTTCATCTGATAACACTAAGTTAAATACTTCATTTGTCATGACCACTTTTAGAGGTTATAAAGTGATTAAGCAATTTCCAGCCTTGGGAGCTGAAGCTGATACATTCCTTATTGCCAACCATTCAGAAGAATTTTTCCTAAAACTTTATAGAACGGGCCTTATCCCGAAACTTCAGGTGCTTCAGAGAATCAAGGAAATCTCTGAAAAGCTTAGAGAACATGTAACGATTGTATACGACGTAGGGTTTGATGAGGAAACGCAACGATACTATGAAATAAGCGAGTATGTTAGATACGGGACGTTGAGAGAACTTATCCAAACTTTTCAAAGACACACTCAAAAAGAAAGAGAAGCAATCGTAGAACGAGTTGTGTCCGAAATTGCAGAAGGAATAAACGCTCTCCATTCTGAAGGGATAGTTCACCGAGACTTGAAGCCATCAAATGTGTTAGTAAGAAACCTTGAGCCTTTAGACCTTGTTCTTACAGATTTTGGAATATCCCTTCTCATGAGCAACGATGTTTCGAAAATATACGCTTCATCTTTTAAAGGAACGCCCGCCTACATTGCCCCGGAAGAGATTAGCAATTATTTTGGAAAAGAGATTGATTATTGGCATCTTGGAATAATTGTGTATGAGGCACTTATGGGAAAGAATCCATTCGCTGGTGTCAGTGAGCAGGTGATAATACATAAAATAGTGTCTTCAAACGTTGAGATACCTAGCGAGATTAGTCAAAGATTCCAGACGTTGCTTAAAGGACTACTTACACGAGACAGAAAAATGCGTTGGGGATACGAACAAGTACGACTGTGGTTGGAAGGTAGAACGGACATTCCTGTTTACTATGAAATGACGAATTCTAAAGAAGAAGGGATTACTGACATAAACGAATGGCTACGTGCAGGGTTCACAGAACGTTCCGCAGCTCTATGGTCAAGTATAGGTCTGAGCATCGAAGAAGCCAAGGAATTCAAGGAGTATTTCAGCTACGCGGAAGCTGTTGAATGGGTCAAAGTTGGCTTCAAAAGTGGAAAAGCGGCAAAGACTTGGCGTGACCTTGGTTTTGAGCCTCAAGAAGCTATGGTGTTTGAAAATATTGGCATAAGTCCTAAGGATGCTCATTTTATTAAAGAAATGGGAATTACTGCCTATGAGATTGAACAGTATCTTAAAAACCACAGCATACGTCCTGAAGAATTTGATACTTCGGAATTCTTTAAAAGTTGTCCGCAAACGAAGGCTTGGTTGGATAACGGGTTCAGTATACAAACAGCGAAAGCGTGGAAAGAAGCAGGATTTTCTCCTCAAGAAGCAAGAAAATGGAGCACTACAGGATTAGCTCCAGGAGAAGCAAAGGCGTGGAGGGATATTCGATTGGACCCACAAAGTGCCATTCAATGGCGAGATGCTGGCTTTACACCTGGAGAAGCGCAGCGATGGATAAGCAACAATTTCAGTCTGAGAGAAGCAACAGAATTTCACAGAAATGGATATTCTGTGGAAGATGCAATAGAGTGGAGAAATAATCAGTCTCAGCAAAATCAAAATAATTCGCAAAACCAAAATACGATGTCCGATGGGGAAGTGTGTGCAAACATGTGTTTTTGTTTGTATGCGGGTTACGTGTGTGGAGAATGCGCTGGTAATTGTATCCCATGGAGTGGTTTGTTCGTAGCTATCTTGACGTTAACATCTATCTTGATTCCAATTCTAATGAAGTAAGTGCTGAAATGGGAAAATGAGCAAAGTTGTTTTGGGGATAGGGGTGATTCTATGGCTTTTAAAGTTTGCCCTAATTGCGGGTTTGAAAATTCTGAAGATGCCCATATTTGTGAAAGCTGTGGTACTTCCCTTGAGGGAACAGACCTTCAAGAAAAAGGTGATAAAACCATAAGAATTGACGATGATAAGACAATCAGGATTAGAAAAAACACGCCCGATAACTCCAGCTTCGGGTTTACGGCATTCAGAGGTTACAAAGTTCTCAATCAGTTTCCAACCATGGGGGCAGAAGCTGATGCTTTTCTGATTGAAAAAAACGACCAAAAGTTCTTTCTGAAATTGTACAGAAAAGGTATAGAACCGAAGATTGAAGTTTTACAGAAGATAAAGGCGGTTTCTGAGAAACTACCACAGCACGTGGCTTTGATTTATGAAGTAGGACTGGACGAAGAAACCGGCAGGTATTTTGAAGTTATAGAATATATACCAGGTGGGAATCTAAAGGATTTAATAAAGAAGATTCAGAACATGCCAGACAAGCAGAAAATCAAAGTCATCGATAAAATAGTTGCGGAACTTTCTAAAGCGATAAATGCTTTACACAAGACAAATATAGTCCATAGAGACCTCAAACCAACGAACGTGCTTGTCAAAAAGGAAAATCCTCTCAACCTTGTTTTAACGGATTTTGGAATTTCAAGGGAAATCCCTGAGGACTTGTCAAAGGGCGTAACCACTTCCTTAAAAGGTACACCCGCTTACATGGCACCAGAAGAGCTAAGTAACTACTTTGGAAAAGAGATAGACTGGTGGCATTTAGGAGTAATTGTATATGAAGCTCTGATGGGCAAAAATCCGTTTGCTGGTTTAAGTGAACAAGTAGTATTGCATACACTTATTGTGAAAGGAATAGAGGTCCCAAGTAATATAGACAAGAGGTATCAGTTACTTTTGAAAGGTTTACTTACAAGGGATAGGAACAAAAGGTGGGGTTATCAGCAAGTAAGAGATTGGTTGAACGGAAAAACGGACATACCGGTTTATTATGAACTTTCAGCCCATCAAGAAACAGAACCAACTTTTGAGATGTGGTTAAAAGCGGGATTTACCGAAGAATCTGCAAAGCTGTGGTCAACACTGAATTTAGAACCGAACGAAGCAAAAAAGTTCAAAGAATATTTCAATTTCAGCGACGCGAAAGAATGGGTCAATGCTGGGTTCAAAAATTTTGAAGAAGTAAAGAAATGGTATGATGGAGGATTTGCACCTGAAGAAGCCGCTGTATTTGAAAAGTTCGGACTTATTCCAAGAGATGCAAAACGACTTAAAGATTACGGTGTTACAGCATTCGATTTGGAGAGAAAATATAAACCAGAGAATTTTAATTTTTCAAAGGTTATAGAATACTTAAAAGTCGGATTCAATCCCTTTAGCCAGGATGATGACCCTGAGGAATGGCTTAAGCATGGTTTCGATATCCATGAAGCAATACTTTGGAAAAAACAGAATTTTCTGCCTGCGGAGGCTGCTTTTTGGAAATATTATGGATTTAGTCCGAACGATGCAAGCCTTTGGAGAAAGCAGGGTTTTAACCCACCACAAGCCTCAAAATTTGCGAGAAAAGGGTTTTCACCAAAATATGCAATGCTATCTGCTAAAAATCGGCGGAGAGTTATTTTGGGAACTTTTGTGCTCGCGACCGTGTTAGCAGGAATTATAGCGACTTTGCTTGTTTTCAAATCTCAACTTGTGGCTTACTTCTCGGCTATTGGAACAAAGATTATAGCAACTCTGCCTATGTTCAAATCTCTATTAAAGTGGATTTTATTGATTGCAGGTATCATTGGAGCATTATCGCTTTCATCATCTGTAATTTACGAATATGCTGTCGTATTAACATCAATTGCTGTGCCTCTGTTCGTTTTTAGGGTTCAACTGGCGTGGATTTTTTTGGTTATATTAATTATCACGGCTGTCATTAGTGCGATAGCAGGTTTTACAAATCCAGGATTTTTCATTTATACTATTATCTCCATCATCCTCTCTATCCTTGGTTTCCGTTATAAAAGTGCGATGTACTGGATAGTTCCCGGAGCAGTTTCTGCCTTATTGGGTTTTGCTTATCATAGTTCGCGTGATGATTGGTGCGATTTTGGGGCAGTTTTTCTCAGAATCGTTGCATTGATTGCAAATATTTTAGTATTTATCTTTAAATTCACATCACCTTGGAGGTGGATTCTTCCAATAATTGTTGTTGTGCTTTATGTACCAGTGCTTTTTAGAAGGAACTATTGATTTTGAAATACTTTAAAGAATAAAAAGTTCAACTGGTGATAGGAAGATTGGATTTGAAGGATAAAGTATCTTTCTTGTTGAACATTTATACAATTATTCTTGTTATTACAGGTATGTTTCTCCAGATATTTAGTCTCGAACATTATTTTTACACAGTGGAGTATTCTAATTTCTACAATTTCTACTATACATTCATCTCACCATTGCGTTGGGCTCTTTTGGTTTTTGCAGGAGTTGTTGCATCCTTCTTATCTCGAGACCTTATTTCTTTGGTTTTCGGTATTTCTTCGCTTGCCTTGTATTTGTTTTTTTATATAGATAGATTTTCAAGGTTTTTGGACTGGGCGTTTTATCCGATTTTGCTTTTTATCTTGCTTTCTCTATTGTCTTGTGCCTATCTTAGGGTAAAGATAAAGAATCGCAAAAACGCCGAACTGTTCTTCAGGTTATTCGTTGTTATCAGTGTTGTTTTAAAAACCTTTGAATTACGTTCAGGAGCAGTTTTAGGAGCAATAATTGTTCTTGTATTATTCATACCAACTTTTTTCTTTAATTTGCATAAATAAAATGTTTCTGAAAGTATAGGAAGTGCTCAGTAGGATTTAAGCGTAAAATAAAGGATTTTCGCATGTTTTTAGCAAGGGACAAAACTTTGCGCTTGATATTCTTGGACAGTATTTTCGCCACGTATATAATGGGATTTGCTTTTATTTAATACAGTTGGTTAATTTACGGAGGTGACATATATGGCAAAATACAAAATCTGTCCAAATTGTGGAACCAAAAATCCTGTTGATGAAATCTTTTGTATATCATGCTTTGCTAACATAGCAGATGTGATTCCTGAGGAAGAGACAGAAGAAGATGTAAGTAAGAAAGCAGACGTGAAAGAAAATACACAAAAAACGACAAATACTGATTTTTTGGGCTCTGAAACCAATTTTTCAGATGATGTTGAAAAGACGGTAATAATAACCGATGAACTGGTGCTGAAAAATACGCAGTTCTCCATTATTGTGAGACCGGGAGATATAGTGGGTAGGCACTTCAACGGTTCTCAATATTTGCAGAGCTATAAGACAGTTTCGCGAAGGCACGCAAGGTTCACAAAGGAGATGGGAAAATGGTATGTAGAAGACTTAGAAAGTACTAATGGGACGTATTTGAATGGAGAAAGATTAGTGCCCGGTAGGAAATACGAAATTAGCAATGGCAGTATGATATCACTTTCAACAGAAGTGAAGTTTACAGTAGAAATAAAACGATGAGCAAAGGCGCGTAGAAATACAGGGGTCAATAGGAGCATAAATAGGGATAGGTGATTACTACATGGCATATAAGACTTGTCCTAACTGTGGGTTCCAAAATTTAGAAGATGCTGTCTTTTGTATCAGATGTGGCGAGAAATTAGAAAAATTAATGGATGAGACCATTAGAGAATATGAAGATAAGGCTGTTAAGCTATCTAATTATTCTCGCTCTAAGAACTCTAAGAATTTGTGGATTCATGAATTCAGAGGGTACAGGATTCTCAAACAATTCCCAGCTTCAGGGGCGGAAGCGGATACGTTTCTTATCGAGCGAGATGATAAACAATTCTTCCTAAAGTTATACAGACAAGGGATGGAACCAAAGATTGAGGTTTTACAGAAGGTCAAATCCATCTCCCAAAAACTTCACGAACATGTTGTAGTAGTATACGACGTTGGCTTTGATGAAGAAACAGAAAGGTATTTTGAGATAATGGAATACGTACAATTTGGAAGTTTAAGGGACTTGATTCCGTATTTACATGAGCAACCAGATAATTTGCTAAAAGAGATGACTGAAAGAATAGTTTTGGAACTTTCGGAAGCTATAAATGCTTTGCACTCGGAAGGGATTGTACACAGAGATTTAAAACCAAGTAACGTGCTTGTTAGAAGTCTTGAGCCGTTAAATCTTATTCTAACTGATTTTGGAATTTCTCTCCAAATGAATACAGACGTTTCGAAGATATATGCCTCGTCTTTCAAGGGAACCCCAGCGTATATAGCTCCCGAAGAAATAAGTAACTACTTCGGTAAGGAAATAGATTGGTGGCATTTGGGCATTATCGTGTACGAACTATTGTTAGGGAAGAATCCTTTTGCAGGAACAAGTGAGCAAGTGATAGTTCATCGTTTGGTCACAAGGGGTGTGGAGATTCCCCAAGAAATCGATGAAAGGTATGAAACATTGCTGAAAGGTTTGTTGACAAGAGACAGAAAGAAAAGATGGGGATATGAACAGGTGCGTTTATGGTTAACGGGTAAGAAAGACATACCAGTGTACTACAGTTCCCAGGATGAGGTGAGCGAAAACAATAATGCATCAGGCTCAGTCCCAGATTTAAAGGATTGGATTAGGGCAGGATTTACGGAACAATCAGCTAAGCTTTGGTCAAAGATAGGATTAACAATAGAAGAAGCTTTAGACTTCAAGGAACACTTCAGCTATTCTGAAGCTATATCATGGATAAATGCTGGCTTTAGAAACGCTGCTTTGGCTAGAAAGTGGTATGATTCGGGCGTTTCACCAGAAGAAGCTGTTATTTACGAGAATTTTGGAATAAACCAAAAGGATGCTTTGTATTTAATAAACCACGGGATTACCGCATATGACTTGCAAAAAGCTTACTCAGAAGGAAAGATATCTCCAGAAAACTTCAGTATCGTAGAAATCTCTGAATACATAGACGCTGGTTTTAATCCATTCAAAGAAAGCGATAAAGAAGAGATTGAAAGGTGGAAAAGCGCAGGATTTAGCTTAAAAGAAATTGGGCAGTGGAGAAGAGCAGGGTTTTCGCCGAGCGAAGCCGAGAAATGGACAAGCGAAGGCATCAGTGTTAAGGAAGCATTGGAATGGAAAAGTCGCAATATTAATTTCGATGATGCGGTCATATTTTTGGAGTTTGGTTTCTCACCTGATGAGGCTGAAAAGATACCAGATCATTACTTGGATAAGAAATTTTTAAATCAATGGAAGAAAAAAGGGATACAACCTCGCGATGCGATTATCTTCAGTATGGCTAATGTAGAGATTTCTGAAGCGGCGAAGTGGGTAAATGCTGGCTTTACTGCTGAAGAAGCATTGGCTTGGCGTTCGAAAGCGTTTAAGCCGAAAGAAGCAAAACAGTGGAAGTATTATGGATTTGAATCTGCTGAAGCACGTGAGTGGTACAACAAGGGATACAAAGATCCAAAAAAAGCAAAGAAAGCTAAGGAGTCAACTGTCTTGACAAGAATATTGGATGCCATAAGATGGGTTGTAATTGTTATCGTATTGATTTATTTAATTGCAGGTTGTTTTGATTACTTGTTTTATCTTTGATATTTAAAATGCGAATCAAAAATTTGGTGTTTACCTGTTTTTTGATACCCAACATTTGTGAGGTGGGAATAAAATGAGTGCACTTGGTGTTGATGTCTTGATTTTTTACGGTATTGGGTTGTTACTATTTGGTTCTGTGGCTTCGGCTTCTGCAAAGCAGGTAAGTAAAAAATTGAAAACTTCGATGGATAGACAAGCATTACAAAGAGAGAATTATGAACGAGAGAGAAGAATAGTCTCAGAACAATTGGAGAAAGTTTTTAATGAAATAATTGAAGGGATTAATAATATTCCTATCGCATTCAAAAACACTCAGGAACTTGTCTCTTGCATAGATTCTTTGAGAAGGAGGATACTGGATGATTTTACGTTCGAAGCTTTCAAATCACCAACAAAGTTGTCAGGGATACAAGCCGAGCTTCAAAAGTATTTTAAACTCGCCTCGGATATTGACCAATTCATCAAAATTTTGCAAAAGGAAGAGAGTTTTGGTTTAGATTTACACACCGTAGATGCCTTACTTAAGCTGGTTCCAGGTGAATGCGTGAAACTAAGAGAAGAGATACTAAATTTGAAAGAAATTGTGGTCAAAACAGAAAAAACTTTAAAAAGCGAAGAATGTGACAAGCAAAAGCTTGAAGAACTTCTACAAACAACGCCAATCGAATTCAAAGAGTTGAGAAATCGCATTTCAAAAAGGTTGCTCCAGTTAGAACATTTGCAAAGAGCAGAGGCATCTTCGATAGTGAAAACTCAACATTCAGTTAAATTTAACAAAGCGGAGAGAAAGAAAGTGCTCCTTGAAGAAGCAAGAAACTCTGCTTTTGTTTATTACAACAAACTAACGAAGATAAGCTCTGAAGAGGCACAAAAAGTAAAGCCTCTTGTTGAAGAAATAGAAAAAGTTGAGGATATTAATAGGGTTGAGATTCTTTTAGATGAAATAAAACTTAGGTACGTGAAAGCAAGGGAAGAATATCTGAAATCTGAGCAACTTAAAGAGAAGATTAAGCATGCTTACATAGTGGTACCTATACCTCAGGTTAAAGAAGTAGCGGAACGATTGTTGAGTAAGGAACTCGTACGGGAAGACGAATATGAGGAGTTCATAAACAAGGTCGTTTCACTTGGAATTGAAACTCTTGAAAATTACCAAAAGATGAAACGTAAAGCAGCTGAAATAGTTTCTAAAAAGTTAAGTGATGAAGGTTACTCTACATTGAACGAAGATTTAATGGATAGGCTTCTTCAAGGAGATGTTGTCGAACTTAAAACACCGTACGGAGATGACTACGCTCTAAGGGTAAAATTGACAGACGAAACTCTGGCTGTAAGATTTATCAGATATGTTGACGACTTAGAAAGCCTGAACGAATATGAAAGACAGAAAGATATAGAAATTGGTAAGAAATGGTGCAAGACATACGAAGAGTTAAGGCAGATTTTGAAACAAAATGGTTTGCTGGTTACTAACAAGCATCGTATAGAACCAGAAGAAAAATTTTACTACGAGAAACGCACAGAAAGTCAAGAACGACAAAAGAAAGCACAACAAAAAATTGTCCAGAAGAATGAACAAGCCAGGAGGTTGAGTGAGTAATGTCTGGCAAGAAGTGTCCAAAGTGCGGAAGAACAAATGTTGAAGAGGCATTGTATTGCATTTATTGTGGGGCATATATTAAAGACGTCAAACCAATAATCGTCGAAGATGAGGCGACTATTTTTGAACAAGATGAAATTACTGTGAGAAAATCTCAAGAATTTCAAGAGTCACATTTCGTTTTAACCAAATTCAGGGACTATAAAGTGATTCAGCAACTTCCTGCCACAGGAGCAGAAGCTGATACTTTTTTGATAGAAAAGGGTGGCGAACAGTTTTTTCTCAAGCTCTATCGCAAAGGTATGGAGCCAAAGATAGAGGTGTTGCAAAAAATAAAGGAACTTTCTGATAAACTGAGAGATTATGTGGTTACTATATATGAAGTGGAATATGACGAACAAACCGAGAGATACTTTGAGGTAATGGAATACATAAAATATGGGAA
This sequence comes from uncultured Fervidobacterium sp., assembly GCA_964452455.1. Classification (GTDB taxonomy): domain Bacteria; phylum Thermotogota; class Thermotogae; order Thermotogales; family Fervidobacteriaceae; genus Fervidobacterium. The sequence goes on along the minus strand of CAYVMA010000096.1, from coordinate 917 downwards.
TTTAAAGGATTTAATTAAGGATATTCAAAGGTTACCCGAAGAAGAGAAGGGCAGGATAATAGGGAGCATAATCAGAGAAATTGCGGAAGGGATAAATGCACTACACAAGGAAGGAATAGTTCATAGGGACTTAAAGCCAACGAATGTGCTTGTTAGAAGGATCCTACCATTGAAACTGGTATTGACGGATTTTGGGATATCGAGGGAGATTGGAGAAGACTTATCGAAAATAGCAACGACATCGTTCAAAGGCACACCGGCATATATGGCACCGGAGGAATTGAGTAATTATTTTGGTAAAGAGATAGACTGGTGGCACTTAGGTGTGATAGCCTACGAAGTGTTAGTGGGGAAAAATCCATTTTCTGACATCAACAAGAACGTAATAGAATATATGATTGTTACAAAGGGAGTAGAGATACCAAATAACATACCAGACAGATATCAGCAACTTCTAAAAGGTTTGCTTACGAGGGATAGGCAAAAAAGATGGGGTTATGAACAAATTAAAGCTTGGCTTGAAGGTGAAGAAGACATACCTGTTTACTATGAGCGTCCAACAGAAAGTACAGTTGAGGAGTGGCTAAAGGTAGGATTTACAGTAGAATCAGCTAAGTTGTGGTCACAACTGGGGTTGAAACCACAAGAAGCGAGAAAATTCAAAGAATTTTTCAATTACACAGAAGCAAAAATATGGATTGAGAATGGATTCTATAACGCAGATGATGCAAAGAAGTGGTACGATGCAGGTTTTGAGGCATATGAAGCAAGAGTATTTGAAAGATTTGGAATTTCCCTGAACAATGCCAAAAAGTTGAAAAATTTAGGAGCCACAGCATATGATATTCAGCGTAGGTATACTCCAGAGAGATTCAATTTTAACGAATTCGTTGAACTATTAGAAGCTGGCTTCGTTC
>CAYVMA010000095.1:0-8052 GCA_964452455.1 uncultured Fervidobacterium sp. | reverse complement strand
TCAGAACGTCTATTCTGGAATTTAGAGAGTTCAATTTCTCTACAACGTGCTTAACATCTTTCAGTTTGCTCAAATCGGCAAGGATGTAATTACATTCTGTTCCATAAAGCTGAGATATTTCTTTGCACAGATTTTCCGATTTTTCCTTATTTCGATTAATTGTTAGTAACTTTGCGCCTTTTGAAGCGTACTTTTTCGCCGTCTCATATCCAATGCCGGATGTTGCCCCCGTTATAACGACTAACCTTCCATCGAAACGTTCTGAACATGTCTGTGGTTTACCTGACATATTCCGTATCATCTCAAAGATATTTGACCATTTGTATTGAAACCAATATCTTCTAATAGAGCATCCTTTGAACTCTTTCATCCGAACACCTTCTTCATGAATTTCCTGTACAACCTACCAAAGCCGGGGATATTGTCGAAAATATCGCCCCAAAGGTCGTAATAATCTCTCTGGTCTATTATCTTTCCTTTTTCATTAAGAATAAGCCTGCTTACACCGTGTACTACGGAAGTTTTTGTCTTTCTAAAATTGATAATCATATCCCACTCGACAAAAATGATGTTGCCTTCCATAACCGCATTCAAAATATTCATGTGGAGCTCTTGAGACCGTTTGGTCAAACGTTCGACCATGGCTTTAAACTCCTCAATACCATGTATTTCCTGAACTGTGTCTCTGAAATGTATGTTTTCATCATAATATGGGAGCAGATGCGACCAATCTGGCTTTCCTTCGTGGTTGTACGTCTTTGTCCAAAGTTGGATAAGTTGCTCTAAAGAAGTTATTGCGTATTCTGTTTCAGATTGGACGTTTATTCTTTCTTTTTCCTTGTCTTTGCTCATATGTTCACTCCTCATTTGTTATTTGCACTTTTTAGTTGCTCTCTTTTCTTTCTGTATTCAAGAATTGGTAAATCACCATTTATAAGATTTTCCGACATTCTCAGTTCTGTCTTCTTTGGAATTTGCGTTTCTACAACGGCTTTGTCTTGGTGAAGGACTTTCTTATTGAAGGGCATACCTAAGGTTGCAATGAGCTTGTTCAAAGCTTTTATTTTCGTAAAACCAACGTAGAATCGTATGTATATCTTGGTATGTTCTTCATCAATAGGTACGAATGCGGCTGTCACCCTCAGTTTTTCATCTATATGATTTTGCCAAATATTTGGGAATTTGAATTCAAGGTATACTTTGCTCATTTCAGAGATTTGCATCTCTTCAGGCTTGCGTGCAGGTGTCCCGTCATCAACTCTATTAAATACGTAGAAGTAAAACATTGTGTCGTTTATCCATCTTACAATAGGTCCATCGGCAACGGTTCTATTTCCTCTTCCTATTGTATTGTAATGGACGAAAGGAACATGTATTGGGTCAAGTTGGTTCTCTATTGCTCTGCTGTAGTGTACATTCCACACTTCGCTAAATTCCGCATAAGTTAGTGAATCATCAATGTCTTCAAAGTAAGAAGGCGTATAACTTGGTTTGCTGTCGCCGTACCATATCCAAATAAAGTTAGCAGTTTCATAAGTTTCGTACGCCTTCACCCGAAAATTTTTAGGAACTGGTGTACTGCGTCCATTGGCAGGTATCACCCTAACCTTACCTGTTGGGTCATATTCAAAGCCATGGAATGGGCACATAACCCTTTTACCATTTTCAAGAAGCTTTCCGTGTGATATAGACGCACCTCGATGACAACAGATATCTGAAATGCAGTGTACTTTTCCTTCTGCATCACGCCATATCGCAAGTTTTTCACCAAATCTTGTGACTCCAATGAGCTTTCCTTCTTTTACTTCTTTTGAAGACATGACAACATACCACTGGTTTTTTATCACAACTGCTCTCCTCCTACAATTTTAAATAAACATTCTTGTCCTTTTCTTGTATTCTATAAATTCATCACCGAACTCTTGGGCTAATTTTTGTTCTTCAACAAATGCCCTGTAAACAAAAGCGAGAGTTGGTAGAATAGATATGTAGATAGAAGCTGGGATATGCTGAAAAACTATTGCTAATCCTATAAAAGCAATAATTTCACCAGTGTAGCTTGGATGTCTAATCTTCTTATACAAGCCTCTTTGAATGAGTTTCTTATCTGATTTAACCGCTATATCCGGCGCAAAGTATTCGCCAAGCGTCAAGATAGCGAATAATCTTAAAATAACTCCAGTCAGGACAACGAATGTGCCAACTACCTGGAACAAACCAAAATCCCTAGACCTCCAGACAGCTCTAAAATTTTCAGGTCCAACGGCAAGTGCAACCCCAAGAAGTATTAGTATTGTAACGATGAACTTGCTCTTTTTGTCCAATATCTTGCTATATGAGTTCCTTTTGAGAACGAGTATATAAAAATCCATTGCCCACCAAAAAAATACTGTAAGCCAAAATACATACTTCATATCAATCCCTCCACTTATTTCAAACTATTTAATCAATCCAAGGAGTTGTTTGGCTATTTTCACATTATCTTCATGTTGTTTCATGAAAAATGGATGCGGTTCCATTGTTAACACTTTCCTAAGCATTTCTTCAGCTCTCTTCTTATCGCCCATTTTTAGGTAGAGCTGTCCCCAGTTCAGATACAATCCAGAATAATTCGACGCGTATTTTTCAGCTTCTTTGAAACTATCTTCTGCCTTTTTGTAATCGTAAAATGGCCAAGGAGGATTCATGAATCTAACACCTTTGGCTATGTTTGCTATTGCTTTATCTAAGTTATCTTGTGTGTATTTTATTGCCCTTTCTATATAAAAATCAAAATCATTCATTAGTTGAAGTTTTTGAAACACATTGACAAAATCTATAAGTGCCGCTGAAGACATGGCAGCAATATAATAGGCTTTGCCGTTCTCAGGAGCTGTTTTTATAATATCCTTTGCTGTTTGAAGTGCAAGGTTGTAGTATCTTTCTTTTAGCTTATTATCGTTGAGCAACTGACCGTATTCGAAATATGCTTCTGAAAGTAATGTACGAATTTTCTCATAGTTAGGAGAGTTATTAGAGCCATTTTTGATTTCGTTCTCTAAGATATTAATCAAGTTCTTGAGGTCCTCAATGTTTTTCAAAGACCGAGCATTAACGAATTTCTGAGTAAAATATTCTACATTGTTCACTGAATTACTGTTCTGAGAGAATGAAATAAGACAAAAAATACTTAACAGCAAAAATATTAAAGTCAACTTTAATATTTTCATGCCCTTTCACTCCTTTTTGTCCTGTATTGATTTAATAGATTAAACAACTCGTTTTTGTGTTTATAAAGTATAACCAAAACATTCCCAAAGTACAGAATAATTAACTCTAAAGCCCCTTGAGAAACTTTCCACACAACGTAAATTAAAAGAACCAAATACCCCAGAAAAACTCTCAATGCATCTTCTTCAGGAGTTGTGGGTTCTTTCCTTGAAATCTTTCGATATATCGAGAAAATTGTAAAAACAACGCCAAGTAAGGTCGGCGCTTCCCATTTCGTTAGAACAGACCACGCACCAAAGGATGTTGCTATTGCCTTTCCACCTTTGAATTTCAGCATCGGAGAAAATGCATGACCAAGAATACCAAAAAGTGCTGCTATCGAAATAACAAATTTATTTAATGAATGTCCAAAAATACCAACAAATATCGCAAGTGGTAGTGTTCCTTTGAAATAATCGAGTGCAAGTGCTAAAAGTCCCCACTTCCATCCAGCTACTCGCCAAAGATTAGATGAACCGGGGTTACCATCGCGAACCTTGTTCAGATCTATCCTCAATAACTTTGCAAAAATGTAGGCATACATAACGCTTCCTGATAAAAACTGGAGAGTAATTATTGCAGAGTTCAAGACCAAACTATTCGACACTTATTTTCCTCCCTTTCCAATAGACTTGTTTTTTAAAGAGTGTCAAGTAAAGCGAATAGAAAAATACGATTAAAAAGAACAGATAATGGATGGGATACAAAATAGCATCGTACCATCTGTAATCGCCTGTTGGTTTAGCCATTAGATAAATCAGAATGGAAATAATTATGTAGGATATTAGTCCAGAAAGATTGAATAGATTAGCTATAGACGAATAAATAGCGGACATCCATACAAGTGCTACCGCAAACGAAACAAAACCTCCAGTTGTAGCGCCCGAAGACATGTTTTTTGAGAAACCTTCAAAGAGTTGCTTTAAACCTAAGGGATACATTCTGAACTTTACAGTATGATTCCCAAGGAAGTTTGTAACCGAAATTTTGTGTTTTACATATAGTTTGCCAAGTTTAATATCTTCAAGGACGCTATCTTTTATTGCTTCATGCCCTCCTGTAAATTCATAGTCTTTTCTTGAAGTAAAGATAACAGGTCCGAATGCTCCAGATGGTATTTTACTTGGAAATCCAAGGTTGTTACTTGCGTAGATAACCATTAGATTGAATGCTAACGTCAGACGTTCATAGAACTTTTCAAGCCTTTGATAAGGCCATACAGAAACTAGACCGCCATATTCTTTATGTTTCTCAATCAAGATTCTTATCAGTTCTTTGCTTGGTTCCACATCGGCATCAAGAAAAAGCAGATATTCTCCCGAAGAATTAAGATATCCATTCCATATAGCCCAAGATTTACCAACCCACCCATTAGGGGGATTTTCAGCCAATCGAACAACCTTTACGTCCTTAAAACTACTCGCAATCTCGAATGTGTTATCAGATGAATTATCATCAACGACGATAATCTCGAAAGGTTTTTGTGTTTGTGTGAGCACAAGAGGCAAGAGCTTCATCAAATTCTTTTCTTCATTTCTTGCTGGAATTATTACTGATACTTTCGCTGACGGTGCAACGTCACTAAGGTTTTTCGGGTCGCTTATTTTTAAATGTAGTACTCTTTTTCGACCATGGTAAATGTAAAAGAATGACAATAAAAGGAATGATATGAAAATAAAAACCTTCAAAATATAACCTCCTGTGAAAGTGAATTATCAAAACGTTTGTTCTTTTTTAACTATATCATATCTTCGCACAGTATACTCTTCTTGCGTGTTTTACCAGTTATCTTGTATAAATCTCTGAAGTTACAAACTTTTTCAATTCATGCCAGTGCTTGAAAATAAGAATTATCAAATTTCCAAAGTATAAAGTTAAAAGTTCTGGACTTCCACGGTAAGCTTTCCATAGAACGTATAGTGATAAGACTAGAAAACTGACAATAACCCTGAAGGCATCTTCCTCTGGCGATGTTTTTTCTTTACCTGTCAATTTGTAGTAAGTTGTAAAAGAAAGAAGGACAAGAGCAAGGAAAAGGGGAGCCTCGAGTTTTGTCATTGCAAACCAAGCCCCAAATGATGTTGCTATGGCTTTTCCACCTTTGAACTTTAACATTGGGGAAAATGCGTGACCCAGGATACCAGAAAGCGCAGCTATTGCAAAAAGATATCTGTTTCCATCGGAACCAAAGTAGTGCATGAAAATCGATAATGGTAAAACACCTTTTAGGAAATCCAAAATGACACCAAGTAATCCCCATTTCCATCCTGCCGATATCCACAAATTGTAGGAACCAGGGTTTCCATCACGAACATTTCTCAAGTTGATTTTGAGAATCCTAGCTATTAAGTATGCATACATGATACTTCCTGAAGCAAATTGAAGCGAAACTACAATTATGCCAAACACTATCCTGTTATTTTGCATCTACAGTTCTTCCTTTCCACTGGACTTGCTTTTTGACAATTTTGAGATACATAGAATACAGCAGTGTAGCAATGAAAAAGTACAAATGAATAGGATACAAGAGAGCATCATACCATTTGTAATCTCCTGTTGATTTTGCCATTACGAATAGGATAATAGCAGTGACAAAATAACGGAATAAGTTGTTTGGAACGAGTACAACCGGAATCGAACTGTAAATTCCGGCTAACCATAGAAACGAAAGTACTAATGAAGTAGTACTAACGTTAGACGTAGCTACTGCTATGCTTTTGGAATAACCCTCCAAAAGTTGTTTTAAACCTTTTGGATACATTCGGAACTTTACGATACCATTTCCAAGAAAATTTGTAACTTTCAAACCGTGTTGCAAATAGAGGTTACCCAGTTTTATATCTTCCACAACAGCATTACTTACCAACTTGTGACCACCCGTTTTCTCATAGTCACGTCGTGTAGTAAAGATAACAGGTCCAAAAGCACCAGAAGGTTTCTTGCTTGGAAAACCAAAATTGTCGCTGGAATATACTGCCATGAGGTTAAGGATGAAACTCAGATGTTCATAAAATTTCTCAAAACGTTGGTAGGGCCAGACAGATATCAGTCCTCCATGTTCAAGATGCTTTTCCAAAAGGGTTTCTATGAAATTATTGCTAGGTTCGACATCAGCGTCAATAAATAGCAAGTAATCTCCGGATGATTTCAAAAAACCATTCCAGACCGCCCAAGTCTTACCAGTCCATCCTACAGGTGGTTCCTTGGAGAGCCTTATAACCTTAACTTCTTCGTATCTGCTAGCAATAGTAAAAGTCCCATCAGATGAGTTATCATCAACTACAATTATTTCGTATGGTTTAACGGTTTGGTTTTGCAGCAACGGAAGCAGTTTAGAAAGGTTCTCTTCCTCGTTTCGAGCAGGTATTATAACTGAGATACGGTATTTGTCTTTTTCATTTGCAAAAATGTCGTGAATTATGGAAGGGCTGTTTTTAGAGCGAAGAATCCGATTTGATGAGTAATAGTAATATAACGCAGAAATTACCAAGAATGTAAGAAAAACTATATCTCTCAAAATCAGACCTCCTTTGAACTCTTAACCCAGTAATTTTTATAACGCTGATTCGTTTTGCTAACCTTAATTATACCACATAAATCTTGACTTGAATTGAAAGTTTATATACAATTAGACTTAGTAAAAGCGAAATCTAAACACTTTTTTGGTAAAGGAGGATTAACATGCAAGAAAAGGAGCCAAAGATTGTTATTCTTCATGGATTCGACAAGCCTGAAATTCTTAAAGCAATGAGAATTATCAAAGAAAATTTCCAAGGAGAAGATATTATCTTTGCGAGCACCACCCCAACAAGCTTAACTTGGAAAGTAGAGGACTTAATTAATGAGCTAAAGCAAGAGCACGAAGAGTTTAAGAGGAGGAGACAAACAAATCCGCAGGAAGGAAAGTAAGGGAAATAAAGATATACTCAGTCGTGTAGAAAAAAGAGGGAGGTGTAAACCCTCCCTCTTTTGCTGAAGCTTAATATGTCAATGCCTTGTATGCATCAATTAAACCATAACCAACGTATTTATTCCAACCACTGGAATTGTATGTGTAACCTGGAATCTTGTAAGCTGTCTTTATAAGTCTGCTTCTAATTGCCTCTGGTGTTGTGTAACCTCTCGCATAAAGCATTGCCGCAACTGCTGCAACATGTGGTGTTGCCATTGATGTACCTTGCAAGAACATATATGTATTTCCATATGTCGGTGTCCAGGCTGTGCTAAGTACACCATCTGCGTATCCATCACCATTTTGGTCAACACTTGTATCTCCACCAGGAGCAACAACATCAAGGTAATGGTATACATACGCTTTTTTGTAAGGATCATAGTATCTTGTGTAATTGTAGTTGGAATATCGAGCGCGTTTGTTGTCGTATCTTGTTGCCCCAACAGCTATCGTTTCAATATATGCTGCTGGATAAGATAGTGAGGGTCTATTTTCATTTCCAGCTGCACAAACAAGAGTTACATTTCTACTGTAAGCGTATTTGACAGCATCCATCAAAACTCGTGCTCCGCCTCCACCAAGGCTCATGCTCACTACTTTAGCGCCGTTGTCAACTGCCCATCTGATACCTGCTGCAACATTGTCAAGTGTTCCAGAACCATCTGCGCCAAGAACTCTGATAGGCATTATCTTTATTCCATAACCTCCCCAATTAACTCCAGCAACACCAAGGCTGTTGTTTGTAACAGATGCTATTGTTCCTATACAATGTGTTCCATGGCTCACATCTTGCGAAGGGTCTGTTGGGTCGTAATCTCTATCGACAAAGTCGTATCCTTGGACAAATATGC
>CAYVMA010000094.1:0-61606 GCA_964452455.1 uncultured Fervidobacterium sp. | reverse complement strand
TTACTTGATTATCCCAACATCAGATACAACAGGTGTTGGAAAGATAACAATTCTATCGTTCAATCCAACATCTGGTCAGTTTACAGAAGTCTGGACTTACAACGTTTCTGATACTTTCCCAATTAGTGCAGCGGTCAATGTTGCACCACTTGGTGCACTGTATGGCGATAACTATTATTTCGTGACAGCCACAAACAACGGCACAGTTTACGCTTGGCAGATGAATGCAAGAGGTCCTTACGGTATTTGGGCAAAGTATGGACAAAACATAAACAACACTGGGTTCATAGATTCAACTGCAATGGCGTTTAGAACAAGAATCTTCTTGATAGCAAAAGAAGGTTACTACGGAAGAGAACTCTCTGGCTCGCTGCTTGGTTCAACAACTAATTATGGTCTGCTCTACGATGCAACAGTTGTTGATACGGATAATAACCCGTTGCGTAGTTACAGAAATTACAGAACAAACGAAACAAACCTTGCTAGCGTTGTTGAGGGTGTACCAGGTTCAGAAAAGCTTGTAGTAGAGTTCGCAACACCGACTGATGGTACACTTTTGATTGGAAGATATGTCACTCCTAATGGTGGCACACCACCTTCAACAGATTCGAGGTTCAGATTCAGATTCTGGAAGACCGGTCCAGGAGCTTACGAAGGCACGGAGTCTGACAATCCAGCTACCATAACTTTCCGATATAGTGATAGAACGCTTGAGTTATTTACCGATGCAACTTATACGTTCTATGTCTACCACAGATATCCACTTAGCTCAAATAACGAAGGAACAGAAACTATATTTGGATTCTTCGATTACAACACATTTAGAACTAACCCAGACGCCGCTTCTCAGACAATTAACGCAAGTCCTGTGCAATCTGGAAAGGTTTTCTTCCCATACAAGTGGGAAATCTATCAATGGGATCCAGGAGAATCAACTGGATATACAAGAAGGACACTCAATGACCAAGATAGTGTAACGTTGCCACTTTCTGGACCTGCTTATCTCGAAGTCCACTACGCAGAACTTAACGCTACAATCACACTTTTACTACCAGAATTTGCATACGGTAAGACAAGAGCCTACTTGTTCCTTGATGCTGCGACGAATTCCGTGGCAGAAACGTTAAGATTGACAACGTTACAAGGTATAACTATAAGCGAAATTGTCAGTGAAGAATATGCACCGAATGTTACAAAACTAGATAGTTTGAGTACTCTAACCGATACTTCACTGCAGATAGTTTTGAATAATTTTGAATTACCATTAGCTGGGACAACTAGGGTTGCAACTGTAGCACTCAATCTTATGTTCCCAACAAGAACACAGTTCACAGGTATCGATAGTGATTACTATTTGCAGTTCTTTGATCTGTACGGTTATGCGCAAACATTGGGTCAGGACGTCGAACCAGAACTGCTCCGAGCAAAGAGAGCCTTTAGAACTAATAAATTCCTTTACGTAGTTGGTGATTTTAATGGTGACTTCGTTGTTGATCTAAATGATTGGAATCTCTTCGTCGGTAAACTTGGAACTACAGTTAGCGGTGCTGAAATTATTTACAATATCGGTCCAAGAGATGGGTTTATTCCACCATACCCCAATTACGAAAGTTACAGCGCGGGTTTCTTGACAGATACTTCAAATGTTGTTGATGTTAATGATTTCTACATATTCGCAAGTATGTTCGGCTTTGCTGTTCCAGCTTCTGAACGTGTGGAATAATTGCTCACGAGTAAAGAGAGGTGATTAGTATGAAGAAAACGATAATTTTGATAGGCGTGCTTTCTTTGTTGATTGTGCTTTCAAGCTGTAATATATTCAATCCAGGGTCAAACTCTTCATCACCAAAGGTAAAAACTCCTGTTAATATATTTGACCCTTACGGAAATAAGCTGTTTGTTGACGGAACAATTAATAATTTCCCATTGAAAGCCGATAAAGATGGTGTTTACATTGAAGCGAAGATAAACGCTGTGGAAAAGTATTCGTTCAAAGAACCAATTGACCAATTGTTTACTGTGAAATCAGTGGAGTTTGATGGTAAAGAGGTTAATATTGTTCTTGAAAAAAAGGCTTCAAAAGGTTGTGGAATCTTTAGAACAGCGGATGGTGAACTTATGTTCTACGCATTCGGCTATACAGATACACCTTACTTCCAAATTTGGCTCAAAGATAGGCTCTCAAGTTTTACATATGTTCATCTCAACGAAAATCAAACGCTTCTTGCTGGTGGCTGGCTCATCGGTGTTGGAAAAGGCACAGGTGAAAAAGGACTGAACAGGTCACCAGATGAAATCTATGTTAAGCTACCTATCCCTGCAACGTCCGCACCAAGGATTGAAAGATTTGAGAAAGTTGATGTGAAATAAGTACACATAAACGCTTGAAGAAAATCGTTAAGTTAACAAAAACCCCCAGGTTCCTGCCTGGGGGTTGTTTAATAGTACTCACTTTACTTTCCCTGTCCTCAAACTTATCAATTCCATAGAAATAATGATAACTAACGGCACAATCAGAGCCAAAAAGATGTTACGTTCTATTATCATTCCCATGAGTATGCTAACAACACTTCCTCCAAGCGATGTAAACGCATACGTTGCGCCGTTGAATAATGTGAGATGTTCTTTCTTTATCTTCCCAAGTGCGTTCTTTTGCATGTAAGGGAAAAGTGGTCCGAAGAAAAAACCGGAAAGAGCAAAGAAGAGAGGATTTCTTAACCAAAAGAACAGAAATATGGTAAGCCCCAAAATTATCGCATTGGTTCTTAAAAGTGTTGGAACAGCCTTTTCTAAGTAATTTGTAAAGAACCTACTGAGTGTAAATGCGAGCCAAAAGAGTGCATAAGCAACATATGAGGAAACGATGACATCTTTCATAACAGTCCCTGCCCATGTTATCACACCTATTTCTGCAGAAGAGTAGAGTATGAGAAGTGACAAGAATATTAAAAAATCCGCGTTTTTAAACGCATTCGATATACCTCTTAACGAGAACCCACCTTGCACATTTTGAAGTACTGGGAAAGTTTTTATAACTGTGTAAAAGGCCAATAGCAGAAACATCATCGCATACATTAGATATACATTTCTAAAATCACCAAAACTTCTCGTCGCCCAGGATATACAAAATGGCGCAAGTATTCCTCCAAGCCCATAAGCTCCGTGGTAGAATCCAAAATTAGGATTTTTAGCTTGTGACAGGAGTGTTGTCGAACCTGTGAATCCAAATCCTGTTGAAAGTCCGAATACAAAGAGCCCAAGGATTGAAAGTAAATAGTTACCGGAGAAAGCAACTATAAGAGCTCCTACGATTGTTAAAGAGTAACCTGTAAGCAACGCCCGTTTGATGCCCAGTTTGTTGAGAAAAATACCTGTGAAGATGTTAGAAATTACAGTACCCGCCAAAGAAAAGAATGGCAAGAAAGAAGATAGCGCTATCGAGATGTTAAACAATTCCCTAAACGAACTTAACAACGGCGGCATTGAGTTTAAGACAAGTGAATAAGAGAATATGACGAGCATAGGATAAAGATTCTCCAAATTACTCACTCCTTTCTAACCATCTATTCCATACCGCTCCATTTTGTAATACAATGTCCTGACACTGATATCAAGCATCTTTGCAGTTTTTACTTTATCCCCTCCTGTTTGTTTTAACGCCGTAAGGATAATCTTTTTTTCGTATTCCTCAACTAAGTCTTTGAGAGACTTCTCACCTATGTCCGTAAATTCTTCATCTTTCTTTTCAACTCTTAACCCACTATCTTCTGGAAGATGTTTGAGTTCGATATATCTTTCCTCAGGTCCCATGTTTATCATAACCCTGCCAAGGAAGTTTTCAAGTTCTCTCACGTTCCCGGGCCAATCCTTCGATACAATGTACTTTATAACTGCAGGGCTTATACCTTCCACCATTCTTCCGTATTGTTGATTGAGCTTTTTCACAATATGGATAGCAAGCTTTGGGATATCTTCTTTTCTATCTTTTAAGGAAGGTAGATATATTGGGAATACGTTGAGTCTGAAATACAAATCGGGCAAGAAATCCCCGTTTCTGACCATTTTCTCAAGCTCCATATTCGTTGCAGCGATGATTCTCACATCAACCTTTTTCACATTTCTTCCACCAACGGGAACGTATTCTTTGGTTTCGATAAATCTCAGCAACTTGGGTTGCAAAGACAATGGAAGTTTCCCAACTTCATCAAGGAACAAGGTGCCACCATCTGCCTCTTCTACAAGTCCCTTTTTCCCACCATGTAGTGCCCCTGTAAACGAACCTTCTTCGTAACCAAATAGTTCGGATTCCAAGATGCTTTCTGGTATCGCTGCGCAGTTCACACTAACAAATGGTTTGTTCCTTCTTGGACTTGCGTTGTGAATCGCATGTGCGAAAAGCTCTTTACCTGTTCCACTCTCTCCTCTTAGAAGCACTGTTGCCGGTGTTTGGGCAACTTTTTTCGCTTGTTCTTTCGCGATTTGGATTAACTTACTGTCTCCTATGATATCATCGAATGTATATTGTGCACGCATATGACGGATTAATCTTTTCACTTCTTCAAGTTCGTTTGTGAGTTTCAATATCTCTGAAACATCGTGGACTACCGCAACGCTACCTTTGAACTTCCCCTTTACAAACAACGGGGTAGCGTTCACTATAACCTCCTTCTTTGCAGGACCAACCTTCAACCTTGCATTGTATATCGGTTGTCTGAGTTTGGCGATAAGCATATGTATGCTCTCGCCTTCTGCTATATCAACTGTAGCAGGTTTACCGATTACCTCTTCGGGCGAGTAACCCGTAATTTTTGTGTACGCTTTATTGACCAACCTTACTATCCCATTTTCATCTGCGACACTTATCGCATCGTTGGTAGAATCAATTATCGCCTTGAGCTGGGCTTCTATTTCTTTCAAATTTGTTATCTCTTCAGCAAGTTTCCTGATACTTGTTATATCCCTAAAGACAGCAACCGCACCTATGATTTTTCCATTTTCATCTTTGATAGGTATTCTTGAAGTGATAATCACAGCGTTCTCCGTATGTTGGACTTGGTCAATCTCAGGGATACCCGTTTGTACAACAATATGTAGACGAGTATTCTTAACGACCTCGTCAACTTTCTTGCCGATAATATCCGAAGGTAAGTTCAAAAGTTTTTGCGCATTTTTGTTTACGTAAAGCACTCTTGCCTCTTTATCGACGATGATTATACCTTCAATAATTGAATCAAGGACTATCTTGTAAATCCTTTCCATTCGCTCATCTCCATCGTAGTTATCATTCACCAATCACCTTGACTACAACCCTTTTTCTCCTCTGACCATCGTATTCCGCATAGAATATCTCTTCCCAAGGACCTAAGTCTAGCTTTCCGTTTGTCACTGGCAGGATGACTTGATGGTGTGTTAGTATCCTCTTTAGATGAGCATCTCCGTTTGTCTCTCCAGTCCAGTGATGTTTGTAATTACCCGCTGGTGCAAGTTTTTCAAGCCATTCCCAGATGTCTTGGTGCAAACCTGACTCGTTGTCGTTCACAATTATTCCAGCGGTGATATGCATCGCAGAAACCAAGCAAAAGCCCTCTTTGATGCCACTTTTTTCAACAATTTCCTGGATTTTGTCGGTTATGTGGACAAGTTCTCTCTTCTTACTTGTGTTGAACCAAAGGTATTCAGTGTAGCTCTTCATATAAAGCCCTCCCTTTATGATTTTTTAAATTATTCAACGTTTTTGACAATTCCGTGGTCTAATTAATAGAGACCTCTGCTAAAAATTATACTAGATAAATTCACTTTTTGAAACAACCAACTGACAATTTGAAGCAAAAACAAAGGGGGACGCATGAAAAAACTACACATTTTGAACATATTGCTGACACTCTTCATGTTGTGGGCAATCATGTTTAAGTTTGAGATGACAGAAGTTTTAGACCTCAAAATCTCTGATTTGTTTTACAAAATGCGTGGTGAGGTTGTTATCTCCCCTGAAGTTATTGTTGTTGGAATTGACGAGTATTCATTAAGTACTCTGGAAATCGAGGGTGATACATGGCCCTGGAATCGAGACGTTTACGGAAATTTACTGCAAAAAGTCTTCGAAGATGGAGCGAAAGTTGTAGCTTTTGATGTCTCATTTACCGAACCTATGGACGAAGAGACAGATGCTTACTTTGCCAGCATGCTTCTTATGTACGGGAACGTTGTTTTGGGAACTTATCTGATAAACGACAAAAAGACATACGAACTATTCAATCAAAAGCTTAGGGAAAAGATAGAACAAAATCGTACTTATCTTGACTACGCGTACAAAATGAAAAACTTTCGAGAACTTTCGTTGATGAAACCTTTTAAGGTTTACAAAATACGGCCTGTTTACGAACCATTCGCAGTAGCAGCTTACAGTGCAACTTATGAAATTGGAGCGCTTGATGCAGACGGAACCGTAAGGAGAATGCCATTACTTATCGTTGAAGAATGGGCAAACGAAAATGGAATCTCTTCCGGTATTTTACCACACATGAATGTCATAGCTTGCGCTCTTTACCTTGATGCAAACCCCGAAGAAATGTTACTTGATTTTTCAAAACGCTTTGTGGAATTGAAGGGTAAAAAGATTCCCTTTGACAATTCAGGATACATGCATCTTTGGTATTACGGTAAATCGTCCAACGTGTTCAAAGAGATTCCATTTTACGACGTGATATCAGGAAACTTTGAAAAAGGAATTTTTAAAGACAAAGTTGTGCTTGTTGGATACACAGCAACTGCAAAAGGCCTTTATGATTTAAGGCTAACTCCTTTTTCGAATGAAGAAGCAGGGGTTTTTATCCATGCAACAGCGATAGAAAACATGTTAAGAGGTGATTTTCTAAAACTTTTGTCCCCTTTTTATAACAGTCTAATGGCAGTATTTTTAATGACGCTACTTGGAATCCTGTCGAATTTTAAGAACAGGTATGTTAACGTAATAATTCCAACCATACCGGCTTTGTTTGTAGTAACATCATACATCCTTTTTTTAAAACACGTCTACGTATCAACTTTCTACCCAGTATTTGGTTACATCGTTGTCGGCTCTGTTAAGCTGGTAAGTGACTTTCTCTCAGAGAGTGCTGAAAAAAGAAGGATGAAAGAATTTCTTTACAGGTACGTTCCAGATAAGGTTGCACAAGAATTGGTGAGTAAAGGTGAACTGAAACTCGGTGGGGAAACAAGAAACGTTGTGGTTTTGTTCTCAGATATAAAGGGATTTACAAGCATTTCGGAAAAAATGAAGCCAGAAGAAGTGGTTGCGTTCTTGAACGTTTACTTAACAAGAATGAGCGAGATTATACGTTACAAGTATGATGGAACAATCGATAAGTTCATAGGTGATGCAATAATGGCGATATTCGGGGCTCCAGTTTCTTACGAAGATGATATCGAACGTGCTCTTTCGTGTGCTTTGGATATGAGAGTTGCTTTGAAGGAACTTAACAAAGAGTATGGATTCAATCTTGACAGTGGGATTGGTATACACTATGGACCAGCAATTGTAGGAAATATCGGCGCACCATTTAGAATGGATTATACGTGCATCGGAGACACAGTAAATACCGCATCAAGAATTGAGCATCTCACACGAGAGGTTGATGCGGAAATTATAGTCTCGGAAGAAGTTGCAACTCGAACTGACAAGTTTTTATTTGAATATCTCGGCGAATTTGCCGTGAAAGGAAAAAGTCAAAAGTTGAAGCTGTACAAACTTGTGAGTAAAAAACTTGAAGAAAACAAAGAAGACAGGGGGAATTAAATTGAAAAGCGCCAATGATTTGATTATTGAACTCAGTAACACTAAGTTCGTTCTTAAAAACGACGGTACATTCCAAATATCCGGCAACTTACCAACCCAAGACGAGATTTACGAGTTGGCAATGAACTATGGTGTGCCAGTAAACGAGAAACTCTTTGATATGGTGCACGAACTGTTAAAGGCGGAAGATTTAAATAGTGTAAAAAAGAAAGTTGAGGGTTTTTTCAAATCAAAATTGCACAAAGACGTTAAGGTAACCTATTCAGAAGAAACCTCACAGATGGAAATTCAAAATAACTATGCATCGCTACCAATAGTGAGCAAGAATTCAGGCAAGTTAGGGATGATAACTTTACAAGGTTCTCTAATGCTTGACGAGGTCTTGGGTTTACTTGCATTTTACGATTCTTTCGTTTCCATTGTTGAAGGGATAATAATCAACTACCGTTTGGAACAACTGTTAAAAAGTGCACTTGATACCTTGTTTGTCGCTTTGAACAAACGCGTTCGATTAAATGAGGGTGACATAGATAGAATGGAAGCTATCGCATTGAGAATTGCACAAATGGAAAAATTAAATCAAGAAGAGGTGCGCTTTGCTCTAAGAATAGCCAATGTTGGATTTGTGGGTTTACGGGATGAACTATTTGAAAGGATTTTTACCGGAGATTTCACAAATGAGGATTACAGAGAGTTTCTGAAACACGTTGATTTCGGTTATGAGATTCTCAAAGAAATGGATGTTCCACATTTTATTCTGGATACTTGTTTGTATCATCACGAGTTTATAGACGGTTCTGGTATAAAGGGATTGAAAGGGTATGAAATTCCAAAAATAGCCTTAGCAGTTGGTTTTGCAGAACATGTTGTGATTTTGAAGTGGGATATCTCAAAACTACAAGGCAAATATCCAGATAGTTACTTAGCTGTAATAGATTCCAGAGGTGAATTACAATGAGCCTTATTTTCCCTTACCTTTTTCTGGGACATCTTTTTGGAGATTACGTTCTTCAATTCAGTTATATAGCAACTAACAAGTCGAAAAACTTAAACGTCCTTGGACTTCACATAGTTTTAGTATTTCTTTCTCAAGTTTTATTCATTGTTGGTAAAAATTTCAGTGTTCAAAGTTTAACCATGATTGGTCTTCTTTCTGGTATTCATTTTTTGATTGATTTACTTAAGTTCTTATGCAGAAAGAAATTTTGCTATACTTGGTATTATTATCTCTTTGACCAAACTTTACACATATTATTTTTGCTCTTTATAAGCTCACAGTTAACTCATTTAGAACCTTTTCTTCCAAGAACGTTAGCAGTTCTCTTATCGGTGATGATATTCAACGGATATTTTGTAAGTATACTTGTACATCTTATAACATCCAATGGTAAGTACCAACGAGACTACATCGGATACGCACTACGAATGATAGCACCTATTGTTTATTTGCTGAACCCATTCTTTTTAATAATCTATGCACTATTTTGTTTGATTCCCGTTTTCAAGTTCAATAAGCGGGGTTTTAAGTTCAACCTACTGAACTACATCATAACAATAGTTTCTACGATAATACTTATGGGGGTGATGTTATGAGGAAGATGTTCAGGATGCTAGTTCTGACATTTCTCACACTCCTCGTTATTTCAGTGTTCGCGGAACTAAAAGTCTCTTTGCAGAGCGATACTGTTGTCATCGGAGGAAAGTTGCCGATTACAGTAGAAGTAACCGACAAAGATGGAAAACCTGCTCAGTTCACTTTGAAAGCCAAGCTCAACTTCGGTGGATTCGATAAACCAGAAGTACTGACGAAAGGACTAACCGGAAATGGGAAGGTGGTCTTAAACTATTTGGCTCCAAAAAGAGCAGGTGAAATAAAAATAACGTTTACAGCTGAGACAACAGACAAGAGTATATTCTCTCAAGAAGTTTCCATAAAAGTAACAGAAAAAGATGAGAGTGAATTCTCAGAACAGCTGAAAGCCCGGATTGATTCGTTCAGAGGGAGCGTCGCGATAAAAAAATTCAACAAAAAGACATGGGAACCAATTAAGAAAAACACGGAAATTCAAGAAGGAGACGAAGTTCTGACGCTGGAAAAATCTTACGTTGTTGTAAAATTTCCAGACGGTTCTATGACAAAGATAACTGAGAACACACAGGTTCTTTTTGAAAAACTCAGAGTATCTAAAGAAGGAAAGATTCTTGTATCGATAGTTATCCAAAAGGGTGGAACATACAACATTGTTCAAAAGATGATGGCAGGTTCTTCTTTCGAAGTTAAAGCAGGTAGCGTTACAGCTGGTGTGAGAGGAACGGAATTTGGCGTAGAAAATATCGATGATAAGCCTGTTATAAAGGTTTGGAGTGGAGAGGTATTTGCGTTCTTTGGAAATGACTTTGTGCTTCCGATAACAGCAGGTCAAACACTCATCTACCAGCTCGGAACTGAACTTGTCCAAGATATTTCTCAGCTCTTTGACTCAACTACCTTAGAACCTCTTAAAGAGGTCATGCCAGAAATCGAGAAATTGTTCGAAGAAACTCCAGAAGAACCGGAAGAAGAAAAGCCATCAACAACAGGAGAGATTCAACAACCTCAGCCTCAATCCGAACCGCAACCAAAGGCATACATACCACCTCTCGGTGTTGAAACAGCTATCAAAGATAACCAAAAATATATTGTCTACAGCATTTCCCCAGAATTTACAATAGGTCCCATCACACTGGGCATTGGACTAACCGCTTATGCTACCGAAGTTGGTGGAACTTTGTACTATGGTATACCCTCTGAAAATCCAAGCACAGATATAATAAACATGATAACGATCAACCATGTTGCCTTGAATCTGGGAAATTTCTATTTGAGATACGGAAATATGCCTCCGATTTCATTAGGTATGGGCTTTTCCGTAAGGGATTATTTCAAACCATACGCTAAGTCTTTTGATACCAAGATAACCTTTGGTAGTTTTGCCCTCTTTTTGCATATTCCCTACGAGCTTACGAAATTGTGGATGCCGGAAATTGTTCAGTCAGACTCAGTGCTTGCAGGAGAAATGGAGCTGAAATCAGCAGTTCTCGGTATGGATTTGGGAATTTCCGCACTGCATGATATTGACGTTACCAACGAAAATACGGAACCTACATCTGACGATACACCAATAAACCTTTCACTGTCAGCATTTTTGAGATATCCACTACTAAACAACTTCTACTTTGGTCTGGAAGTTGGTTCACAATGGTTAGCTGATATGTCTAAGTTCGGTATTGGTGCGTTCGGTGGTTTGAGTGGAAAGATAGGAATAGCAGATATCATCGTCGGTGGTTACGGAACCTGGAATGGTTTTAGACCTTTCCACTTCGGCAGGATTTACACTATTCAAAAGTCCAGAAACGAACTACCAACACTGGATAATGTTCAAACCTCGTTTGGTTTCCTGGCAGGCTTGAGTTTCTACCATGATATCGCTACCGGCAGATTTTACATTTACGGTGACTTCAGTGGAGACATGGACGCACTCGGTGAGTTTAGAATAACAATACCGCAGATAGGAGCTGTTGCAGGCCTCTTCATCTACGGATATTATTTCGATCAAACACCATTTTCAAACGGCGAGTTCTTTGATAGCGACACTATATCGTTCTTGAGAATTACATACCCAATTATGGAACGTAATCTTGTTGCAGGTATTGTGTACAATTGGGATGGTACAAAATGGGTGCAAAGTGTCTATATCGGTAATGAGATTAATTGGTAAGGTATCGCTTTTAAGAGTCAAAAAGGAGGCGTCAAACATTGTCTAATCTTAAGCAAGAGAAACTTGTAGAAGCTCCGACTTGGCTTTGCGGGTATAAATACAACAGGCATTTAGTAGGAAGAGTATCTAAAAACAAAGTGGCTATCGAAGATATAGAATTCTACGTCCTTGGCAATTACTCTCAAAACCTTTTAAAAAAGCTTGCAGAACTGATTAAAAAAGGTGTAAAGGTTAATCCTGCAGGCTTACGTGACCAAGTTGTTTACATCGCAGCAAAACTGAATAGTAACCTTAGGTTGAATGAACTCCTAAAAGATATCCAGCAAGAAATATGCACCATAGTTAATGCAAAAGCCGCTTCTATTCTTATGTACGAAGCTGATCATCTGCGGTTTCTTGTGACTGTTGGGAAAGTGAGTGGTAAGATTGAGAGTATACCTGTTCCTATGGAATCGATCGCAGGGAAGATTTTTCTCGAAGGAAAAGCTCTTGTTTTTAACGACTTGGAAACAAATCCTGCTCACTTTAAGGGAGTTGATAAAGCAGCAAATTTTAAAACAAAAAATATCGTTGGTTCGCCCATCTGGGTAGAAGATGAAAAGATAGGTGTTATAGAGGTGCTAAACAAAGATGGTGGTTTTTCCGAGGAAGATGCTGAAACGGTAGAACTCTTCGCTAAATTGATTGGACGAAAGCTTCTCAGCACGTGGAGATACGAAAAATTCTCCGAATCATTCAAGAAGATACTCTTAGCAATAGCGACTGCTATAGATAAGCGAGATAATTACACACACCTGCATTCGAAAAACGTGGCAAGAATATCGCTGGAAATTGGCAAAAGGATGGGACTGAGTCAACAAGAATTAGAAAAACTCGAGTTCTCAGCTATACTACACGATGTTGGAAAGATAGGCATTCCTGATAGCATATTACTGAAACCAGGGAAACTCACTGATGAAGAATACAAAATAATCAAAAACCACACGGTTTACGGCGCAGAAATATTATCCCAAGTCAAATACGTTGACGAAGCCATACTCAGTGGTGCATTGGAACACCATGAAAGGCTCGATGGAAGTGGATACCCTTATGGAAAAAAAGGTGAAGAGATATCCTTATTTGGAAAGATTATAGGCATTGCGGATGTATTCGATGCACTCTCATCGAAAAGAACGTACAAAGAAGCTTGGGATTCCGGGGAAGTTCTGAGAATAATTGAAGCAGATGTGGAAAAAGGAAAATTCTCAAAAGATGTTTTTGAAAAATTACTTGAGAGTGTTAAAGAACTCAACGAAAATTAAAAAATAGGTCACAAGCAAAAAAGTCGGGGCAAAAGCCCCGACTTTTGATTGTGCTTCTACAATTACTTGTTGACTCTTGTCTTGAGAACTTTTCCAGGTCTGAATTTTGGAACTTTTCTTGCAGGAATCTTAATCTTTGCTTTTGTTCTTGGGTTGACACCTGTTCTGCCTTCCATCTTCTTAACTTCGAAAGTACCAAAGTCGACAAGTTGAACCTTTTCGCCTTTTTCGAGAGCTGCTGCTATCGTTTCAAAGAGTGTGTCGATGACAAGTTTTACGTCTTTTTTCTTGAGTTGTGTTTTTTCAGCTACCGCGTTGACAAGTTCTTTTTTGTTCATAAATCCCCCTCCTTCTCATGATGGTGTGGAAAATCAAGTATATAATAGCACTTTCGATGAGGAAAAGTCAAGACTGTGATGAATACTAATTCTGCGCAAATTATATCACAAAACATACGAAGAAATCAAGTATTTTGACAATGAATTTTATTTTTCGCATAAAATTGGCTTTTTTCAGAATATAAAGGAACTCTTTAAATAGACTATTAGTGCTATGTCTCACTCACTTTTATTTTATCATAATCTCGGACAATTTTGTCAATATTTTTTGTTCCACAAGGCATAATTTTCAAAAGATTATTAGAGACTGTTCTCATCCTCCGACAACTTTAACAACAACTTCGCGTGTTCTTGGACCATCAAATTCACACAAGAAAATGCCTTGCCATGTTCCCAGCAAAAGATTTCCATTGCTCACAATTACGGTCACACTGCTTCCCATAATTGAAGCCTTAATATGAGCATCCGAATTTCCTTCCAGGTGTCGGTATCCTCCGTTTGTCGGAACTAATTTCGAAAGCTGGCTTATGATATCCTCGACAACGGATGAATCCGCATGTTCATTTATAGTTATGCCACAAGTTGTATGTGGCACATAAACAACTACAATCCCTTCTTTTACATCGCTTTCCCTTACTATTGTTTTAACTTGGGCAGTTATATCAACAAATTCAACCCTTTTTGTTGTTCTCACGGAAAACCTGCGGAGCATTTTATCACCACCAAGTTGTTTGAAAGCTTATTCACTTTTTTCGTATGGCACACCATCTGCAGCAGGTGGTCTTGATTTACCGACAAACCCAGCAACAACGATTATTGTCAAAACAAACGGAATCGTATCGAAAAGTGACTTAACGTTGACGGCAACTGTTATCTCTTGCAAACTCTGGAGCTGGTTTGAAAATGCACCGAACAAACCAAAGAATAAGCTAGCGAGCATCGCTCCAACAGGATTCCATTTTCCGATAATCATCGCTGCCAATCCTATGAAACCTCTACCTCCGGACATGAGTTCTTTGAACTGTCCAATTTCCCCAACACTTAGGTAAGCACCCGCAAGTGAAGCGAAAACTCCGCTCATTATAACTCCAAAGTATCTTATCGCATAAACATTAACTCCAAGTGTATCCGCAGCTTCAGGATTTTCACCAACCGAACGCATCCTCAACCCCAGCTTAGTTTTGTAAATCAACCACCAACCAAAAGCAACACAACCAAATGCTATATACACAAACGGGCTGATTTCACCTATTACCTGCCCTAAAAATGGAACATCTACAAGTCCTGGGATGGTAATTTCATCCACCTTTCCGACGAAATCCGTCTGACCAGGCTGACCAAAGATGGGTTCCATAAGGAAACCTGTTAAACCCTGGGAGATTAATATTATAGCCGTTCCTAAAACAACCTGGTTCCCTGCCCATTTTATACTGCCCCATGCATGCAACAATGCAAGAAGTATACCACTAACAATTGCCATGAGAACACCAAACCACACGTTTCCGGTTAAATACGTGAACACAACAGACGTGAACGCCCCCATAAGTATAATGCCTTCAAGTGCAATGTTAACTACACCTGTAATTTCACTAAACACACCACCAAGTGATGCAAAAATCAAAGGTGTTGCAGCCGTAAGAGCTATTTTGTAAAATTGCGGATTTATAAATATCGAAAGGATTGCTGTTAAAACTCTCATGCTTTCACCTTCTTTCTCGCGTATATTGCCTTAACGATTCTGTCTGCCGCTACTAAGAAGATAACGATACCTTGAACGATGATGACGATATATTTTGAAACCCCCATGAACTGCATCTCATTACTACCAGTCCTCAGCGCACCTATCAGAAGTGCTGCAAAGATGATACCTATCGGATTATTTTGCCCTATGAGTGCGATACTAATACCGTCAAAACCTTTACCGCCCGATAACTCTCCCAAGAACCTATGGTGCACTCCCATAAGCTCGGTAACACCCGCAAGTCCAGCGAGTGCCCCACTGATTGCCATTGCAAGAACTATGTTTTTCGCCACACTTATTCCTCCGTATTCTGCAGCATACGGATTGAAACCTACCGCCTTTATCTCATATCCCGTTGTTGTTTTGTTGAGAAAAACGTACATAAATACAGCAGCCGCAATGGAAATAAGTATTCCAGCGCTCAATTCCATTGCACCAACTCTCATTAAAATGGGGAGTTGCGCCGACTGAGCAATTTCTGGACTTTTTGGTGTTCCCGAGCCCGTTGCAAGAGGTCCAGTTACCATGAACGATGCTACGTAAGTCGTTATCCAGTTCAACATAATTGTTGTAACAACCTCGTGGGCACCGGTCTTTGCTTTCAAAAATCCAGCTATAGCAGCCCATCCAGCACCTGCACCCATACCAATTAATATCGTAAGTGGAATCGCAACAGCAGGTGGTAATCCACCAAAATTACTAGCAAACGTGGCAGCTATCAAAGCCCCCATTGCCATTTGACCTTCGGCACCTATATTAAACACACCTGCTCTAAATCCGAACCCAACAGCTAAACCTGTTAAAATCAAAGGAGTTGTCTTTATAAGGGTATCAATTATAGCTTGCTTACTACCAAAAGCACCATGTAATAGAACACCGTAAGCCTTTATCGGGTTCTTACCAATAGCAAGGATGATGAGCCCAGAAATCAACAAAGCAATCAATACAGCAAAGACAGGAACAGCTATGCTTTCCAAAATCTTTTTCGTTTCAGTCTTTTTCATCTCTTACCACCTCGAATTTCTTCCAGTCTTTTACCAGCCATCATTAGTCCAACTTCCTCAACGGTCGTTTCTTCTGGCCTAACTTCTCCCATTATTTGACCTTCGTACATAACCAATATCCTATCGCTTAGGGAGAATATCTCTTCTAACTCCATTGAGATTAAGAGTATACCCACATCTTGCTCTCTCATTCTCAGAATCTGTCTGTGAATGAATTCAATTGCACCAACGTCCAATCCCCTTGTTGGCTGAGCAACGACCATGAATTTTGGACTTGCTTTTATCTCCCTTCCAACAACCAATTTCTGTTGGTTACCACCAGAGAAATTACCACCTAAGTGCTCTATTATCCTTGGTCTCACATCGAACTCTTCCATCAATTCCGCTGTGTATCTCTTTATTTCTTGATGATTCAAAAATGCACCATTCGCAAACGGACGTTTGTAGTGTCTACCGAGGATTACATTGTAATAGGCAGGGAATTGTTTTATTAAAGCATGCTTCAATCTGTCCTCCGCTATGTGTGTCATTCCCAACTCTCGTAATACCCTCGGATGTTTATTTGTCACATCTATTCCTTCAAATAGTACCTGTCCTTTTTCTGCTTTTCTCAAACCAGTGATTGCCTCAACTAATTCTGTTTGCCCGTTTCCTGCAACACCTGCAATACCCACTATCTCTCCCTTTCTCACCTGGAAAGAAACTCCTTTTACGGCATCGAGATGCCTATTATCTTTCACCCAAAGGTCTTTAACTTCAAATACCACTTCTTTAGGAATATGCGGCGCCTTATCAAGTTTCAAAACAACATCTCTACCAACCATTGCACGTGCTATTTCGCGTTCGTTTGTTTCTTTCGTGATAAGCTCTGCAGTTACCCTTCCACCACGCATAACTGTTATCCTATCACTAATTTCCATGACTTCGTTGAGTTTGTGTGAGATAAATAGGATAGTCTTCCCACTC
The DNA here is from genome assembly GCA_964452455.1 of uncultured Fervidobacterium sp. Taxonomy (GTDB): domain Bacteria; phylum Thermotogota; class Thermotogae; order Thermotogales; family Fervidobacteriaceae; genus Fervidobacterium. The sequence continues at coordinate 44,703 of CAYVMA010000094.1, read as the reverse complement.
TTTTGGAGGTTTCTCATAATCTCGAACAGTTCCTCAACTTCTTGCGGTGTCAAAACTGCCGTAGGTTCATCCAGGATAATTATGTTAGCACCTCTGTAAAGCGTCTTTATTATCTCCACACGTTGTTGCATTCCTACTGGTATATCCTCAATCCTTGCATCGACATCAACGTATAAACCATATTTTTCAGATAATTCCTTAACCTCTTGCCTTGCCCTTCTTAGGTCAAAATTAACACCTTTCACAGGTTCGTTACCAAGCACCACGTTCTCAGCCACGGTCAATGTGTTCACGAGCATGAAGTGCTGGTGGACCATTCCAATACCGGCTTTTATTGCGTCCCTCGGACCTGTAAAGACCTTTTTTTGACCAAAGATACGTATTTCACCGCTATCTGGATGATAGAGACCGTAGAGTTGGTTCATCAACGTACTTTTCCCAGCACCGTTCTCTCCAACTATCGCATGGATTTCACCTTTTTTAATCCTTAAAGTTACCCTGTCATTTGCGAGAACACCAGGAAACCTCTTGGTAATCTCTATCATCTCAACAGCGTACTCAGAACGGTCATCGTGACCTTCAAGTTCAGAACGTCTTGTATCTTTTCTCAAATCGTCCACTACGAGTCCACCTCCGGTTAGTAATGATTAACATTTAAACAGCTAGACATTTTCCCGCTTTGATAGACTTACGGATTTATCCGTATAGTCTATCAAAACGGGGGCATGTTGCCCCCGGCTTAAAAAAATGAGAAGAAAAATGATTATTTCGCTTATTTGGGTAGATTACTTTGGAAGTCTTATACCCTTAACTGTAAATGCCTTGAGTGCATCTTCTGAATCTGGAACAACAACCTTACCCTCAATGATGAGCTGTTTAAGGTATTCAAGTTCTTTAATAGCGTTTGGAGCTAATTTTTCAATTATTTCTTTTGTGTACTTCATTTCTGACATTCTCACACCGTTTTCTTTCAAACCGAGAACTCTGGTTCCACCTTTGAATTGTCCTGTAAATGCCCATTTGACACCGTAGTATCCTGCCGTATCGATACCTTTCATCGCACTTGTAAGAACTACTCCAGGTGCCATGTAGTCTTGGTCAACGTCAACACCAATTGCATAGTAGAGTGGTTTCCCAGAAAGGGCGTATTTCTTAATGTTTTCGTAGCCCTTACCTGCAAGTTTTTCTGACCTTTCTTTAGCTGCTTCGATAACTCCGTTACCACAAGCACCAGCTGCTGCAAAGATAATGTCTGCACCTTGTGAGAACTGTGAATTTGCAAGGTCTTTACCCTTCTTTGGGTCGCTGAATTCGTTTGTGTAGCCTCTCAAAATTGTAATTTTCTTTCCTTTGAGATCTTGGTAAGCCTTTATACCTGCTTCGTAACCATATCTGAACCTTTCAACTGGAGAAATTGGAATACCACCGACAAACCCGACCTTTCCTGTCCTTGTCATAGCGGCCGCGATGTATCCAACGAGGAATGCAGATTCCTGTTCTTTGAAGAGGAAGTTGATAACGTTTGGAAGCACTTTACCCTCGAAATCAATATCAATACCGACAAAATAAACATCTGGGTACTGCTGTGCGACCTTCATAAGAGCATCTGCCATCATGAAACCAACTGCAAAAACAATACCGCCGTCCTTTTCTTTTCTGACTTCTTCCGCTGCTTTTGTAAGGTTTGGAATATAGTCTGACTGTTCTTGTGACATGATAACTTTTGCTTCCACTTTGAGTTCCTGAGCCGCTCTCTGTATACCTGCCCACGTTCCATCGTTGAATGACTTGTCACCAAGTCCACCAGTGTCAGTTACCATGATAGCTTTAAAAGAGAAACCAAGTGTTAAAACGACCCCAAGAAGCATAAATACGAAGAACTTCTTCATACTCTCTCCCTCCTTTTAAGGATAATAAGGTTTTTCTTCAACCAATAATAACCCAGAATAACCGCCAGTATTAAAGTGTATGGAATTACCCAACTGATGTAAACACTAATAGAAGGAACGCCAACTTGGATGAACACAGTTTGCGTTCTGAATAACGTGAGAACTGACACTGCAAACGAACCAACAAGAGGGACGAACGCTTCATCTCTTTTGAGCGCAATTAAGAACAAAGAAAGAGATATTAATATAACTGCCGAAAGTGAATAGTAAATCTTGTAAGTAGGCAGTATTATGTATGATTTTCTTTGTGTTGATGAGATGGTTTTTAGTAATCTGTCTCTGTGTGTTCCTTCGAACTTGGAGTCAACAAATTCACTGAGCGTTTTTCTAAAATCGTTTGAACCAACAGAGACAAATCTTCTGAAATCACTTTCGAATTCTGATATGAGCTTTTCTACTTTTTTGTATCTTTTCGTTTCAAAGTAGATAAAATCGTTCACTTCTTTTACCAACACTTTGTCCGTCATTTTGCTTAACAAACTTTTTGCGTAATAGATCCTTTTTTCAAAACCTTCCGGAGCGAAATACTCCTCCGAAAGACTGAACGTATCAACACCTACGTCGTTCAGAAGAATGTTGAACTTTTCAATGGATTCATTTACCGTAGTATTGTACTCTTTCAACCTTCTTTGTACAATACTCAAAGGTTCTTGAAGAACTTCAGAAACCAACGAGTTGTAAAATGGAGATTCACCAAAGGTTTCTGGCATTAAGAGGTCTTTTGTTGCATACGAAGGTAGAAATACCACAAGCACTGTAGCAAGGCTTATCAGGAAAAGAGTGAATTGCTTCTTAAATAGAAAGTAGAACATTGAGAAAAGTAAAGCTATAGTCATAACTATTCCGTAAATCATTCCGTCCGATGTGGATTGAATATTCAGAAACGCACCTATGTAGACTGTTTCCGAGGCTATTATCAACGCAAGTGGAATCCGAATGTTTTTAACTAAGTAGAACCAGATAAAGAATACAACAGCATACACTAACCATCTAATCCACGCTAAGTTTAATTCTTTTGGAGTTATCATAACAAACTCTCTGACAATCTCATCTTTTATACCTGCAATATGTGTATATGTACTTCTGAATATGGTTCCACGTGTTCTTAAAATTAGCATCTCTGGATCCAAATCTTTTGCCGAATTTGCTGCTTCTGAAATTATCTCTTCCAAAGTTTTTGATACTTCAGGTTTCTCCACTATCAAAGTTATCGCTTGTAGTTCTTCACCATTGTAGACGGGAGCGTATTCGTAATCTCCAATAACGTTGATTCTTAGCTTTTTCAATTCTTCTGGAACATAAACCAAGTCAATATCCGCACCGAAAAGGTAGGCAGCAAGGTCTTGGGCGTAATTGCCAAAGGCATCTACAAGACGAATCTGATAATCGTTGAAAAAGGAGTTAAAAATAGGAGAACTCTTTACAAGCTCTTTATCGAAAGAACGGTTTTTCAATTTCACCTCCCAATAAGAAAGATACACAGAGCGCGCTAACCTTTCTTCATCAGAATTGGCACCTTCCATTGGTTTGAGCGCTTCCAAATAATCTCCTGTCTTTTTTGTAGTTTCTGTTTTCTCCGTTGAACCTACCATGTAAATCTTCAAAAACCTGTACAAAGGTAGGTCACTCTTAATGTGTGAAATAACAAACTGGTGAAAATCAGAAGAAGGCGAAAAATAGCTTTTGTAAATCTCCTGAGCTTTTGTCATGTCCAAGCCGAAAGCCAACGAGGAAAAAACCAAAACCAAAAAAGTGGTTATAAGTAAGTTGGAAAACTTCTGTAGTCGCTCTGAATGCTTTGCTACGTGCACTTCTTTGCACCTTCCTTTTCACAAGCTTTTTCATATTTATCATTAATTTCGAAATTTAAATGCCGCTTGTTGATTATATTATATCACACTAACCCTTAGCAAATACAATAATATTCAAAAAAGAAGGAAAATTTTGTATTTCTATTCTTATACTTTCCTTTTTTCCAACTCTGACCAGGTTTTAACCTCGAGCAAGGTAAATTAACACATTTGAAATAAAAGGGGGGCTTCCGCCCCCTCAACGAAATCCGAACGTGATTTAACCCCAAGTTACTCTTCAACAGTGATAGCAGCCGTTGGACAGCTGTCAGCAGCATCTTTTGCGCAGGAAAGGTCTGTTTCTGGCTGCAAAACCTTTGCCTTCATGTCATCGCCAAGTTTGAATACATCTGGACAAAGGTTTTCACATACTCCGCAACCAATGCATGTTGCTTCATCTACTCTTACCTTCATACCTTAGCACCTCCTCTTCGACGTCATTATTGATTATATCACATTTTTTTAGTTTTTCAACAGACTCTAATCTATCACTCTCTACTGTTCGTACCTTATTATGAATAAGCTTTTCCAACACTTTTTTGAAGTTCGTTCTCCACAGTTTTCAATAGCAATTCAAAATCTTTTTCATTTCTCATTTTTTCTTCAACAACTTTAACGGAATTTATCACCGACGGATGTGTCTTGTTAAATATCTCGCCAACTTTCCTTGTTGATAAACCGTATTTTTTTACCATAAAGTACATACACACCTGTCGTGCTAAAGAAGTATTTCTGTCCCTTGAACCCGAAAGAATACCATCTTTTGTTGTTTTAAACATCTTAGCGATAATTTCTATGATATCTCCATCTGAGCTTGTATTGACATCACCAGTAAGTACGTCTCGCAGTATAGATTTCACAATTGAAATGTCTAACTCTCCATACATGCTCTTGTAAGCAATTAACTTTATCACAGCACCTTTTAGAATTCTTATACTTCCCCTAATGTGCGTAGCAACGTATCGCAACACTGCATCATCGATATCTGCCTTTTCGTCATCAACAACTTTTCTTGCTATTTTGTACATAGCTTCTTGGGAAGGAGTCTTGATTTGCGCAACAACGCCCATTTGGAACCTTGAAATGACCCTATCTTGGAAATCTTTAAGTTCTTTTGGAGACCTGTCAGAGCATACGATAATTTGTTTTCCTGCTTCGTAAAGTGCATTGAAAGTATGGAAAAGTTCTATCTGAACACCCTTTTTGCCTGCCAAAAACTGGATATCGTCAATTACAAGCACATCGATTTTCTTTCTATACCTTTCTCGGAATTCCTCCATATTACCGGACTTGAGCTTTGTGATGAGCTCATTCATAAAACTCTCACTAGTTAAGTATGCAAACCTCAGGTCGGGGTTTTGAGATAGGAGATAATTGCCATAAGCTTGAACAAGATGAGTCTTTCCCATTCCGGCCTCACTATAGATAAATATCGGATTGTAAGTGCCAGGTTTTTTCGCTGCTTCAAGAAGTAAGTTGTAAACAAATCGGTTGAACTCGTCTACAACAAAATTGTCAAATCTGTACTTAGGATTTAGTGGGGTTATTAAAACAGGCTTTTTCCTGACTAATGCAACATTGTCTGGAACTTCATCTTCAAAGTTGTCAGGATTGACAACTTGAGCGTAAACAATTTCGTAAGTTGCTCCTTGCCCGACGACCTCACCAATAGCTTTTTTGATAACCTTATCAAACTTCTTCTCGATATAACCTTTAAGAAAGAGGTTACCCACTTCGAATACAACGTGGGTTCCCTCTACACGTTTGACATAGAAGTCTATAAACCAGTGTTCCCATTGTTGGCGGCTGACCTTCTCCTTAAGTGCGGATAAAATCTTTTCCTTGATTTCTACATTATCCATAAGTACACCTCGAGACGTGCAATTATAAGGAAAATGTTTATAAAAGTTATAAAGTAACAAGGCAGGGGCGGGGGTAAGATTACTGTGCACTGAGTATTATCTCATAAGTCTATGTTAAAAATCAAGACAAACTTTATGTTAACTCATGAATGATATTTTACCCACAAGAAATGGTATATGAAGTTTTGTTTCAAAATTGTTTACTGTAAAGAATCGATTAAGAAACATTAAGTAATCACTCACTGCAGACTTTGAAAATTGCTACTATCCACTCCAAAACAGTACTCATTGTTCAATCATAATTAATCCTCATCGGTACTTGTTTATGCTTTTGTATGCTTCAGTATGCTCTTTTTTACCAGACTTCATAACAAACACACTTTGTTTTATAATACCAACAGGGGTGGGTGGTATGACAATGAGCAAGAAGAAAATCTTTATATCTTTTGATTACGAAGGACTTGCTGGTGTAACTAGTTGGAATGACGTTGAGAAGAGAAGTAATGAATACAAAAGGTATGAGATGTTGAGACAGCTGAAAGCGTTTTTAAAAGGATTAGAAGGGTGCGAAGTAACGCTCGTAGATTCACATGCTGCAGGTGATAACATCCCTTGGGAGATTACCGAGGAATTTCCATACGTAACATTGGTAAGTGGTGGCATTAGGCAATACTATATGATGTACGGTATAGACGAATCCTTTGATTTTGCTGTATTTTTCGGTTACCATGCAGGTATTGGCACCATTCATGCAAACATGGACCATACATACTCAAGTTCTTCAATACACAATATTTGGATAAATGGTATGGAGATGAACGAAGCACTTATCAACGCAGCTTTTGCTGGTTTGTTCAGTGTTCCTCTTGGATGTCTAATTGGAGATGACAAAGTTATTGCCCAAACTTCTAAAATTCTACCAAAGGTTCTTACTGTGGAGACCAAAAAGTCTATCGGAAGGCACAGCGCTATTATGAAACCAATGAGGATTTTGCTCAATGAACTGGAACAATGCGCTAACAAGCTTTCAACAAAATCCAGAAAAGATTTCGAGATTTTCAGATTCTCATCGCCTGTTGAAATGGTTGTGGAATTCAGTGATACACTTAGAGCTGACCTTGTCTCTTCCATGCCTCTCGTCGAGAGAATAGATGGAAGGAAAGTTCAGATTAAGCACGATGACTACAAGGTCATCTTTGAAGCATTGTTAGCTATGACATATATCTGTGCAGCTGCAAGGATATTAGTTTAAATTTAAAAAAATCTAAGAACAAGCCCTGTGGAGGTGTTGACGATGATAAGAACTCTTTCCGAAATCATCGAGATGGCGAAGGGTAAGGGGAAAGTTATCGCTATTGCTGGAGCAGAGGATAAAGAAGCCATAAAAGCGGTTGTCGAAGCAAAGGAATTAGGCGTTTCTGCTATTCTTTTTGGAAAGAAAGAAGTAATTGAAGAGAATTTGAAAGAACTCAACGCCGATTTTCCTATTGTTGACTGCCGTTCTGAAGAAGAGGCATCCAAAGGTGCAGTGAGAGCAGTTGTCGAAGGAAAAGCACACATAGTGATGAAAGGACTTGTAAAAACTTCCACATTACTAAAAGCCGTCTTAGACAAAGAGGAAGGGCTCAGAACAGAGAGATTGCTTTCACACGTTGCGGTTGTTGAGGTTCCTGGTGTGAACCGTTTGATTTTCATCACAGATGGTGGTATGGTAATTAGACCTACTTTGGAACAGAAGGTGCAAATTATAGAAAACGCAGTTGCTGTTGCCAGAAAACTTGGTTACGAGATGCCTAAAGTTGCACTCATAGCTGCCGTTGAAACAGTAAATCCAGATATGCCAGAGACAATGGAAGCTGCTATTATAGCCAAGATGAACGAGCGTGGTCAGATAAAGAATTGTAAGATAGACGGACCACTTGGAATAGATAACGCTCTGAGCGTTTATGCAGCAGAAGTCAAAGGCGTCAAGGGGGATGTCGCAGGTCATGCTGATATACTAGTTGTTCCAGACATTCATAGTGGAAATTTCCTTGGCAAGTCTGCTGTATACTTTGCAAATGGGAAAATTGCTGGTATCATAGCTGGAGCAAAGGCACCAGTTATCGTCATATCACGTGCAGATACAAGCGAGTCGAAATTCGCATCTATCGCTTTGGCAATCGCACTTTCTTAAATCTAAAATTCCATATCCGTAGTTGGAGGTGTGCACATGAAGAAACTAGCAGTTGTGGCTATTGGTGGAAACGCAGTTAACAGACCTGGTGAAGAAGCAACAGCAGAAAACATGATGAAAAACCTTTCCGAAACCGCCAGATTTTTGGTTTCTATGCTCGATGATTACGACATAGTTATAACTCATGGAAACGGACCACAAGTAGGTAATCTTTTAGTCCAACAAGAATTAGCAAAGCACGTTATACCACCGTTCCCTATTGACGTTAACGATGCACAAACTCAAGGTAGTCTTGGTTACATGATAGCATTAACTCTTGGAAATGAGCTAAGGAAAAGGAATATACAAAGAGAAATCGCAGCCGTCGTCACACAAATTATCGTTGATAAGAATGACCCTGGCTTCCAAAAACCTTCAAAACCAGTTGGTCCATTTTATTCAAAGGAAGAGGCAGAGAAACTACAACAGGAAAAAGGTTGGATAATGAAAGAAGATGCTGGACGAGGTTGGAGACGTGTTGTTCCTTCTCCAATCCCACTAGACATAGTTGAAAAGAACGTCATAAAGACATTGGTTGAAAAAGACATGATAGTCATAGCTGCTGGTGGGGGCGGAATACCTGTCATACAAGAAAACGGAACACTGAAAGGGGTTGAAGCAGTCATCGATAAAGATAGAGCAAGCGCTTTGCTTGCTAAAGAAATTGATGCAGATATACTCATAATTCTTACCGGAGTTGAAAAAGTCTACATCAACTACAACAAGCCGGATCAAAAAGCTCTGGACCACCTTACAGTCGAAGAAGCGAAAAAGTACCTTGCCGAAGGTCAATTCCCATCAGGTAGCATGGGACCAAAAATCGAAGCAGCAATTGATTTCGTAACCTCAACTGGAAGAGAATGTTTGATTACCGATATGGCAGTTCTCGATAAGGCATTAAAAGGACTTACTGGAACAAGAATAACTCTTTGAAAAGGGTAGTGCATCACTCTTACCATATACGTCAATAACAAACAGGGGGAGTCCCCCTGTTTGTTTTATTTAATAAATGTTAAATTTTACTATACTTAAGTATATATTCGCAAAAATTCCAAAAGTCGCTTAAATAAAGGTTTTTTTAACTGTTGATTTTTTTGGAAAAAATTGCAAAATTTACACATTTTGTTCTACAATGTAAGTAGTCTTTTTCTAAACTAGCGGAGCGGAGTGAAGCATGAATAGGATTTATAGTGAACGACACATCCCGGTACTGTTGAAGGAAGTTGTAGACAACTTGGTATGGAAGCCGGACGGGGTGTATGTGGATTGTACGGTAGGAGAAGGAGGACACACCAAGGCGATAGCGGAGCGGATATTGGAAACGGGTGGCAGGGTCATAGGAATAGATGTTGACAGCGAGGTTTTACAGATAGCGGAGCGAAACTTGGAAGCCTACCCCAATGTTCAGCTCTTCAAATTCTCCTACGTAGATTTACCCGTCTTGGTTAACCTGTTACAAGTCCATAAAGTTGATGGACTACTTGTTGATTTAGGAGTCTCTACCTACCAACTAAAAGGAGAAGGTAGAGGGTTTTCGTTTAATCAGGACGAACCCCTCGATATGCGAATGAACCTCGAAAGTGAATTAACCGCCCACCATGTTGTTAATACCTACCCTGAGGATAGATTAGCCGATATTATCTACAATTACGGTGAAGAACGCTTCGCCAGAAAAATTGCCCATTCTATTGTTCAAAATAGACCAATAAATACAACTCGAGAGTTGGTTGAAGCCATCCGAAAAGCTCTACCTTACAAAGAAATTCACAACCGAAAAAGGCATTTTGCAACTAAAACGTTCCAAGCAATACGGATAGAAGTAAATAAGGAGCTTGAAAACTTGGCGAAATTCCTTTCATTCGCGCCTGATTTGTTAACACCCGGAGGTAGAATTGCTATAATTTCGTTCCATTCACTGGAAGATAGATTAGTAAAGCACACATTTAAAAACGACCCGAGACTAGAACCTTTAGGCGATTTTATAGCACCAAGCATGGAAGAGATAGCGGAGAACCCAAGGTCGAGGAGTGCAAAGTTAAGGGTAGCTAGGAGAGTATGAGTTTCTTACTGTTAGACCACAAATAACTTAATTCAACTAAAAGCGGAGAAAGTTAGTATTTTTCTGGAAGGTTAGACTTTTGATTTTTCTTTTACTTTTTACATTTTCCAAATGTTCGATGCTTCACTAAGCGGAGCAGAGGAAAGCCGTAATATATGGGCTTATGTTTTCGTTTCCGTTAGTAAGTTCTTAATTTCAGTTTTTTTCATAACTTAGCGGAGCGAAGGGGGATAGAGTATGACACTCGTAAGAAGCAAGCGAAGAGAAGTCGCACTTGAAGGTTTACAAGAGCAGCATAAGACCTTCTTTCGTGTGTTGAAGTACATCTTTGCATTTTCTTTGTTCACAGGTCTGATTCTCGGTGCGTATCAACTTAACTTGAGAACAGCGGAGATGTTAAGGCAAGTTGAGATGTATAGAGAGGGTTTATCGAATTTAAGACAACACAACGAAGTTTTAGATGTTCAAATAGTGAAATTGGTATTAGGACGTGATGTAATCAATTGAGCAGAGGTAGATACCGCTATAGACTAGTATTATTATTTGTCTCGGTCTTGATAATTATTTTGCTTGTAAAGGTTTATACAAATATATATACTAACCGGTACGCGGTTAAAAGTTATATTCCTGCACTGCGTGGTAATATTTACGATTCTCGCGGGCGTTTGCTCGCTACAAGTGAGATTGTTTACGGTGTTTATTTGGATTTGAATTACTTGCGAATTTTTGCAGGCAACGCATTCAAAAAATCGCCAGATTTTCTGAGACTGTTAAACGCTTTTGGAGTGTCTGAACAATTAAATGAACTCGATAAAAAAAATATTCTCCGACTCGGTATTGTTAGTAGCAGGCAGGAAGCAATAAGAAAGATTCCAACTCAATTTTTGAAATTTGTTGCGATTGTTCCAGAGGAACGCCGTATTTCCTTATCAGATTTTGGTCTCTCTGCAATCGTTGGTAAAACGGATCAAAGACACGGAATCAGTGGTGTGGAAGCTTATTTCGATAAAATACTGAGACCTGTCAGAGATGGCGTTGTCTCAGTAACTTATTCAGGAGTAATTGGCAGACCTTTGAACTATGTGAAAATAGAGCCTGAAAACGGAAAAAATGTCAGGATTACGATAGATAGTGAACTTCAAAGGCAACTTTACTTGTTGGCACGGGATTACAAGGAGAAAAAGCAGGCAACAGAAGTCGGAGTTCTGGTAATGGAAAGTAATACTGGGAAAGTAAGAGCTGCATTAACCACCCAGAGTTGGCCCACCTATTATATGGGATATATAGAACCCGGTTCCACAATAAAGCCTATTATATTCTCAGCAGCATTAGAGCTAGGACTTGTCACACCAAACACTCATTATTACTGTCCTGGTTATGTGAAACCTATCGAGGGTTTGAATTTAACAATCAAGGACCTTGAAGTCCATAAGGACATCAATCTTTACGATGGATTAGTTCATTCCTGCAACGTCGTTTCTGTTCTCACAACAAAGCAAATCGTTGATTCTTTTGGGGTCGAAAAGCTTTATGAAATTTTCCAGGCTTTTGGTTTGGGTAGGGAGACAGGCATAGAATTACAAGGGGAGATACCAGGAAAACTTAACACTCCAGATAAATGGTACAAAGCTGATTGGGCGTTTATGAGTATTGGACAATCAATAGGCGTCACACCTATCCAGTTACTAGCAGCTTTTAATACTATAGTTAACGACGGAATTTACGTCGCACCTACTATCGATGAGGAAAAAAAAGTGACAAAGAAACAAGTCATATCAAAATCAACCGCTGACATTGTAAAACAAATGCTCGAAGATGTCGTGGAAAGAGGAACAGGTATAAATGCAAAAATAGATGGCGTAAAAATACTAGGAAAGACTGGTACAGCGCAAAAAAACCAGAAAAAGGATGTCACAGCAGTTTTCGTAGGGCAAGCTATCTTAGACAAGCCTTACACTATAATGGTCTGGGTTGATTCTCCTCAGACAGAAAAGCTAAGTAGTATCGTTGCTGCACCGTTCTTTAAGGAAGTTGTTTTGAAATTAAAGCAATACCAGGATGATTTGATGAACCCAAGGAATCAATCCTATACAACTCTTCCTGACATCACAGGTTGGAATATCTCGCAACTTAAAGAACTTACTGAAGCAACAAGTATCGTGTTAAAACTAAACGGTACAGGTTTATATGTGGAGAAATACGCAACATCCACAACACTCAACGCAACAAACGTAACTATTGTAGAAGTCTGGCTAACGAATAGCCCGATAAGTTTGAAGAATATCGTTCAATAAGCTTATTTCTTTACACAGATGTAACTCATTGTTCACTACAGAACAGAAAACTTTGGTAAAATAGACGGTGTCCTAAAATAAGTATTTGCCGTAGATTGCAGGTCAAATAAAGCCCCAAACAAACTAGGGCGCCTGCAGGAGGCACGGAAGGGATACGAAAAGCACCTGTTCAGCGGATTATCGTTTCCGTATTGGTGCTGTTTTCCCTCCGCTGTGCCTCGTAAAGAGGCATTTTTTATTTGATATGGGAGGTGACGACGTGCTTAAGAGACCACAGAAGGAGCAACTTGTTAACGAGTTAACAGAAACTTTTAAGAATTCATCATTGGTACTTTTCGCAGACTTTACCGGGCTTACAGTTGCACAGATGACAAAACTTAGAAGAGCCTTAAGAGAAAAACTTGGCAGCGACGCAAGATTTACGGTCGTTAAGAACACTCTCTTAAGAATGGCTCTCAAAAATGCAGAGTATGACCTTGAAGGTCATGATAACGTTCTTTTTGGACCAACCGCTGTTCTGTATGTGAACGCAAAGGCAGACCCTGTTGAAGCTATCAAGATATTCCACAACTTCGTGAAAGAGAACAAAGGGACGCCTGTTTGCAAAGGTTTGTATTTGGAAAGAAAATTCTTTGCAGGCGACCAACTCGAAAACTTGTCCAAGCTTCCATCAAGAGAGCAACTACTTGCGATGGTTGTTGGTGGTATCCAAGCACCTATTCGTGGTCTTGTCAACTCTCTCGCAGGTGTGCTTAGAAGCGTATTGTATGCTCTTAACGCTATTAAGGAACAAAAAGAAAAACAGTAATTTCAAACGTTAAGTGTTAGTTGGTTAAGCCCAAAAAACTTAAGGCAAACTTATCAGGAGGTGTATATTATGACATTGGAAGAACTCGTAAAAGCTATTGAGTCATTAACGGTGGCAGAACTTGCAGAACTTGTTAAGATGCTCGAAGAAAGATTTGGTGTTAGCGCAGCAGCTCCAGTTATGGCAGCAATGCCAGTTGCAGCGGCAGCGGCAGCTCCAGCAGCGGCAGCAGAAGAAAAAGACACATTCGATGTTCTCCTCAAGAGCTTCGGTCAGAAGAAAGTTGAAGTCATCAAAGTTGTTAGAGAAATCACAGGCCTCGGACTCAAAGAAGCAAAAGACCTTGTTGAAAAAGCTGGCGCACCAGATGCATTCATTAAACAAGGAGTTAAGAAAGAAGAAGCGGAAGAAATCAAGAAAAAGATCGCAGAAGTCGGCGGAGAAGTTGAAATTAAGTAACATATTTTTCAAAACAAAGAATATTGTGTATCAAACCCCGCACAGTACTACACAGTGCGGGGTTTTTATGGTTTAATATATAATTGCGGTATTATTGTCTACCATGACCCGAATGATGAAAATAAACATGCATGAACATTATAAAAAACTCCCTAGAGTTCCAGCAATGGACAGGTTCGATGGAACCCTACGTTTTTTATTTATATACCCAGTTCTTTAACCCCTCACAGTGCGTAATTTCCAACCATTCTGTATCGACACTTTAGGAAGAGGTGATCAGATTGAAAACTTATCAAGTGGGCAAGAGGATAAGGTACTCCTTCGGAAAGGTTGATGAAATTCTCAACGTCCCAGACCTCGTAGAAATCCAGCATAAATCCTTCAAGGAGTTATTGGATCACGGTATTTTACGTATCCTCAAGAAGTTCAGCCCCATAACTTCAGTAAAGACCGAGGGTAGAAGAGACAAAGGTTTCAGCCTCGAATTTGTTGGATTTCGTGTAGGTGAACCTCTGCACTCGGTCGAAGAGTGTAAACAGCGTCTTCTCACGTATGTCGCACCGTTTTACGCAACGGTTAGAGTTACCGATTTGTCAACCGGAGAAATGCGCGAAGAAGAAGTAAGTCTTGGCAATTATCCTATCATGACTGAAAATCAAACGTTCGTGATAAACGGTGTTGAAAGAGTTGTCGTCAGTCAGCTTGTAAGAAGCCCAGGAGTCTATTTTGTCGAAGAACCAACCAAAAACATAGGAGCAAAGCCAATATATGTAGCACACTTCCTACCAGTGAGAGGTGTGTGGCTTGAAGTATTGCTCAATCTCAACGATGAAACTTTGTATGCAAGAATCGATAGAAGGAAAAAGCTGAACCTTTTCTTGGTCTTAAAAACCCTTGGTTATCAAAACGATATCGATATCCTTTCTCTATTCCCAACTTACATAGACGTCGAAGATGATTATGCTTTGAAGCAAGCAGAAGGGGTAATAATTCTCGAGAAGGTTGTCTCAAAATCTGGAGAAGTCCTCGCTGAAAAAGGTTCAACACTAACGCCCACACTTGCTGAGATATTTAGAGAACATGGAATTGACAAGATAAAAGTTGCAAATAAGTACATATATAAGACCTACCTGAAACTTAAGGAAAGGCTGAAAATGCCTCTTGAAGAGAATATCAGTGAGCTTAGGGCTTACATGGAGATATACAAAGAACTGCGCCCTGGTGAGGTGTTTAGATACAACGCAGCAAAATCCTTCTGGAATAACCTTTACTTTAATCCTGAACGATTTGAGCTTACCGAAGTCGGTAGGTACAAGATGAACAAGAAATTAACAAACACATACAGAAAATACCTTGTTGAAATAGAAGGAAGAAATCCAAAGAGCGTTGAGAACGTTGAGTACACAGAGACTTCAAACGCTCTTACACCAATGGATATAATCTTGGTTGTCAGGATGTTGCTTGAAGTTGAAAAACATCCGGAAACCCTAGATACAAAAGACCACCTTTCAAATAAGCGGGTCAAAACAGTTGGTGAACTGATAGGTTCAGAGTTTGAAAGGGCGTTCTCGAAATCTGTCCATCAGATTCAAGAAAAACTCGCAACATATACAAGCTTAGATAAGATATCCATTCCAAGTTTGATTAACTTGAGAAACGTTGTTGCATCGCTTAATAGTTTCTTTGCAACGAACCCACTTTCACAATTTATGGACCAGGTTAACCCAATTGCTGAATTAACACACAAACGTAGGCTCACAGCAGTCGGACCTGGCGGACTGAAGAGAGAAAGGGCAAGGTTCGAAGTTCGTGACGTTCACCACTCTCACTATGGAAGAATGTGTCCAATTGAAACACCAGAAGGTGGTAACATAGGTCTTATCACCTCACTCGCTGTTTATGCCACAATCGATAAATTCGGTTTTCTTGTAACTCCATACAGAAAGGTTGTCAACGGTAGAATCACTGACGAAATTGTTTACCTTGCTGCAGATGAAGAAGAAAACTACAGAATTGCATCATCAACTATACCAAGAGATGAAAATGGTAACATATTGCAAGAAAAAGTCCCGGTTAGATATCTTGAAAAAGTAGTCTACGTGCACAAAAACGAAGTTGACTTCGTTGATATATCACCAAAACAAATCGTCAGTGTTACAACATCACTGATACCATTCCTCGAACATGACGACGCTAACCGTGCTTTGATGGGTTCTAACATGCAAAGGCAAGCAGTTCCACTTATCAAATCCGAAGCTCCACTTGTTGGAACTGGTATGGAATACCCGGCTGCTATCTATTCTGGACATGTCGTATTGGCAAAACACGATGGAATCGTCAAAAAGGTCGATGCCAGAAAAATAGTTATCCACAGAACAGACGAAAATGGCAATCCACTTCACGATAAGAAAGGAAATCCAATACTTGATGAGTATACTCTTTTGAAATACGTTAGGTCAAACCAAGATACATGTATCAATCAGAAGCCCATTGTTAATGTTGGAGATTTTGTAAAGAAAGGGACACCAATAGCTGATGGTCCAGCAACAGATAACGGAGAACTTGCACTCGGTAAGAATGTGCTCGTTGCGTTCCTTCCATGGGAAGGTTACAACTTCGAAGACGCTATACTGGTAAGCGAAGAACTACTCGAAGAAGAAACATTCACATCTGTACACATCGAAGTCTATGAAACAACAGCAAGAGAAACAAGAGTTGGTCCAGAAGAAATCACTGCGGAAATACCAAATGTCTCTAAGGAAAACTTGAGAAATCTCGATGAAAACGGAATTATCCGAATAGGTGCTTACGTTGGTAAACAAAAATACTTTACCTCGCAAGATATCCTTGTTGGTAAGGTAACACCAAAAGGTGAAAGTGATGCAACACCGGAAGAGAAAATCATGAGATCCGTCTTTGGAGAAAAAGGTAAAGACGTCAAAGATTCTTCGCTCAGAGTCCCACACGGTGTTGAAGGTAGAGTCATCGGTGTGCACGTATTCCACAAAGAAGAAGTCGGAGACCTCGGTCCTGGTGTGAACACACTTGTTCGAGTCTATCTGGCAACAAGAAAACCACTTGAAGTTGGTGACAAACTAGCAGGTAGGCACGGTAACAAAGGTGTCGTTTCAATGATTCTTCCAAAAGAAGATATGCCGTTCCTACCAGACGGAACGCCGGTCCAAGTAGTCCTTAGCCCATTGGGTGTTCCATCACGTATGAACATTGGTCAAGTGCTCGAAACCTCTCTTGGTTGGCTTGCAAAATTGACGAATAGACACTTTGCCACACCTGTTTTCGATGGCGCTAAGGAAGACGAAATATTGCCAGAACTCTACAAAGTCCGAGAAAAACTTAATTTGCACCATGGAGATGACCCAGAAAATCCATCAGGTAAGGTTATTCTCAGAGATGGAAGAACAGGTAAGGAATTCGATTCACCGGTGCTCGTTGGTTACATGTACATCATGAAACTCATCCACATTGCAAGAGACAAAATTCACGCAAGGGCGACAGGGCCTTACTCACTGATACACCAACAACCACTCGGAGGTAAAGCGCAGTTTGGTGGACAAAGGTTCGGTGAAATGGAAGTCTGGGCGCTTGAAGCATACGGTGCTTCCTATACATTGAACGAAATGCTTACGGTAAAAAGTGACGATATCAAAGGTAGGACCGAAGTTTACAAAGCTATCATGAAAGGTAAGAACTTACCAGAACCAGGTTTACCCGAGAGCTTCAAGGTCCTTGTTAGAGAGTTGAAAGGTCTCGCACTTGATGTTCGTGTTTACGACGAGCACGGTAATGAAATAGATATCGAAAAACTGTAAGGTTTGGTAAGTTTTATAAGTTTTTTACCCGACGTTAAGAGGAGGGAAAATGAATGAGTTCTTCTTTCAAAAGGAAAATTGCGAAAGTAAAAGTGGCGGTGGCATCTCCAGAAGTCATCAGAAGCTGGTCGAGTGGAGAAGTAAAGAAAGCGGAAACGATAAACTACCGTACTTTTAAACCAGAAAGAGATGGACTATTCTGTGAAAGGATATTTGGACCTGTAAAAGACTACGAATGTGCCTGTGGAAAGTATAGTGGTAAAAAGTATGAAGGTACAGTTTGTGAGAAATGTGGAGTTAGGGTTGAATCAAGAGATGCAAGAAGGCGCCGATTCGGACACATCGAATTGGCTGCTCCTGTCACGCACGTTTGGTATCTTAAAAACACCCCAAGTGTCATCGCCACATTACTTGACATGACAGTAAAGGATATAGAAAATATCGTTTACTTTGGTAGTAGAAGGGTAAATGAAAGGGTCCTGATAGTTACTGACCCGAAGAACACTCCTTTTGTAAAAGGTTCTATATTAAACCAAACTGAATACGAAATCTACGCGAGAAAATGGGATTTCGAAGTATCACCTGCATACATTGTAAAAGAACCTAGGGCTCCACTTGTAGCTGATATAGATGGCGAGGTCCATATAAAGCATGAAAGAACACACACAGACAGAGATATCTATTGGATAACAATAAAGAACGTTATAAGAACCGAACTTCGTGTTTACAGCGGAATGGAACTTAGGGTTAAAGATGGAGATTTCGTCAACCAAGGTGATGAAATAGTTCCGGAAAAAAGGGTTGATGCTATTTTCGCACCATTTGATGGAACCGTAGAAGTCGACGAAATTTCAGAAACTATTACTCTGAATCCACTCCCAACAAGTAAGAATACACCGATAACCTTCACGCTATCTTACGGCGTAAGAGCTTTGGTAAAGAACGGAGATAAAATAAAGAAAGGGCAACAATTGACAACAGAAACTATATTGCCTCGTATCGTAGCACCGTTGTCAGGAACCGTGAAATTCAGCAGGAATCTCAACCTGCGACCCCTTGAAAATGGAAGCTATGAAGTCATTACAACTGGAACGATATACATTGAAAACGTCCAGTCATCTAAGACGTATCCTGTCTTTGAAGGAGCGACTATATATGTGCAGGACGGGGAAATGGTAAAAGCTGGCGATGTTATAGCTGACAGATTCCTCTTCGAAGATGAGAAACTATCCATTGAAGAATACAAAATCTTCAGCCAGCATTACCATGGCATGTTTGTTGTTGAAGAACAAGTTGAAAACGATAAACCAATAATGGTGGTCACATACATTGACCCAGAGATGGCAGAAGAAACTGGTATCACAAGAGGTCAGATTATCACTCAGCAAGATTACGAAGCTTACAGCATGATATACCCAGGAAAGATTGAAGCTGAGACTGGAGCTGCAGCTATAAAGAAGCTGTTGCAACAACTTGACCTCGAAGTTATGAAAACGGAGCTTGAGAACGAACTTAACAAAATCCCAAAAAGCAGCGTCAGAGCCAAAAAGTTGCTAAAGAAACTAAGGATAGTCAAAGATTTAATGGAAAGTGGAACAAAACCTGAGTGGATGGTCCTGGAAGTTTTACCAGTTGTTCCACCAGAAATAAGGCCAATGATACAGATAGATGGCGGACGTTTCGCAACAACAGACCTCAATGACCTTTACAGAAGGGTTATAATGAGAAACAATCGACTCAAGAGATTGTATGAAATGAACGCTCCCGAGGTCATAATCAGAAACGAAAAGCGTATGTTACAAGAAGCTGTTGATAATCTGATATACAATGGAAAAATTGGAAAAGCCTATACAGATAGAAATGGTAGACCACTGAAATCACTTACCGATCTCATTAGAGGAAAGAAAGGACGCTTCAGAAGAAATCTACTCGGTAAACGCGTTGACTATTCGGGTCGAGCCGTTATTGTCGTTGGCCCTCATTTGAAGATACACGAATGTGGTTTGCCAAAGAAGATGGCTCTCGAGCTCTTTGAACCGTTCGTTATTGCCGAGCTTTCAAAAGAAGAAAATGCGGAAGCTACACAGACAAAAGTTAAAAAATATAGAAAAGAACTCCAAAGAGAAGACCCGAAAGCTTGGGAAAAACTTGAGAAGGTTATCCAAGGAAGAGTTGTCTTACTCAACAGAGCTCCAACACTACACAGAATGTCTATCCAAGCTTTCGAGCCAAAACTTATAGAAGGTAACGCCATACAACTGCATCCATTGGTATGTCCACCGTTCAACGCAGACTTCGATGGTGACCAGATGGCGGTCCATTTACCGCTTTCGCCAGCAGCGCAAGCGGAAGCAAGGTTATTAATGTTATCGAGGTATAACATAATCTCTCCGGCGCATGGAAAGCCTATATCGATGCCCGGTAAGGATATTGTCGCCGGTGTTTACTACCTAACGATGGTCGATAAGAACTACGATAAAGTTCAACCAGAAGATATCAAATGGAAATTCGCAAGCCCAGAAGAAGCGGAAATCGCTTACGAATTTGGTTACATAAAACTACATGAACCAATACTTGTGAAAATCAACGATAAAGTGGTAAAAACAACATTCGGTAGGGTCATATTTAACTCGATTCTTCCAGAGGAACTTAGAGATTACAACAAAACGTTCGGAAAGAACGGAATCAAAGATGTTGTTTACAAGACTTTCAAAAAGCACGGTATTGACAGGACAGCAGATTTGCTTGATGATATAAAAACACTTGGGTTCCACTACGCAACGATTTCCGGTTTGACAGTTAGTTTGAAAGACTTCCTCATTTCTCCGAAGAAAAACGAAATCATTGCTGAAGCAATGAAAAAGATTGATGAGATAGAGAAACTCTACGAGGAAGGTTTATTGAGCGATGAAGAGAAATACAAAGAAACGATAAAGATTTGGACAAAAGCTACAGATTTGGTCCAAGAAGAGACCTACAAATACCTTGGTGAGAATCCATTCAACCCAGTGTTCATAATGGTTGATTCCGGAGCTAGGGGTAACAAGGACCAGCTTAAACAACTTTCCGGTATGCGTGGTCTTATGGCAGACCCATCTGGTAGAACCATTGAAATTCCGATTCTTTCGAACTTCCGAGAAGGGCTATCGGTCCTTGAATTCTTTATCAGTACACATGGTGCAAGAAAAGGTTCGGCCGATACCGCACTGAGAACAAGCTCTGCTGGATACCTTACAAGAAGGCTCGTTGACGTTGTTCAGAGCGTCGTTATCACGCAACCAGATTGTGGAACACACGAAGGTGTTAGGGCAGCTATACTTAAAAGTTCCGATAACTTCGTTGTCGAAAAAATAGAAGACTTCATATTTGGACGAGTGCTGGCAAAGGATGTCTACGAACCAGGAACTGGTAATATATTAGTCAACCCAGAAACAGGAAAGGTCTACCAGAGAGATACAGTGATACTTGACGATGATGCTAAGTTCTTGTCAAATTACAAAAAGAGAGTGCCTGTTGTTGAAGAAAAAGTTCTTGATTTGAGCGATATTAATATTCCTGAGGTTTATGCAGAACTTGCTGAAGATGTCGACCTTGGCACAGAAGTTCTACCATCTGAAAGCGAACTCAATTGGGAAGTTATCAAAAAGCTAAGAGAATCTCGCGTTAAATCTGTAAAAGTAAAACTTTACCCAATCGTTGGCAGTGTTGTTGCAGAAGAGGTTATTTGGGACAAAGAACGGAAAAAACAACTCGCCGTTGAGGAAGAACAAATAGATGTAACGGTTGCGAAAATGCTTGAAGAAAATAACATAGATAGCATCGTAGTCAGACCTGAAATCTATGTCCGCTCGCCACTCACATGTGAAGCAGAACATGGTGTATGTGCGAAATGTTACGGTCTTGACCTCTCGAACCACAAAGTTGTGAGTGTTGGTGAATCTGTAGGTATTGTAGCAGCTCAATCTATCGGTGAACCGGGTACACAACTTACAATGAGGACGTTCCATACAGGTGGTATCGCTACAACAGCTGACATCACACAAGGTTTGCCAAGGGTTGAGGAGCTCTTCGAAGCAAGGAAAAAGACAAAAGACCCAGAAGGTATATTCTCCAAAGTTAAAGGTGTTGTAGTTGATATCTCTCAAGATGAACCAAAGAAGATTTATGTACAAGACGAACTTGGAACAATACACGAATACGTTGTTCCATCAAGGGTGAGAGTAAACGTAACCATCGGACAAAAGGTCTTACCCGGTCAGTCACTTACAACAGGTTCTCTCAAAGTAAGAAAGATTCTCGAGGAACTTGGAGTAGAAGACACAGCGATGTACCTGCTAAGAGAAATTAAGAAAGTCTACGTCCAACAAGGTGTCGATATTCATGATAAGCATTTTGAGCTGATAATCAGGCAGATGCTTAACAAAGCGGAAGTCATTGAACCAGGCGATACTGACTTCTTGCCAGGAGACCTTGTACCAATCACTATTCTCAACAAAGTTAACAGAGAGATAATGGAGGGCAATGCTAACATAGAGCTCAACAGAAAACGCGTTATCGGAAAAGTACTCGCAAAGCACATCCTTATAAAGAACGAAGAAGGTCAAGTTGTAGAACTTGCAAAAGAAGGGGAAGAAATAACAGAAGAACTATTGGAACAACTCATCAAGTATAATGTAAAAGACATTCTTGTGATTAACCATGACAAAGAAAGAGAAGTTTACCAGATAATGCCAAAAGAAACTGTGAAATACAGAAGAAAACTACTCAGAATTACACAAGCATCTCTTGAATACGAAGGTTGGTTGAGTGCAGCAAGCTTCCAGCAAACACAACAAGTATTAACAGACGCAGCAATCAAAGGCGCGGTCGATTATCTTAAGGGTTTGAAAGAAAACGTTATCGTTGGCCAGCTCATACCTGCTGGAACAGGATTTGAGATATTTGCAAACATCCAGTATGAAGAAACACCAAGACATGCGCTCGAAGAAAAAGAAAAGTTGGCATAATTGATTATACGAAACTGAAAAGCGGCACCTGAAAAAGGTGCCGCTTATTTCATAGGTTTCCGATTTTACTCTTCAATCTTTCCTATAAACAACCCACGATGTCGGTGTTTCCCAAAGCCTTACTTCGCTAAGTTTGTATCTTTCTGTTGTCAGATGCTTTTCCAACCTTTCCCATATCCATTCAGCAATGTTTTCAGCACTTGGTTGAGGTATTATTTCGTTTATGTAAGCATGGTCTAAATAATTTAGCACTTCTTTCTTTACTATCTCTTTTAATTCAACAAAATCGATGACTATTCCTTCTTCGTCTTTTTCACCACAAACGACAATTTGGAGCTTGTAAGTATGTCCATGTAGTTTTTCACACTTTCCATGATACTGGACTAAATTGTGAGCAGCATCAAACGTGAATTCCTTAACCACGCACAACATAATGACCACTCCAATTTTTCATCTGAGTTGAGTCAAACTCAATTGGAAATTTGACAGGTTTGTTCTCAAGTGCGGATTTGTATATCGCCAAAACTATTTCAACCGCTTTTCTACCTTCTTCACCCGGAATTTTGGGTGCTCTATTGTAAATTATCGATTCGTAGAAGTCTCTGTAAAGTGGAACATGCCCAAAGCCATAAACGGTATCTGGATCAGGTAGTTCCATAAATGGATGGCTATCTTCACCTGGGAATTTCCAGACCAAAATCTTGTTAACAGCCAGCCCTCCTATAATTACTGTGCCCTGTTCACCGAAAATCGAAAGGGTTTCTTCTAAATTTCTTGGATAAATTGTCGATGTCCCTTCAATGATACCAACCTTTCCATCTTTAAACTTCACAATCGCACCGCCGAAATCTTCTGCCTCAATGTAAGGATGTTGAAAGTTACGAATTACTCCGTAAACTTCTTCTATATTGCCACCAAGCATCCACTGGAGCAAATCAATATTGTGTGTACATTGATTCATGAGCGAACCTCCATCAAGATGCCATGTTCCACGCCAAGATGCTTGTTCGTAGTAATTTTTATCTCTGTTCCATCTGATATTCGCAACTCCGTAGTTTATCCGTCCAAATGCACCACTTTCAACTTTTTTCCTTAGTTCAACAATAGGAGGATTAAATCTATTTTGGAAACAAACTCCTAATTTTACGCTTTTTTCTTTAGCAGTCTTTATCATCTCATCCATGTGTTTCGTTGAAAGTGCCATAGGTTTTTCAACTAAAACATGGACGCCTTCTCTCAAAAAATCCATAGAGATTTCGTAATGATAACCACTTTCTGTGGCAATCGCGACAAAGTCAATATCTTCGTTCTTTATTATTTCCTCATATTTTTGATAAACTCTTGGTTTGTAGCCCGCCCGTTCTTCTATACTTTGTGCGACTCGTTCTGCTTTTTCTATAACAATGTCACAAACTGCAACCGCTTGGATAACATCGGAATTCTTCACTATCGCTTCCACATGTTTAGACGAACCTATTCTTCCACACCCTATAAGCGCCATTTTCAGCTTTCTCTCGCTCATTTTACTCTCGCACCCCTTTTAAATATTCATTCATTGAATGAATGTATGCATATACATTATACCATAAAAAATCCCCGAGGCAACAAGAACGAACTTTTGATTTTTTACTCCTCGGGGATTTGCAATTCAACTACTTGATAGGTCTTTTCTCTGGTATTCCAACTTTTCGCGGATATTTTTCTGGGGTTGGCGATATTTTCTCAAAGATAATCAAAAATCTATCTTTCCCCAAAATACTGTATTTTCTAACTTCTGACAGTTTTACTCCCAGCTCTTTCATAGCGTTCACTGCCTGCCCCAATTCTTCATTGTATCCGGGACCTTTGTAGAGAAGAAGTTTCCCGCCAACTCTCACGTATGGTGCTGTAAGCTCTAAAACTGTTGCTATCTTCGAAACAGCTCTGGACACCACACTGTCAAAATTTTCCCTGAAATTTCCTTTATCTTTAAGTTCTTCGGCTCTGACACACATCAATTCCACATTACTTAAACCCAATTTTTTACACAAGTTCTTCACGTAATCTATCTTTTTACATACGCTGTCAATCAAAAAACCATGAACGCCGAATTCTATTGAAAGAAAGACACCGGGAACTCCGCCACCTGTTCCTACATCTAAGAAAGTATTTCCAAGGTCTTCTGGTTTCACAGCAAGAACGGAATCCATATATAGATAATGAAAAGCTTCGTTAAAGTCTCTGTAGCCAACAAGATTTATGGGAGCATTTATAAGTTCCTCAACGTACTTTTTGACAAGTTCCATTTTTTCCATCGAGAACCACCTTGAAGAAAAATTTAGCAACATCTAGAGGAACACGCGCACGCGCTATAGGCTCGTTTAACCAACGATAAAACCATTCAAGACGCAGTTTTTGAAAGAAAACAGGTGCTCGTTTTTTTACACCGGCGATAACATCGAAACTTCCGCCAACTCCCATGGCAAGTTTGAATGGTAGATGTCTATGTTGGTATATCCAAAGTTCTTGCCTTGGAGTGCCCATTCCAACAAATAGAAGATCCGGTTTTAATCTCTCAATTTCCTCAGCAGGTGTTTGGTCTTCGAAATAACCATGATGATAACCTACAACGTTCACACCTTTTTTTCTCAAGTTCTCGGCAGTCTTTGGTATGACATCTGGCTTTGCGCCCAACAAGTAAACACTCCACTTTCTGTTTACAGCCTCATTACAAAGGTATATCATTGTATCTATACCTGGTATCCTATCGGTATGGAGTGCGCAGTGTCTTTTTATCGCCCACACGACACCTGCACCGTCTGGAAGATGAAAAGAGGCGTTTTGTAAAGCTTCTTTGTAATCAAGTATTTGCTCTGCTTTCAAAAATATCTGACTGTTCAACGTTACCACAAATAGCTTTTCGCCTTTCTCTATGAGCTCAACAAGATATCCTCTAACATCTTCAGCTTTCCCGCAAAGGACGTTGTAATCATAAAATTGAACCTGTGTCAAAATACCACCACCGAACTGCAGAAAATTAAAAAATTTGGGTCGGTTACTCCGACCCTTGCTGACCTACCCATTTGGTGCCGAGGGCGGGATTTGAACCCGCACGGGAAACCCCACATGATCCTGAGTCATGCGCGTCTGCCAATTCCGCCACCTCGGCAAATCTATTTCTATCTATCAGCAAGGTTTATTATACCATACAAGTGAAAGTTTTCAAGTCTCTAACGCTTAGGTAGAGATTTCTGACGTTCAGAAATATGGTTCCAATAAACCGACAAGGATTTTGAAACTTCCCCTAAAGTATTGTGCCTCAATGTAAAGTTTATCAACCATCTTCATCCCCGGTGGGTCTGGAACGTAAAATCTCAAGCTTGCAAATAGTGCATCTGAAACATCTATGAAAGTCGCAAAATCACTGAAATAACCTACTTGAACAAAGAGTTGTTTGTTTGAAAACCCCAAAACAGGACCGTATACAACAGAAAACGCATTCGAAGATGCATTGTAATCGTATGTTGCATAAATTGCCGGTCCGACCCAAAATCCAAGGGCTGTTTCAAAGGATACGCCAGCGTAAATATTCCACAGTCTGTCTACGGTCCAGTCAGCATTCAGGTTAAAACCGTAGTCCTCGTAGCCAACCCTTAAAACCCAGTTCGAAAATTCCCCGTAATTGTATCCAACCCCTATGTTGAAATAAGCATACGCAAGAGTGATTATCACAAGAAAACAAGAGATAAACAACCTTTTAAACATCTTTTAGCCCCCTCTTTTTGCCTAATAGTTTAAACTATCCTATTACAAACTTAGTGAATTCCAAAACTACTTTTTCATCTGTTTTATCGTTAAGTATCTCTATCTTTTTTGGAAGTTCCATTTCCATGTAAAGTCTAACTGTTATCGCTTGAACACCGAATCTTGCAAGGATTGCCGCATTCTTTGGTCTAAATTCGATATAATCTCTTTCGTATGTCGCGTTGAATAGTGGCGTTGAAAGGAAATCTGTTATCGATGTTAGTATATCCCCTATTTGCGAAACATTTGGAACTACGTTCTCTGTTGTTTTGTAGTTTTTGTATATGTATTCCACTTTTCTGGAAATTATATCGTATCGAATAACGATATCTTTGACAACTTCGGGAGACTTAAGATAAAATGTGAATTTTTCCAAGTTTTTAACAACCATATCAAAAGAGAAAGCAATTCTTTTATGTTGCTGTCCATCCATAACATCAAAAGTTAGAACCGTAGTTATGTTGAAGTTACGATTTCCAGCCAACTTTTCGATGAAACCGTAAACACTCATACCATCATCAGATGTTTTTGTTTGAGGCAATTGCGAAGTATTCTGTGCATATACAGAGCTGGTAAAGAGAGTAAATAAGAAAACAATAATTCCAACAGCCAAGAAAATTTTCTTACACTTAAACAAGATGCTCACCTCGTTAAAGCATTCAAAAAGTTCCCAATTTTTCTAAATCTTCAAATCTCCAACTAAAATTATTATGAAATCTATTGGAAAGACAATTTTTTTACCGTTCTTTGTTAATTCGCCTATAATCGCAAGGTATTTAGAAATATAATCAAGCCTGTCTTCAACGTATACGACTTCAAACTCTGTTTCAGGGAACACGTTTACCAATAGGTTATCAACAAAGTTTTTCACTCCTTCGTTTTTTCTCAATATCAAAACCGCATTTTTCTTTATATCTACGTCTACTCCTTCGTAGAAAATGTTGTTGGGTTTGTAACCTTTAGAAGCAAAGAGACTCCCAATTTTCTCACCAAAGATGGCTGTTCTGTTCTTAGTGTTGTTTATAACGTAGTATCTGTATCTTTCCTCCAACCTCTTCTCTCTGGTTGCAAAACTTGCTCGGTATTCTTCTATCTTAGATTCATCAAGGTACAAATTGCCGTCTATTCCTATGTAGAATGGAAATGGGACGCTTTCAATTTGCAAGCTTTTTTTTACTTTTGAAAAGATGTAAACAACTTCCCCTATTTCCATGTTGAATTCTGTGCGTTTTTTGATTTCCCTATAAAGTTCCGTTAAAGCGAACACGTTTTTTTGTAAGGCTTTTTGAGCAAGCTTTTCTATTATTACCCGCTGTTTGTCAAGTCTTCCTATGTCTCCTTCCGCTGTTTTTCTGAAACGTAGATAAGCAAGTAGTTCCTTTCCCTTCATTTTGTAATAACCAGGTGTAAAGTCAATTTCCAAATTCTGCGCTACATCTTTGTAGTGCATGGGTCTATCAACGAAAACTTCGATTGGGCCAAGTTCGTCGCCAAGGAATTTGAAAATGTCGTAATCAACAATGAAATACCTCTTTATGTTAATCCCTGTTATTTCTTCTATTCTCTTCTTAAATTTTTCCAACCCTTCTTTTTGATAGTAAGAGTTTATCTTTTTACCATCGACTATTAAATCCCTCGGGATGCTGGAAATCAACATCTTCTTTTTTTCAAGGTCTACACTGGCAACAAGTATGACATCGGTTCGTCTTGTCCCACCAATGTCTTTATCCAACCCTAAAACTAAGATGTTAACAGGGTCTTCTGTGGGAATAAAAAACATCCTTAGAAACATCTCTATCCAAATTGTGGAAACAAAGAGCGCAGCAGCCATACCTATGAATATTACAAAAACATAAAGGACGTTCTTCATATTACTTTATATCTCCCTTGACCCAACCTATGTATGGGAGGTTTCTGTACTTTTCGTTATAATCAAGCCCATAACCAATCACAAATTTATCCTCAATCTCAAAACCTACGAAATCAGGAGTAACCTGGGGGGTCCTACCAAGTTTTTTCAGTAGGGTCACTACTTTTAAATCGGCTGGACGATACCTTTTCAAATACTCCAGTATGTATGAAAGTGTTAGTCCGGTGTCAAGGATGTCCTCAACTACTATAACGTACCTGCCTTCAATTGGCTCATCAATCCAGCTCTTCACCCTGATACGTCCGGTTGATGAAACTCCAGAATAGCTTGAAACCTGGATAAATGAATACTCCACGTTCATATCTATGTTCTGTACCAACTCGCTGAAGAAGTGTATAGAACCCTTAAGAACACAAACCGCGTGTAATGTATCGGTTTTGTCTTTGTAGTACTCCGTGATTTCTCTTCCAAGTTCTTTTACACGCTGTCTGATTTGTTCACTGGATATCATAACCTCTATCAAGGAAATCCCCTCCTAAATTGGCTCAAATTGGCTTTTTGGATTTCTAACTTGTGAGGAATACGCTTTCACTTTCCTGATTCAATAACCCCTGCACAGATAACCCTTGGTCCGTCGTAGAAAACTGCAATTTGTCCTGGAGTTACCGCAAATGTAGGTTCGTCGAACGTTACGAAGAGTTTTCCACCATCTTCATCTTTGTATTGGACTGTACATCCAACTTCTTTGAACTTTTTGCGTATCTTTACACTGGCTCGGAACTCATTTGGTAAATAATCGTCATAGACATTCAAATTCGAAACAACCATATGTTTGTCGTATAATTCATCAACAGGTGCAACTAATATGAAATTACCATCAACATTTTTTGCCCTCACATACAATTTGCTTCCAGTAGCTATACCAAGTTTTCGCTGTCCTATTGTGTAAAATGGTAATCCTTCGTGTTTTCCAATAATCTTTCCGTCAGTTGTAATTATGTTTCCCGGTTTGACATATATCCCTAAATCTCTAAAGAAGCCTTTCAAATCGTTATCCGGTAAGAAGCACAAATCTTGGGAATCTATCTTCTGTGCCACATGTATGCCCTGCTGCTGAGCGATTTTTCTTATTTCCTCTTTCGTGTAATATCCATTTGGGAGAATTATCCTTCTCAATTTCTCTTTTTTTATTGAAGCTAAAAAGTACGACTGGTCTTTACTTTCATCAACAGCTTTGTAAAGTTTCCCATCGATTATCCTTGCGTAGTGTCCGGAAGCTACGTATTCCATTCCATCTCTTAATGCAACGTCCATCACAGCTCCGAATTTTATATAATCGTTGCAAAAAAAGCAAGGATTTGGTGTTCTACCTCTCAGGTTTTCGTTTATGAAATAATCAATTATCCTCTCTTTGAAAACATCTTCAACGTGAATTATTTTAAACGGAACACCGAATTTTTTCGCTATCATCTGTGCATCGAATGTGTCTGATGGGCTACAACAAACTTTGTGTTTAATCTGCTTGGTTACGTAGAGTTCATCTCTAACGGTCTTCATGTGGTAAGCTGTAACATCGTATCCTTCCTCTAAAAGCAAATACAAAGCAACTGCACTATCAACGCCTCCGCTGAGTAATACCCCAACCTTGACACCTTTTTTCTTTATTTCACGGTTCAAGTTTTGCACCTCGCTTTGTAGTCTTCTATCAAATCTCTAAGTTTTATGCTTTTAAGCGTATCTTCCATCTTTTCTAAAACAACCTCCCATATTTTACTAACTGTGCAAGTCTCTGGACTTTCGTGCTCTGGAGCTACATCAACAAAGCATTTAATAGCGTCGGTAGGATTGTCTACCGCCGTGACTATATCGTAAACTGTTATTTCTTCAGTATCTTTTGCCAATTCATAGCCTCCGCCCCTGCCTCTGTAAGCCCTCAGAATACCATTCCTTGCAAGGTCTGCCAAAATTTTTTCAGCAAATTCAAGTGGTAATTTTGCCCGGCATTTTTTCACTAACTCACGCGCACAAACACGTCTATTCTCCAAACCAATTAGTATCATTATTTTTATTGCGTACTCACTCTTCATCGTAATTGCCAATATATCACCCTTCCTCTTGTTTAATATATCATTTCTTTCAGTTATTCAAATCCGGCCTGATTATATAAACAGGATGTGGAGTAATTCCATTGTTGAGCGCAAGTCTTACGTCACTCACATAAACATCTATTCTGTTACCTTTTATCGCACTGCCTGTGTCTTCAGCGATAAAAACCACGTTAGCCAATGTTGGGATATAAACGAGCGAACCAAGCGGGATTACTGAAGGGTCAACCGCTATCGTTAAGAACTGCTGAGGCACTCTTCCATTCCGCGCTATCCTAAATGTAGGATGCATTGGCACTTTGCCATCATCCCATTCGGAGTAAAAAGTCACAGTAAAGATACCCTTGTACTCTGTAAACAATCTAAGAGGATCCCTTGGTTCACCCTCTATGTAAAGTTCGAAATGAAAGACATCGATACACTGCCCGATGGGTTTGTCAACTGTGACAAAGGTGCCTGGTTTAAGTGAAGTGTTAATCCCTCCGTATACGGCCAATATCATATTTCCGTGGTCGATTGTTACTGTGTTATTGTCAATGCTCAAGACTTTGCCTGGTAGAATTGGAAATATGTCCTTACCTTTTGCGTAGATATCCATACCAATGGTCTTACCACCGTTTCTTTCCTGACCATGGTATGAGAGTATATCCGTAGGCTGTATTTTTACAGGAACACGAACGTATTTTTTTGGATCATCAACAGGAATCCTAATCAACTGACCAACAAAAAGTTTCGATGGATCCTTTATGCTGTTTACACTTGCAAGCGTGTTCATGTCTACTTTGTAAGCTGAGGCAATTGATGAAAGTGTGTCACCGGATTTTACAATATAGTATATGTAGCCTGTGTTTAATTTTAGAAGTGTTGATGTATCAATGCTCTGAACTGCCGTTTTTAACTCGTTTATTTGCTGTTGTAACTGCCTTAAAAATTCAATATCACTCTGGCTTATTTTCTGAGGCATATTCTGTTGAATATTTCTGACCTGAGCACTAAGTGAATCTACGCTTTTTTGCAGGTTCTCAATTTGTTTCAGTTGGTTCTCAAAGCTGGCAATTTTTCCTTGCATATTACTATTACTCTTTTCCACGGTGGTAATTTTCTTCGATAACTCATTTATGGCGTTTGCGTTGCTAGTGTTCGATGATTCTACTTTTTCTACCCTTTTTGAAAGCTTCTCCAAAGCCTGCTGAATACTTTCTATCGATGTAACTTTTACTTGCAGGTCCGTCACAGACTTTTCGAGTTTAGCAACAGAATCCCTAACTTGAGACAACTGTGATTGCATCTGCTGAATTTTTTGTGTTTGCGAATCGGTAACATTATGTGATGTTCTCGATTTCTCGAGTTTTTCAACTCGCTCTTCAATGCTCCGAACTTGCAAAGATAACTCTAAATAATTTCCCAAAGGCATACACGAGTACGTCATGAACAAAAGCAGTAGGATTGGCAATAACAAAAATGTAGAAGTGTTCTTTCTCATGGCTAATATTATTTCATTTCTCCTCTTATACTCTGCCATCTGTCCCTCCCTGCCTTGACATAAAAAGAATTTACGTCTCTATAGTCTGTAACAAGCTTTGAGAACCATTTTGTTGCATCTTCAATTTTTCCAAGCTTATACGATATCTCACCCAGGTAGAACAATATCATAGGTTCTTTTTCGGTATCAAGATTTGTTTTTGTGTAGCACTCTTCAAAATACACCAAAGCTCTTGCAAGTGCTTTTAATTCATTTTCTTTGTCAGACATTTCCCGATAGAGCCATGCCATTCTTAGATACATCTCTGCTACTCGGCAAGGCTGTTTTTTGGCGTTATAGAACAAGGTCGCAAGCGCATAGGCAAATATGGCAGTTTTGTGGTCACGCTCCTGCGAAAATGATATACCTTCAGGTATTTTGATTTCATTTTGGACCTTTTTTACTTCCTCCATGTAAATAGGAGATACCTGATGTTCAAAATCTTGTTCCAATGCTGAATAAAAACATTGAGAGCAAACAACTACGGAATACAAAAGAGGATTAACGCCCTCATAGTTTGGCTTCATATCTTCGTCGTAACTTTTTATCTTTATCCTGTCTGTGAAAACCCTTTTTGAAATTGTAATGTTTGAACAAATAGGACACTTGTATCTTTTGTCATACACTTGCGGGAGTTGATTCACTAATTTCATCTCCTGCCAACAAGGCTTCCACAAAATCTTTGGCATCAAATGGCTTCAAATCATCAATTCCTTCACCCACACCTATGAATTTAATTGGTATTCCAAGTTCTTTTGCAATTGCAATGGCAATTCCGCCTTTTGCTGTCCCATCAAGTTTTGTGAGCACTATACCCGTGACGTTAACAACTTCCTTAAATATTTTCGCTTGTTGCAATCCATTTTGCCCAGTTACGGCATCCATAACCAGAAGCACTTCATGTGGCGCCGATGGAATAAGCTTTTGAACTACTCTATGAACTTTTTGGAGTTCGTCCATAAGGTGCTTTTTGTTGTGTAACCTACCCGCCGTGTCGAGAATAACCACATCTTTCCCTTTAGAAATGGCATGATTAACAGCATCGTATGCTACGGCACCGGCATCGGCACCTTCCATGTGTGCGATAAACGTTGCTCCACTTCTTTCCGCCCAAACTTTCAGTTGGTCTATAGCAGCTGCTCTGAACGTATCACAAGCACCAAGCACAACCTGCTTACCTTCGCTTCTAAACATATACGCCAATTTTCCGCACGTTGTTGTCTTTCCCGAACCATTTACTCCGACCATACTTATCACAAAAGGCTTTTCATCAGGAATGTTGAGTTTGTTGTCTTTTGAAAGTATCTCAATCAAGATTTCCTTTAAAGCTTCAAAAGCGTCTTCTGGTTTCATCTCTTCGAGTCTTTCAAGGATATATTCGGTAGCTTCCACTCCTACGTCTGCAAGAATCAAAAGCTCTTCAATTTCATCACGTGTCTCTCTGTCAAACCTTTTTGTCTTCAGTATCTGACCTATCTTATTAAAAAATGTCTCTCTACTTTTTTTAAGTCCTTCTTTTAGTTTGTCAAAAAATCCCATGGTTATACGTGACCTCCCTGCTTTCTACTTTATTAAAGCTTTCGTTTTATTTGTCCAAATCGATACATGCATACACTAATCCACTTCGCTTGCTAGTGATTACCCTATCAAACTGAACAGAAATCCTTTCCAATAAACTGTCTTTTACCAATGTTTTGATAACTATCCTTTTTCTTGCAATTCTCATCATCTCTTCAACAGTTGATGTATCTATCGTGTCGTAACTTGCTAAAGGTCTAAGCGGATTGAGAGCTGAACTTTCATACACAGGGTTTTCAAACATCGGGTCACAGTAGACTATATCAAAGGATTTATCAGGTTGCCTTTTTATAAAGCTTTTCATATCTTCGTTGAACAAAACTATCTTCTTTATCGCCGTATTTATCCATTCTTCTTTTGATTGATATTTGGCAAGTCCATATGAAACTACCCTGTAAATATGTGTTGATACTTCCGTTCCAACAACTTGTTTGACAAAATGTGCCATAAACACTGCATCCATTCCTAATCCAAACGTTGCATCGTAGATGATATCTTCCGAAGATGGCTTTAATGCTTCCAAAAGTAAGTCTTTTCCATCCCTTTTGTAATTTTCCATCCGTATCTTCGCCATTCCTGGATGGAAAAATAACCTACCAGTTGATGTAACTACTGAAAGCTGGAGATTGTTGTCAACAACATAGTAAATTTTCACTTTCCCTTCCTTCACTCTCTCAGACAAATGCCTTCGGTTGTAATAAGGGATACCAAAATCTTGTGAAAGTTCCTTTGCCAACTCTACAGCCTCTCTTGATGGGTTATGAGATGTAGTAATGACTACACCATAGTCTTCACTTTTTGATTCGTTTCGTTCCCGAGTTGCTATGTCCATTGAATTATCATCGACCATTCTCTATCTCGCCAACCTCCTTATTATCCGTGGTATCACTTGCTTCTACCAACTGTCTCAGCTTCTGTAAAGTCTTTTCTTTATCAGCAATCTGTTCCTTCTCAATTTCATAAGCACGCTTTAGCTCTTGAAGTTCTTTCGATATTAATACATACCGCAAAAGACTAGTTAGAAAATAAGCTAGGAAAATGATGAATATAATAATGAAAAGCACTAGGAGTATGTTATCTTCTTTTTTTCCTTTATCGCTTTTTACTTTCAAGTGCCGACACCTCGGAAGAAACGGATTGAGAAAACTTACGCACTTAGATATTTACATAGAGCTTGTTCCAGTTAAATCAACAACTTCAGTGTCCCTATCAGAATAGTAAGGTACACTTTTCGTCTGCTCTACACCTTGCTCGACAGCCTTGAATGTGTAAGTCTTGCCTCTTTCAGCAACGAAAAATGCCTTGAATGTCCCAGAAATATTTTCTGAGAAGAGCTTGTAGTTTTTTCCAGAGTTAATATCGTAAACTTCGATAAACTCACGAGCCTTTGTTCGAATTTCAAAAAGGTAACCGTTAACTTTTTTCAAAAACTTAACTTCAGAACTCTCACTGGTGAAATCGTAAACTACGTAAAATTCATTAGCCCCACTTATATCGTAACTTTTTTTTGGAAAGTTTATTGCAACGGTAGTGGCAGGTAGAGTTGTGTCTGTAGAAAAAGATATCTTTAATCTGGATGAAAAATCCAAATTCTCTTTTGATGTTGTAGCTATATCATACTTACCGAGCATATCACCAAAAATGTTTGTAGTTGCACTCGAAACTTCGAAAGGATTTTCGATTGTTATCGTTGCTTCGTGCTCAATCGATGATACAACCAAACTGCCAGCGGTGTCTATATCCTGCAGACTTCTCAAAACTTCTTCTGGAAGGCCATTAACATAAAAATAAAATGTATAGGTCTGCTTACCCGTTCCAGACAGAAAATTATTTATCAAATAAGCACAACTAGATAAAATAAGTATCATGCTAACCGTTACAAAAACAAATAATACTCTTTTCAAGTTATTTCGCCTCGCTTATTGCGAACTTTTGACCTATTTGAAATTGACATTCGTTACGATGACAATATATCCATTTTGTTCGTGATAATCTACTTTCACCTTCTCCGGTGGTATGTTGAACTTCCTTGAAATCGTTTCAATAACCGCATATTTAATCTCTTCAGAGTTCGCTTCGAACTCTTCCACAGGTATCATCTTGACAATCTCTCTTCTTCTTGTGAGCATCGTTTCAAGTCTTTCTGCCGCTTCCTCTTTCGGTGATTTTGTATTTTTGTGCTTTTTCTTTCTGAATATATCGATAATCCACATCACAATCACCTCTTCTTAAACACAGAGAGTAATGAAGATAAGAACCCCTTAGAGACACCCTTAAGGTCTTCCTCTATTGGTACCTCTTCCCCCTTGATTCTTTTGACGATATTTTCAAAGCTTCTACCGATAACTACACCATCCTCAAGAACAACTGGTATACCCTTGTTCGTCGCTACGATGACCTCTTCAGAGTCAGGTATTACACCTATTATCCTCATTGCCAAAGCTTTTTCAACGTCACTCTTATCGAGCATCTCACCACGTTTAGCCATGTGAGGTTTAAATTTGTTTAGGACGATGTACATCTTGTCTTCAGAAAATCCATAGTTTTCAAGCAATCCTATAACCCTGTCCGCATCCGAAATTGCTGGTAGCTCTGGCGTAGTAACGATAAATGCTGCCTCGGCTGGTGCAACAGAATTCCTGAAACCTCGCTCTATGCCGGCCGGTGAATCGATGAGTATAAAATCAAAATCGTCGTACAACTCTTGAACTATTCGCTTCATGTCTTCTGGTGACATCATCTCTTTTGTAGCAACTTGAGAAGCTGCAAGTAAGTATAGGTTTTTCAACTGCTTGTGTTTGACGAGTGCTTCCTTGGCTGAGACAGTCCCGTTTACGACATCAAAAGATGTGTAAATGATTCTATTTTCCAATCCCAAGACTACGTCCAAGTTCTTCAAACCTATGTCAGCATCTATCAAGCACACTCTTTCTCCCATCTTGGCTAATGTACAACCTAGATTTGCGGTGAAGGTTGTCTTACCCACACCACCTTTCCCTGATGTAACAACAAATACCTTAGGTCTGTTCACATGCCCCACCCCTTTGGTCTTATTGAGAGAAAAGCACACTATTCATTCAAGCCCAATTTTGCGTAGTAAACCAACTCGGCTTCTATGAACATATCTATATCCCCATCCATAACTGCTTCAATGTTTCCCGTTTCTACATCCGTTCTGTGGTCTTTCACCATTGTGTATGGATGGAAGACGTAGGATCTAATTTGGTTACCCCAGCTAATATCTTTTAGTTCACCTTGAATTTGTTCTATCTGCTTTCTTCTCTTTTCAAGCTCAAGTTGGTACAACCTTGCTTTCAACATCTTCATCGCAGTTTCCCTGTTTTGAAGTTGTGACCTCTCCGTTTGACACGTTACAACAATGCCTGTTGGTAAGTGTGTAATTCTTACAGCAGATTCCGTTTTGTTTACATACTGTCCACCAGCACCACTCGCTCTGTATGTATCTATCCTCAAGTCTTCTGGCTTAATCTCAATGTCAATATCGTCCTCTATTTCTGGAAGTACGTTAACTGAAGCAAACGATGTGTGCCTTCTTTTATTAGCATCGAATGGTGAAATTCTCACAAGCCTATGTACTCCACGCTCGTATTTCAAATATCCGTATGCGAAATCACCCTTAATGTATATTGTTGCACTCTTTATTCCTGCTTCCTCACCTTCTTGATAATCGACTATCTCAACATCGTAGCCTTTCCTTTCAGCCCAGCGCATATACATTCTCAAGAGCATAGAAGCCCAGTCTTGAGACTCCGTTCCACCAGCACCCGGGTGAATGGAAAGATACGCATTCGAGGCATCGAATTTCCCGTTGAGAATCATCTCAAGTTCGAATTCCCTTATCTTTTTTGACACCTCTTCTATCATCTCTTCTAAGTGTTCCTGCATCGAAGGGTCTTCTTCTGAAAGTTCTATACCGACTTCTATGTCTTCGAAAAGTGCTTTGATACGCTCCATATCTTCGATTATCTTCCTTGTCCTTTGTATCTCTCTATTAACTTGTTGTGCCCTTTTTTGGTCGTTCCAAAAATCGGGTTTTAAGCTCTCTTCTTCGAGTTCTTTGAGTCTTGCCTTTTTATCCTCGGGGTGGAAAACCTCAATAATATCATCGAACTTTTTCTTAAGTTCTTCGATTCGTTGTTTTTGTTCGTACGTTATCACACTTACACACCTCTCCTTGCAAATTTTATTTCCTAACTATTATTTTCCAGTCAATATCAGGTAAGTAATGACCCCAGTCATAAGAAGTAGTATTGCTATTGTGATTTCTTTTGCATACGTATAGACAGAATTATCTATAACCGTTCTTGCCTCTTTTTGGATTGTTGTCAAACCATCTGATAACAAAACCTTGACGGTATAAACACCGTCTG
The DNA here is from genome assembly GCA_964452455.1 of uncultured Fervidobacterium sp. Classification (GTDB taxonomy): domain Bacteria; phylum Thermotogota; class Thermotogae; order Thermotogales; family Fervidobacteriaceae; genus Fervidobacterium. The sequence goes on along the minus strand of CAYVMA010000094.1, from coordinate 7,122 downwards.
GATAACCTTTTCCATCCCATTTTAGTTGTGTCGTCCCGGCATTAATTTTTAAAGGCTTTTCATACACAATTATACCAGAATTATCCACAATTTGAATACTTCCGCTTGCAGGTCTTGATGAGTATATTTTGATAACGCACTCATCATCGGTCCAATCGCCGTTCGGTGAGAATTTCTCAGACACAACAAGTTCCAAATTAAATGGGACAGGGCTAAATTTCAACCAAACAGGACTCTCTTTTCCATATTGAACATTGACGCTCTGCTTTATATCTTCAAATCCAGGAGAAGAAAAGACCAGTTCTTGAAGCCCAACTGGTGCCAGGACTTTTTCCCCATCTTTGTTCACAACACCATAAAGCAAACCTTTGGGGGAATACACAGAAACGGGGTAGACGTTTGAAAAAATCGTAACTTCACCCAAGCGCGTTGAAGGCACGTAGACTATCTTTGGCTGTTTCTCAACATAGAACACTATCTTGTCAAACACAACATACTTGTTCGAGCTAACAATCCAAACTGAATGATAACCTTCCACATCAAACTTTACGACAATTCTTCCAAAGCCATCAGTATTTCCTACATATTTTCCATCGATATATACAGCGGCAAATGGTTCATCTGTGTAGAGTAAAACCGAATAATCAGGTAAATCGTTGAGCGAAATGTTAGGCACATTTCCTATGCCGATGATTATTTGAAAGGAAAATTCGGAAAATGCAGAAACCGATATCACCGTTGTCAGTATTATAAATATCACCACTCCAAACATCGCAACATTAACAGGACCTTTACCTATAATCCTCATATTCGTACACCTCCTTAAAAATGCTTCACTTATTCAAACCAAGCTGGATGAATGCAAGTACCTCTGCTACAGCAACGTAGAGTTTCGTTGGTATAGGCTCCAATAAGTCAAGTCTGAAAAGCTCTTTGACCAGTTCTTCTGATTTCACTATCGGTACGTTACTTTCCGTCGCTTTCCTTATTATCATTTCCGCCAAATGGCATTTGCCCTTTGCCACAACAAATGGGACATAGTCCTCTTTCGGGTTGTATCTCAAAGCAACAGCCAACTTCTGTGTGCAATCTTTATCGTATTTTTCTTTATCATACATACGTTCCATCCCGCATCGCCTCGAGTTTTATAGACACAACATTGAAATTGTTCCTAAGACGTCTTTCTAACTCCGCCACGTTTTCAGGAATCTTCTCAAAGTAAAGTGTTACACTTGAGCTCAATGAATTTTGCTGGGTTACTCCGCAGATACGGTTATCTTTCAAAAAAACTTCGAAAGTCCCAGCCTCTCTGTCAAGAAAAACTACTCCTTCATTAATAATTAGACCGTATTTACCAGACAAAATGTTCAGATAATTCAAAAAATCCTCTAATTCTTGACGGTCACTATCACTTTCCTTCTTTTCCATGCTTTGTTGTGCCACATTCACAGTTTGCAGTTTCCCTAGAGCTCTTTTTAGCCTTTGGAGGATTGATTTATCTATTTCTCTTCGTTTAGAAATCTCCTCTAAAAATAGCGCAATTGCAACAATGAGTCGCTCTTTGGAGGAAATATCAAACCCTTCAACCAAATCCTCAGCAAGTTGAACAAACCTGACGCTAGGCAATTCCCGAAAGTTGTAAGGTTTTTTTGCTAAAACCTTTGCTACGTAATCACCAACGCCAAAATCTTTCAATTCAATTTTTGCACCTTCCTTAGGTGCTTTCTTTCCACTTTTGATTATGTACTCACCATCGGATGTTTTGACCTTTACATATTTCCCATAAGACTCCACGACAAGCCCAAAAATTTTCACACCTTATACAACCACCTTTGACTGTTCTATCAGTTCATCTATGTTAACAAAGAACAAGTAAACATTCTCTTTCTCGTTGTATATGTAATTTGTGGATATCTCCCCGAAGGAGCCGTTTTTGAATTTAACCACAAGTCCGACGTCCGATATTGTTGCTTTTGCAACGTTCTTTCTCCACAAGATTATCCGTAAGAGTGCATATTTTAAAAGGTTCTCAACACTCTCAGGCATCTTACCAAACCTATCAACAAGCTCCTCATAGATATCTTGTATCTCCTGCTCACTCGTTGCCGAAGCAATTCTTCTGTAAAACCTCATGCGTTCGAATGGGTCGTATATGTAAAATTCTGGTATTACGATACTTCCAGGAATGCCTTCGAGTTCTGTATCGATTTTACTTTGGACTTGTCCCGTGTACTCCATGACCGCTTCGTTCAACAAGTCAAGGTAGTATTTAAGTCCAAGGTCATTGACAAACCCATGCTGTTCAACACCGAAGATAGCACCTACGCCTCTTATCTCCATATCCTTCATCGCTATCTTCATACCACTTCCGGGACCTTGGTATGATTTTATTGCATAAAGTCTCTCTAAAACCTTATCATTAACGTTCCTTGCATGGAAAAAGTAAGCAAAGGCTATTTTGTCGCTTCTTCCAACCCTACCACGTAGTTGATACAACTGCGCAAGTCCATATCTGTGTGCGTCGTCTACAATAAGTGTGTTTGCATCAGGAACATCTACCCCGTTCTCAACTATCGTCGTGCAAAGTAGCACATCGGCACGCTTGTGATAAAATGCATCTATCGCTTTTTTCATTTCGCTCTTTGGTTGCTGACCATGTGCGATAACGATATCCACTTCAGGAACTAACTCCTTCAACCTTTCGTAAACTCCGTATATCGAATTAACACGGTTATGAACGTAAATAACCTGGCCTCCTCGTCCTATCTCTCTCAGTATTGCAAGTCTTACTATTCTTTCATCGAATGGACCAATATGGACCTGTATTTCTTTTCTCCCAAGTGGTGGTGTTTTTATTTCAGACAAATCCTTCAAACTAGACAAAGCCATGTGCAGGGTCCTTGGGATAGGTGTTGCACTCATAGAAAGCACATTGACATTCACACGTAATTTTTTGAATTTCTCTTTTTGCTCAACACCAAACTTTTGCTCCTCATCGATAACAACCAAACCAAGGTCCGCAAATTTCACATTTCGGAGCACACTGTGTGTTCCAACAAGTAAATCAATTTTTCCTGATTTAACACCTTCCAAAATCTCCTCACGTTCTTTTTTTGTCGAAAACCTGTTCAATAGAGCTACATTGATACCAAATGGTTTGAACCTTGCTACGAGATTGTCGTAATGTTGCTTTGCCAAAATAGTTGTTGGTGCAAGAAGAACTGCTTGCTTACCGGAGACAATCGTTCTAAATATCGCACGGATAGCTACTTCCGTCTTACCATAACCAGCATCTCCAACAAGTAGCCTATCCATCGGTTTCTCACTGGCAAGGTCTTCGAGCACTTCATTTATCGCATTTATCTGGTCTGGTGTTTCCACAAATGGGAACGTCTTTGCAAATTCTTCCTCCAGCTCCGCATCTCCGGGTAACGAAAGCCCTTTGATATTGCTTCGTGCATGGTGTATCAACACAAGTTCGCGAACAAGTTGCTCTATATTTTTCTTTGCTTTCTCCACTTTGCGTGACCAAGTTCCTTTTTTGAGTGAGTCAAGCTTTACATTTACTTCATCCCCGACATATTTCTCTACCAAGTCTATCCTTTCGATAGGCACGTATAAAACAGCATCGGCAAAATTCAACACTAAGAACTCTCTCTGAGCACCGTTCACGTCTACTTTCTTGATTTCACTAAACCTTGCAATCCCGTATTTTTTGTGGACAACTATATCCCCTATTTGTAATTCCTCTTCTGAAATTATAGGCTCGGAAGGTATGTGTTCTTCCTCCTGAACCTTCTTTACAACAAAGAGCGCTTTTTCCGTAGGTAACTCCTTGGCGCTCGATAAAATCGTTTCGTAGTCTAATATTCCGAAGCGCTTGTAATCCCTCAGTCTATCATCATGTCCCATTTCTTCCATGGACTTGCGTAGTTCTCGTTCGAAGCGTGTGAAATGCTCAAGCACACTTTTTTTGTCTTTTATGTAAAGTTCCACTCCGTAATTAAGTATCGTTCCATTCACAAACTTTCCGGTAAACTGGTTCTCTATAGGCTCTAATAATACTTCGTCAGTTGATTTAAAATATTCTTCTCTAAGTACAAACTCACGTGCAGGAAGCAAAAGTGCACTTTGTAACCTTTCCTCACTACGCTGAGTTTTTAAATTAAACTTTCGTATATCCTCGATGACGTTACCAAATAACTCAATTCTAACCGGCACACCGTCCGGTCCTAAATAATCGATTATATCTCCCCTTATAGAAAACGTCCCGCCTTCGCGGACGTTGAAGACCCTTTCATAACCAAGTTTTGCAAACAGCTTTTCAGGTTCCGAAAGCTTGTCTCCTAATCTGAGAAGATATGTATTTTCTTTCAACGTCTCTGGAGGCATCACGTGATGGAGAATAGAACGCAGTGTGCAGACTCCTTTTAATTCTCCCTGTGTTGCAAGATGGAGTGCAAATACTCGGCGAGCTCTCACATACCAAGAGGGGCTTAGATTTTCGTAAGGAAGCACATCGTAATCCGGTATGTAATAATAACCCTCTATCTCGCAGTCTTTTTCTGTTGGAACAATGATAATTTCATTCATCACTTTACTAATAAAACACCTCCATTTAAATACTTATAGGTTCCATCGAGTCAAATTCTTCTGTTTATTCACATTATTCACACTATTCACACCATTATCGGTTGTTGTTCGAAATCCATACCCGCTGAGCGGACTGACTTATCAGGGTAAAGGAACGTATATATATCGCTGGCAAGGATGTCCTTTTCAAACTGCCACAAGTACAACTCACGGTCTACTTGCCATTCTCGTTTTCCTTCATTTCTTTGCTTTTCAACCTCTTCCAAAACTTGTTTGTAAAGTGATGCCGTAGCAATTAAAGGTATTTGCGATTTTCTCTTTATCTCCTTGAGCAATTCTCGTCCCTTGTTATTAAATCCCAAAATTCTCAAATACTGTGGACCCAATACGTTTGATTTTTCCATCTGTTCTTTTTCTAAATCAAATAACACATGCAAGATGGCGCGTCTAATTCTTGAATACGTGAACCTTTTGGCTTTTACTAATTCTACAAACTGTTGCAAATCGCCAGTTTGCCTTGCCGCTTCCCAAAATCTAAGGTCAAGCCCCTCGTTGAAACTGTATATCTTCTCAAAATCTTCTCTTCTCATCTTTCTAAACATAGCAATCACAAACTCCAAATATTCCCAAAAGATAGGTCCTCTCCCTTTGCTAAATTCTTCTTTTAGTATTTCGTACGTCGTAGGAGGAATCGCATCTTTTGCCGCCTCAAACTCCCCTGCCTTAATGACTTTTCTGATAGCCGTTGCCGAAGATAACTTTCCTTTGAATACTGGGTCATTGTAATCAGCTCCTATTCTGTTAATTACGTGGGGCTCGATTGAACTGTTGTATTTCATTAAAGCTTTCAAATATTCAATTCCGAGGATATCGTTAGATTTGGAAAGTTTCACTACTTCCTCGCTCAACACGCCCATTAGAGCGTATTTTCGTGCGTTTGGGTAAGAAAATCCCATCTTCAGTTGCTTTTTGAACTCCGCTTGAAACTCAGGCGTTTGATTGACAAGCATATGTGCGACTTTTTTCAGAAACTCGATATCACCACTTTCGCTCCCAAAAACGATATCTGTAACAACCCCGGTTTTGTGGAGTATCCCAACGGAGCCTAATGCGAATCCTCCAGCATCTTGAATCGCATAAACCGTTGGAAGTTCTAAGACAAGGTCTACACCGTTTAGTAAGGCTATCTTGGCACGTGCGTATTTATTTACAATCGCGGGCTCACCACGTTGGCAAAAATTCCCACTCATTACAGCGACCACGTAATCTGGGTTGACAAGCTTTATCGATTCTCTTAAATGGTGTAAGTGACCATAGTGAAACGGGTTATACTCTACAACAATTCCAAGCACTTTCATATTCCTTACTCCTCGAACTCTCTTCTCATTATCGTGTATATCAAAACAAAGAGTATTAAATTATACGCAAAATAAACAGCGCCCAAGTACATCATTTCAACGGTGTTTCCATGTTCGCCAAGTAAATCCAACCCTATCCACGTTGGTCCATTAAATGCCAGTTTGTACACCTGAACGCCTAACGCGATGCCGGAAGCTATAAATGAAAGGATTATAAACAAAGAGGAATTTCCATCTGCTGCTTTTGAATAAGGATACACTGCCAATAAAAATCCACTTAACGTTATCATCGCTAACGTGAAAAGTAAAAATCTCGAATCTAAGAACGTGAACCCTGTGAGGTTTGATACAATTGGTGAAATGTACATCACAGCAAAATAAACAGCTGTGGATATAAATCCAAAGACAAAGGTTATGAACCCCACAAGGATTATCAAATAAAACTCCCATTTCGGTAATTTCGATTTTTCTTTGCCAAAAACCCGACTACTTTTAGAATGTCTTGAGTGACGTTCCCTTTGAACATCAGCGCTGAAATTCTCTTGGCTCATCTCTGCAACCTCCTTTTAACTTACTCTCATTTCGTTTTAAATTATACCAGATTTTTACAATTAGGTCTATTTAAACAAACGTAGTCGGTGCTTTGCTTTTCTTTTGTTTGCTTATCAATACATAACTTTATACTTTCAGATAAGGTGTTATAATTATCTTTGACAGAGCTCTTCAAAAAAGAGGTGATTTCATTGGCTATCTTGAACATGTTTACAGATACCACTTTTCGCGATGGTCATCAATCTTTGATAGCTACTCGAATGCGAACAAAAGATATATTAGGAATAATAGACGAAGTGGACGGTTTGGGCTTTCAAGCACTGGAAGTATGGGGCGGTGCCACGTTTGACGTTTGCGTCAGGTATCTAAACGAAAATCCTTGGGAACGTCTAAGACTCATAAGGTCAAAATTGAAAAACGGAAAAGCACAAATGCTTTTGCGAGGTCAGAATCTCGTTGGATACAGACACTACGCTGACGATGTTGTAGAACTCTTTATCAAAAAGGCAATTGAAAATGGTATTCAAATAATTAGGATATTCGATGCACTTAACGACATCAGGAATTTGGAAAAAAGCATAGAAGTAGCGCTAAAATGTGGTGCACATGTTCAAGGAGC
>CAYVMA010000093.1:0-2523 GCA_964452455.1 uncultured Fervidobacterium sp. | reverse complement strand
ATGGCAATGTGGTGAATCTTTGAGCATGGTAACTATCTTGTTTTCCTTCTCACTTATCGGTGGCATTCCTGCTTTTTTTCTTGCATTGTTGACAACTTCAAGTGGAGCTCTTCCTTGTAAGTAAAGTGCATATTGTTCTTCTTTCCTTCTGTATGTGTTGTAAATCAACACTTCAATGCCTGCAGCTTTGCAATGTTCAATAAATCTTTCCACAAGAATTTTGAATTCAGTTTTGAGTTTTTGCAAACTTCTTTCCACAATATCACCCAGAAAGATGTATCTACTTTGTGTAAATATGATAAAATTTTTTGTATCATCTTGTTTATCAAGGGGGGGATAAGCGTATGGCAAAAACACTGCGGATACTTCTCTTATCGGCTCTTATTTTCTCAACTCTTTTGTTCGGAGCACTGAACTACCAACATGTGTTCAAAGACCTGGGCTTAGCTCACAAACTCTCAATTATCGAAGGAAAGACACTCCTTATTTATTTTGGTTCGGCGGGGTGCGGATGGTGTAAAAAGCTTGAAAATGAAGTATTTAACGCTCCTGCAGTTCAAGAATTCTTAAGAGCTAACTTTGTGCTCGCTCGAATCCTCGGCGGGACAAGCAAAACCGTGTTCATGGGAAAGGAATACACAAACAACGAACTTTTCAAACTCTTTTCAATCAAAGGTACACCAACATGTGTGTTTATGAAAGGTGAAAATATCGTATATACAGAAGTTGGATATTCGCCAGTTAATGAATATCTGAAAATTTTGAAAACGAGAATCAGAATCATAGACGATGGATTCGACGAAAATTCAGAAGATTTGACGAAAGACTTAGATAAATACTGCGGAAAACCAATGATAATCACAATTTCTAAGGAGGAGGCCGAGTTCGTTTTGGCAAATGATAAGAATGCAAAATTGATAGAACATTTGCCTGAAGATAAAAAGGAGATTGATACAAACACGACATACGTCACTGCCAGTGAAGAAATTGCCAAAGAGTTGAACGCAATAGGTGTGATACGAGTTTTGCTTATTCAAGATAAAAATGAGTAATTTACAATGCAACGAGGGGACGTCTTGTCCCCTCTTTGTTTATTCGCTCGGTCGTATTTAGTAAAAGAACTGTATAAATCACGAAGAGAAACGTAATCGATTGAGTATGCGTCTTCCAGATGTTGCAAAAAACTTTCCTTACATTTCCTACCCTACCAATCCAAAGAACAACCATGCAGGAATCCCGATAATACCTTCATCTTTGAATGATGTTTCTTGTGTAACAATAATACCTTTACCAAAGACTTTCTTCATTCCTAGATAATCTGATTTACTGATGTTTTTCTGATATTTGACTTCTATCGGTATCAACTTTCCGTCACGTTCACAAACAAAGTCAATTTCGTTTCCCCTTTCGGAGTACCAGAAGTAAGGTCCTTCGTAGAGATTCAAACCTGATGAAACGTTCTCATCTTTTAGAATATGCCTCAAAACCATAAGCTCAATAAGTTGCGGTAAGCCTAATGTTTTTCCACTAAGTTGAGTAATAACATCGGCGATAATTTTATCGATTGGATAAACCTTCTTTTCTTTCTTTGGTTTTATACACTTCATCGATGGGTCTATGAAGAAGACGTTGAATGTTATAAAACTATAAGCAAGGTATTCCATGTACTTTTGTATTGTATCTACGCTTCCAATACCGCCTGAGAAAATATCAACCAGTGAATTCCACGAAAACCTCTGTCCCACTATCTCTGGGAGTTTCCTCAGAATTTCCAGCACCTTTGTTCTTGAACCTATGTACTTTTCAGCATCACCAAGCACAAAATCTTTGTAAATATTTATGCTCTCCTGCACAGTTCCTTTTTCCAGAAACTCACCTATAACCCTCGGAAATCCACCTGTACTAAGGTATCTGAAGAAATGTTCCTTGATAAACCCGTATTCCAACCTAAGTTTGTTGATTTCATCTTCGGTTAGTGAAAGGATATCTGACAAAGAAAGTTTTTCAACTCTTATGCCTATGTTCTCTAAATACTCGTTGAATGTTATCGGCATGTATACAAGGTCCTTCCCTTGCCCCTTTCTGCCTGGCAGTTTCTCACTCGAATGCTTTAGGTCGTAAGCGGACGAACCTGTAAGAATTACTACACTTTTATCAAACATCCCCAAATCTGCCAGATATTTAATCGTTAGTTGCCAGTTTTTTATAACGGTAACCTCATCTACAAGTATGTAATTCAGCTGATTCGACTTTGAACCATACGTCTGAAGATAGATCGTAAGCATATCACCGAGCTCGAATCGGTCTTTTATCCCATCACAGGTCAAAAAGATTAAATTTGTGGGTTTTACACCGCTTTCCAAAAGATTCTTAATATACATCTTCAAAAATGTTGTCTTTCCTATTTGTCTTGGTCCACGAATTGTGTAAATTCCAGGTTTATCTTTTTGAATGCTCAAGAAAAGTTTTTCAGGGTAGTGTTTGAAAACACTGTGTTGAAAAGCCACGATATACCTATCTGTA
>CAYVMA010000092.1:0-11242 GCA_964452455.1 uncultured Fervidobacterium sp. | reverse complement strand
GAAAAGATTAAAAGAGCCCTTTCCGCAGTTTTAGAGTCGCTCCCACCCATGTCCAGCCAGGAAAAGAAGGCTTTCTACATCTGGAGAAACCTCCCGGATAGATTGTCTGCGAATCTGTCAGAAGAGGAAATAGCACCATATCTTTTCGTAATGCCTGCTAGTGCAAAGTTTCCTGATGTTTCAATCTGGGAGCATCTAAAGGTTTCTTCCGCACTCTATTCTGACGAGAAACTTTACAATAGTTCTCTGTTCCTATTCACAATTGGTCCTGTACAGTCTTTCATCTCACAGGCGCGAAAGACTCAGGATTTTTATCTGGGAAGTTTCATTCTTTCATATCTCACTTTTGTTGCAATGAAAGAGGTTATCGAGCAATATGGTCCGACAAGCGTGATTTATCCAGATATGTATAAACAACCTTTGATGGATTGGTATCTTATCTCCGAGAAAGAAATTACTGTTGACAACTTCGAGCCACAGGCCGTTGCTCTTCCCACGATTCCAAATAGGTTTGTAGCTATAATTGGAACGTGTGACGATAATGAAATAAAACACTTGGCGAAGAGAATTGAAGAAAAAGTTAGAGTGGAATTATTAAATGTAATTGATGAATTGTTTGAACATTTTGAGCTTGACGATGAGGAGCTAAGACAAATTTTTGAGGACCAATTCAAAAACTTTCCAGAAATTTATTGGGCTGCTGTTAAGCTTACCGTCCAAGATTCAAGTGGGGGCATAAAACAAAACGTGAGTTTAGAAGAGCTTAAAGATTTCTTTTCGGAAGATTACCTAAAGAAATGGGGTGAGTTTACCGAATTTGCAAAAAATAACAATCAGTACTTTAATATAGCAGATGTCGAGCTTTATTACCAGCCTCTCTATACAACTTTGGAAAAGGTTCTGAGGGGAACTAAAAACGTTCGAAGGTTTGAACAGTTCGAAGAAACCGGGAGAAAATGCTCGATATGTGGAGAGCGAAACGCTTTATTTTTCCGCAAACCTGATGGGGAACCGGTATTTGTAAAAAACAATTTAGACTTTTTCTATCGTGGCGGTAAGAGTGGGAGTTATACAAAACTTAATAGGAGAAAGTTTAGTTATCAAGTTATCAGGAAGAGGGAAGGTCTGTGTGCTGTTTGCTTTTTAAAAAGGACGTTCCATGTTTATCTAAGTGCCCTTCGTAATGACGAAATCTTCAATAAGGTCTTCAAAGATTTTACTTTTCCACCAACATCTGAAATTGCTGTTGCCGATTTTAAGGAAATGCTATTGACAAAAGAAGAAACAAAGAAATTGTATGATGAATACGTTGAACTATTTAAGGCCGTAGTTGAGTGCAGTAATGAGGAACTATCAATCAAAACCTTGCCAAAATTGAAAAACTCCGTTGGAAAGCAAGCCGAAAACCTTGAAGGAACATGGCTATATATCGAAAACTTAACATTCGACAGAATTAAAGAAGCATTTGAAATAGATGGTGTAGGCGAGGAACAAATTGCTGGGAATTTAGGAAAGCTTAGAGAAAAACTAAATGAGATTTACAAAGCCTTAGGAAGGAGTCCGAATAAGTATTACGCTTTGATCTATCTTGACGGCGATGAGATGGGTAAATGGCTTGCTGGAGAGAAGTTACCATCTGTTGAACATGGGTATGCCCAAAGTGTTTGGCAAAACCTACCTGAAGAATTTAGAGGAAAAGTTAAGGAGCTAATGGGTAATAAAATACTCACACCTGCAACACATTCGGCTATATCGGTTGCATTGAGAAATTACACTATTGAATTTGTCAGGAAAATAGTTGAGGAAGAACATCTTGGGAAACTTGTCTATGCTGGCGGTGATGATGTTCTTGCATTTGTGAATTTAAGGGATTTATTCGATGTGATTGAAAAATTAAGATGGGCATTTTCTGGGCAAATAGAGTTTGATGATAACGGAATTATTGTTCCAAGTTACAGCAATAACTCGGGTTTTGTTCTAAAAGATGGGATGTACCACCTTACTATGGGACTGACAGCAACATGTTCTGTTGGAGTGGTTATAGCGCACTACAGGGAGCCTCTCAAGATAGTGGTTGATAAAGTTTTCAAAGCCAACAACTTGGCAAAAGAATCCGGCCGTAATAGGTTCGCAATTACGTTGCTAACCGGGAGTGGTCGTGAAAGAACAGCAGTGTGTAACTGGTTAGTAGACACTATCTATAAAAATGATTCGGAAGACTCAATTCTTACGACTAGAATTTTGAAAGAACTTCAAAGAGCTATGGACAATGACGAACCCAGGTACATCTCCAATCGATTTGTAAACACTTTAAGAAAAGAATTTGAGAGAATACAAGCTAGAAAACTAGCCGATAGAATCGTAGAGGTAGAAATCAAACGTCTCGTAGAACGTGCTTACAACAGCTCAGTTAAAGAATCAAGCGAGGAACGAAAAAACTTTGTTGAACGCATTGTTAGAATGTTAATTTGGTTATATGGTGGAGTAGGATTACCAAAAGAGAATAAGCTCCAAAGGTTTGCTGATCTTCTTGAGATTGTTAGCTTTATGAATAGAGGTGATTAGAAATGTTCTTCAGTATCGAACCATTTGATACTCTGTTTTTTAGAGATGCCAGGCCGTTCACCATGGGTGTGGAAAGCTGGGCACTCCAGGTCTTTCCACCTTATCCGTCAACTATTTTTGGGGCAGTTAGAACATGGCTTATAGAATTGTTTGGAGGTTTAGATGCTTTTAAGAGAGGAGAAATGCACGAGTGGCTTGGAACAGTAGATTCCCCAGGAAACTTGAGAATTCTTGGTCCTTTAATCATGCAAGATGGAGCCAATAATTCATATATTTACTTCCCCGCACCAAAAGATCTGCTAAAAACATCTGACAAAACATTCAAACTTGGTCTGTTGAAAAATAACCCCATAGCTCTAAGTAACTCTGTAACAGATTGTCTGCTAATTAACAACAAAGAAGAAGATGCAGAAGAGGTCGAAGGATTCTTAGAATTAATCGACTTTTACAGATATCTAAATGGTGAGGATATTAGTCCCAGATTCAAACGGCCTAATGAGATTTATATCACGGAAACAAAGACAGGTATCAAAAGGGATCCTAAAACAAAAGCGTCGGAGGAAGGTTTTCTCTACCGGATTCCGATGATACGTCTGAAAGAAGGGTATAAACTCCTGATTGGCATTGAAGGTATAGAGAAAGAAACTCCTGACCATGGGTTCTTAAAACTTGGTGGTGAGAGCAAGTTTGCAACGATAAGAAAACTTACAGACTTCCATGAGTTAGATAATATACAAAGGTTTGAGCTTGATGCTAAAGATAAAGTATTCAAAATCTACTTAGCAACGCCTGCAATCTTTTCAAAAGGTTGGATTCCAGAATGGATAGATGATATTAGCTTAACAGGAACATATAACGGGATTGAATTAAAGCTCCTTGGTGCTGTTATAGGAAAGTTCCGCACAATTGGGGGGTGGGATATTGCTAAAAAACAGCCAAAGGAAATGTATAGAGTGGTGCCGGAGGGTAGTGTCTACTACTTTGAAGTGATAAACGATGTAGATGTACAGAGAATAGTTGATACATTCCATTTTAAGAATATCTCAGATAAGTATAAAGAACAAGGTTGGGGGCTATCATTTGTGGGGAGGGTTAAGTGATGTACAAAAGATATTCAGGTCACAAAAAGATTGTTACTTTCGTAGGAACATCCTTGCTTGACAAATTATTGGAATTTCACGATGACGATGAAGATCTTAAGTGGGATATTGAGAAACTTAGAGAAGAAGACATGAAACCAACAAAGTTGTCGCACCAAAGTCTACGCGACTTATACAGTCATGAAGTTATGAGAATTGAAAAAGCTCTTGAAAAGTTCATCGAAGAGGTTTCAAAACGAGGAAAGGCATTAAAGTTAAGCGAGATATGTGCTGAGTTAAAAAGTATTGAAAGAATAATAACTGAGCTTCAAAATCGGGGAGTAGAATCATTCGATATTATCCTATTACAATCTGACACACTACTTGGTGAAATAGTAGGGAACTACGTAGAAAACTTGGTAATACAGCGGGACCTCAAAGTCGTTTCAGATATTCGACGAGAAACAGTTAGACGTTTCAGAGTCAGTAATTGGGTGGATTTTAAGGAGGGGTTGAGGGAAGTTTTCAAGATACTAGCAGGATACGCTTCAGCTTATGAGGAAAATGGCGAAGTATATGAAGGTTATTGGGAAAATTTAGTGATTAATATCACGAGTGGATACAAAGCCGCTATATCTTATCTCACTATATTAGGTCAGGTTTTCAACTGTGAAACTTACTACATCTTTGAAGATTCTGATGTGCTTTTGAAGATACCACCGCTACCACTAAAGGTTGATTACGATGTATTTAGGAAATACCTAAAGTTATTTGTTGATATGGATAAAAAAGGTATCCTTAGTTTAAAAGACTACAATGAGGATATAAGTTCTATTAGTAACCTTCTAGAATACTCAGCCGATGAAGATGATTTAGGCGACGATGAATATTTCAAACTTAACCTTTTTGGGGAGATTTTGTGGGAGCGTTTTAAAAGCAATTATCCATATGTCTACCTTTCTGAAATAGCATGGAAAGAATATCAGGATTTAGAAAAGACACAAAGAGGAAACGTCATCGAAAGTGTTCGACGGATAATCAATAACTGTCTGGCCAACGGTTCAACTGAGACATGCAATCACCAAATAGACAGTGGTGATAAGAAACTTCCTGAAGGTTTCAGAGTCTTCAAAAATGTCAGTAACAATATAAGAATACTTTACAAAGTTGAGCAACCCGATAAGAAGCCTATTCTTTACGTTGGTTTATTTGATGTCAAAGCTCACAATAGTGGTAATGAGTATGTAGAGTATTTCCATGAAAACGCAAAAAAGGTTAATGATACTACGAAATACAAGCTTTGTCTAATAAACGGGGGTGAACTTGAATGTATCGAGTAGGGAAGGTTATGTTTATAGTAACAGAAACGCCACTACATGCGGGGGCTGGGGATTCTATTTCCGGTGTTGTAGATCTTCCGATACAAAGAGAGAAACACACAAATTTTCCAAAGATTGAATCTTCAAGCCTAAAAGGAGCCATAAAGGAAGCTGTAAGACGTGCAAATAAGGAAGTTGAGTTGAAAAATGAAAGATTTAGACCGTTAGACAACGAATGTGGACAAGATTACCTTTCGTTGGTTCTTGGTCCTGAAGATAGCGATGATGCTCACGCAAGCGCGATAGCACTCACTGATGCAAGAACCTTACTGTTTCCAGTAAGGTCTTTAAGAGGAGTTTTTGCATGGATTACGTGTCCAATGGTACTTGAGAAATTTAGAAAGGAATTTCAAATGGTCAATAGTATAGATAGTTCGGATGAACAAAACAACTTGTTAAATGATTTCTTGAATATTGACTTTGAGAAATTGGTGAATACTATTCCAGAAAATTCAAACGTTGTGATAAAGAAAAATGATAACAACGAACTAATGCGAGTAGTAGTAGTCGAAGAATACACATTTGAAGTAAGCGAGAATAAAGATACAGGAAAAGTGGCACAATTCCTAGCAGAAAGCATATTTGGAAGCGATGTAGCTTACGCATACTTGAAAGAGAAGTTGAAAAAAGACCTTGTTATACTTTCAAATGATGATTTTAAAGACTTTTGCTCAACTTCAACGGAGGTTATTACACGCGTCAAGATTGATGATGTTACAGGAACCGTTCAAAAAGGTGCGCTCTGGACAGAAGAATACTTGCCTCAGGACACAATTATGTATTCTTTAGTAATGGCTTCTGAATTGATGGTAGATGAGGAAACAAAAGAAAAATTAAAGCTGAAAGGTATTTCCATAGATGAAGAAGCGCAAAATGTTATGAGCTTTTTTGTCCAGGCGGTACCAGGGGTTATTCAAATTGGTGGTAATCAAACGATAGGTAAGGGTTTTGTAAGACTACGCTTTATGAAATAGGAGGCGCATGTATATGCCAGAAACCGCTATACAAAAGCTTGAAAGTGGTAGAGCAAAATTTGCGTACGATTGTGCTTTGGAAGGCAAAGCTATAGTGTCGCAAGCATTTGAAATTAATGGTAAATGGTATAAGGACAAGAACTACAAATCTTATGTAAAGCGCATTCCAGCAATGATTCTTTCGAACGGGCTTGGACATACTTTAGCATTTATATTGTCTAAGAGGAAAGGTGGACAATCAAGTCAGGAGAAACCACTAAATGCATATGACCTTATTGCTAAGCAGATTTTTGATTATCTTAATAGTGATGCTACTGCTGTGAAGTTTAGCATCCCAAAGAAAGAAGATGAAGCTGAAGCTCTGGTGGAATTTGTCGTAAATTGTGATCCACAGACCTACAGGCAACTGACAAACGAAGTTTTAGCATTTTTCAATTGGCTACGTAGATTTGCAGAAGGTTTAATTGAAGGAGGAGAAGATTGATATGAGTAACGACAATACTCCCATTAAAATTCCCCCTCCGAAATTCGCGTTACCAAATAAGCACTTTTACGAAGTGTTAGCTACTTACCTTGGTAATAACAATTATGAGCTGAGCGATAATAAGTTTTCGGAATTTAATTTCATTTATCTTTTCAATACTCCAAAACTGATATTCAGAGGATCTCAATTGTCCATTCGAATAAATGAAGATATTGCACGGTTTAAATGGGACAAAGACTTTCTGGATGCGACAAATAGTCGAAGATACAAGTTAATCGAAGAACTAAAAAGTTCAGGATATCAGGTAGAAACGAAGAGTCTGCGAGTTTTTTGGCGATTGGTTTTGGGACTTGGTGGTGTTCATCCGCAGGAAACGTCTATGATTTTGCACCATACATGCGGAGTTCCATACATCCCAGGAAGCGCTATAAAGGGTGTGACAAGACATTGGACAGTCATGAAGTTTGCCGAGGTTTTTGAAAGTACAAACGAAAGTTTTGAGGAGAAGTTACTCAAAATTAGCAGGGCTATAGAGGAAGGATTGCCAAAACCATCCGACTCTTCGGAAGATAAGTATAAAGATATTAGAGACTTAAAAATTAATGTTACCCTCAGGACAGAAGACAATGAACAATATACCGAAAGTTATTCGGTTACGTTGGAGGAAGTTTCAGAGCTTTTTGGAACGCAACAAAGAGAAGGAAAAGTGATATTTTTTGATGCGTATCCTAGTAGCGAAATAAAACTTGCATTGGACATAATGAATCCACATTATCCGGATTACTACACAGAACAGAAGGCACCAGCAGATTGGCAAGAGCCTAATCCTATAAAATTCCTTACAGTTGAGAAGACAAAATTCTGGTTTATTTTAGCCAGCAGAGATGCAAGACTTGTCAAAGTTGCCAAAGCCCTTATGATAGAAACGCTTCTCAATTACGGAATAGGTGCGAAAACAGCGATAGGTTATGGTATCTTTAAATAATAAGAAGGCTGTTTAGTTGGTGGTATAAACACAACAAAAAGCTCATAGAGATTGAGTGGATGCAAGTTATTTTGACACATGAAAAATCTAAAATACTTTGTCAGATTTTCCTGAATTTGTCGTTTTAATATATGAGGCAAAATTAGTTGTGATTGAATCATTCACATTTGACAGAGTGAAACTAAAATTCGTTCCCTTCATTCTCCTCATGCTGCCGAGTGTTAGTATACTGAGCACTGAAAATATAATTTCGACATAGCTCAGCAGTCGGCAGCATGGGGTTTCTTAATGATTTACAAAACTAAAGCCTTCGATAGCTACTGTGTTTTGGTATCTGTAACTGAAATGTTTGGCGTTTTTAATAAAAGTTTTGTCAGTTTGGTCGAAAATATATGGGGATTTTTGACTTGAACTGACAGACCCACCTACTTAGGAACCTCAAATGTCCAAAGCTTTTTCGAATCTGTTTATAGTCCCTCCTTCCATTCCGTGCACTTCACTGCTTTCTACTTCTTGTCCTCAAAATATTCAGCAAATCTTTGGCTTCATCTTCTATTTTTTCTTCTTGTTGAATAAATGGTTTTCTGATATTCGAATAGAACCCCCTTCATTTTCCCCTGTCAGATTACTGCCTCTGGAACGTTTTATTTATGGAAAATAAAATTCCATTCTCCTGGAGGTGGTCTCATGGATAATTACACCCTGAAGATGGAAATTATGAAAGAAGCAAAAAGTAGGGGTATCAAATATCTGGTTCACTTCACTCCTGAGGAGAATCTACAATCTATTCTAAAATATGGTCTTCTGTCTGTTCGTAAACTGAGAAACCTTGGAATCAGGTATGAATTTAATGACCCTCGCAGGATGGATGGGGTTGACGATGCTATTTGCTTGTCTGTGTCGTTTCCTAACTACAAGTTGTTTTGGAAATTTAGAAAAAACAATCCAAATAGGACTTACGTTGTTTTACTCATTGATGCTAAGGTGCTTTGGGAAAAAAGTTGTATTTTCACATGGACAAACGCAGCAAATAGACAGGTGAGTTGTTTAAAACGTGATGAGAAAATGACACCAGAAGCATTCAAGAGAATGTTTGGAAATTTAGAAAAACGTAGGCAAATGGGGTTGTCACCAGAATACCCAACCGATTATCAAGCTGAAGTGATGGTTATTGAAGACTTAGAGCCGGAATACATCAAATACGTAGTTGTCGAAAAGTTAGAAGATTTGTTCAGTTCCTGTATCTACCCCCTTTACTTATCTTCAATCAGCCAAAAAGCATCCGACAAATTCATTGTTGACAGCACGTATTTTTTGTGGAGAAAAGCTGAGGAAATATGGCGCACAGTTGGTATTGGGTGACTGCAATTGGCAAGACGGTGGTTGAATAAAGGAGGAGGGTGAGCGTATGGATTTTAGGGTTTTGTTCCAAGCGTACGAAAAATTCCAAGAAATAAACAAGTTCGTGGAATATATGACCAGCCTGAGAGAGGATTTGGAAAAGAATCTTGGTAAAGAATTGGTAAGGCGTATGATGGATATCTTCCTGGGATGGGGGCTCGTTGCAACGACGGTGCAGTATGAAATTGCCGATATTATGGCTGGTAGAAAGCAAGAGGACAACGGAGTATTTACAGAGGCAGAAAAGGTTCTTCACCAGTATATGCATTTCAAAACAGTTCTTGCTGAAATATTATCTAACTACTTACTCTCAGGTGGAAAACTGCCCGAAACTCCCGAACACGATAGCGAAATACCATCGGATGGTTCTCACGAGCACCCTGAAACGTGTTGAAAACTCATTTAATGTGAGGTGAGAAATGGATGCTTAATCAACAGGAGAAAAATCTCCTAAAACAAGAAATTAGAAAACGAGGAATATCATATCTCGTTCACTTTACACCGCTTAACAACTTAAATTCGATATTAAGACATGGACTTCTACCAATCACAGAGCTGCAAAAAAGAAATATCCCTTACATTTCTACTGACCCTCAAAGGATTGATGGATACTCTAATGCGGTATGTTTGTCAATATCTTTTCCAAATTACTTGATGTTTTACTCCGTGAGACAAAAGTATCACGAAAGAGAATGGGCAGTTCTATTGTTGAAACCTGACATCCTTTGGGAAAAGGATTGCGCATTTAACTGGAAAAACGCTTCCTGTAAAGAAATTTCAAGAATCCCTATTGAGCAAAGGAAAACCTTGAATGCTTTCTTTAAGATGTTTGATAACGAGCATGGTATCAGAGACTTATTGGGATTACCAGACAGATATACTACAGACCCACAAGCTGAAGTTCTTGTTTTTGACAGGATTGAGCAAAAGTATATAGAATTTATTGTGCTTGAAGACCGTTGGCCCATTCTAAATATTGATTTAACTAATTTGGATCAGAAAGTTTTGATTAATCAAGATTTATTGAACTATCAAGGTTTGGAGAACGATTACTTTGGACCCAGATTTGATTACTGGTATTGGTCAAAATCGAATGTGATGCAAGTTCATAGTAAATGCTGAAGACTGAACTGATATAATTGCACTGATTCGGTGTTTGGGAACATAAATCAGTTATTTAGGGGGATTTTATATGGCAAAAAGAATAGTTTTTGTGGTAAGCGATGATAAAAACAGTCAGAAATTTGTTGACGAAGTGGAAATTGAATTTGAATGGTTCCCAGGGTTTGCAAAATCCCAAAAGCAAAAGTCAATACAGTCTTTGCACGAAAATTATTTAAAAACCTACGGATTAGCTCACAATAAAACTCGAGTGCTGGAGATTTCCACAAAATCAAATACAAAACTCGGAGTTGAGCTAAGTGCCTTTAGACTGAAATTCTATCATCCAGAATTGAAAAAAGAAATTCCCGTTGAGAACATATTCCAGTCAAGCAAGGTCTTTGAAGCAGAAGGTATACCAGAAGGTGTTCAATACTTAGACTTACTTGAAAAAAGCCCATCTGAAGCAAAGAAAGACCCAAGGCTGAAAGAAGGCAAGAAACTAATAGGCTTTAGGTTTCTTGGAATTGAATGGCCACTTGAACCTAAAACGTTATTTTACGATTGGATATACATAAACGCTGTTTACCAAAACAAAAGGCTAAGGAAAAAAATTACTGAATACGATGCATTCACAGACATCGAATTCAATCCAAAAAAATCAATTAACTGCCAGGCTAAAGCTGCCGCACTGTATGTTTCACTATACAGAAGAGGACTTCTGGAAAAAGCACTGGAGAGCGTGGAAAATTACAAACAAATAATTGCTGGTAGACAGCAAAATGCCAACGACAAACAAATCAAATCTGAAGGACAATTAAGATTCGAAGGCTTTCCAGAGACTTCTAAAAACAGAAAGAAGGTTCGTTAAGTAAGACAGGATATACGCTCGAATGACTTTGGTGTGAAAAAAACAAAGTAATCAGTCTCGAAATTTTTTGTCAGATTTTGATGTCTTATATGTTTTATTAATTAGAAGGTGCAAAATTCTGAAGCTATTAGCTTTCAGATTAGGGGGAAATATATGCTTGAAATTTGGAGAGGTAGAAACGTGATGGAGAGTTTACCAATACTTTTGAGAGTGAAAAAAGCATTAAGGAACAAAGAGAGATGTAGGTTTGTTATTGCAAGAGATGCAAACGACAAGAATTTGTATATTGCATATGTATACATGTGGGGTTCTAAAAAGGAGGCGAAAGAGGTAAATCTTGCTGGAGATTCATCTAAGAACGAAAACAAAAATATTGGAAAGCGTCAAGTTGGTGTCTTTTCTT
>CAYVMA010000091.1:0-4877 GCA_964452455.1 uncultured Fervidobacterium sp. | reverse complement strand
CTACACGACGCTCTTCCGATCTCTCCGAAAGTCCTTCAAACTCCCCTTTGTAGGTGACGTTTACTCTGAATTCACCCTTGTCTTCTGCCACTGTTTTTTTTAGGTTTTCCAAAAATTTCTCTACAAATTCTCTTTGGTTGATAAAATGTGCAAAATCGAGTAAATCATCTGGAATAAGTGTCGAGAAATAGATATATACTTTTCTACCATCTGAGACAAAACGTATGATTGCTTCCTCCTCAACGTCCAGTCCAAATTCGTCGAATTTAATCTCAGCGATACCGACTTTCGCATTGAGAACAGCTCCCTCTGTAACCGTGAATATCTTTCTCAAATTATCTCCTCCTCTCGTTGATAATATCAGTCATCGATAAGAATCACATTTCCAAGTTTCTTCGCTTTCTTTTCATATTCTTTGTCATGTTTGCTTGGAAAGACGAATACTTTTGTTGCCTTTAGGGTCTTGAGTTCTTTTTCTGGGAAGTCGTCGTATCCATCGGTAAAAATAATCAAAACATCTGCTGTTTTCAAATCATTTTTCTCAGCTTGTTGGAGGGCTGTTTTTAGGTTTGTTCCGCCTCTGTCTGTAACGACGAGCTCTTGATTTTTTCGACGAAGTAGTTGTCTTGGACTGATGTCAACAGAGAAAAAGTAAAGAATAACACTCACGTTTAGTTTCGATGTCAAACCAGACACCTCATCAACAAATCTCTGAAGTACTTTATCGGAAACAGAACTGCTACTATCGATAAATGCGACAATTTTAGGAGCCCGTGTGTGAGTAATTCTCGGGGCTGTGTTGTAGCGTTTATTCAGTCTGTGTTTATTAACAATCAACTTGTCCTGACTACTCACTGAGCTTATAACATTGGCAAGTAGGTAGTTCCAATCTAGTTTTGACTTGGATGGTTTCAGTTTTAGATATGCATTTAATCTTTCGTATCCTTTTAGTTTTTTCGCTTCTTCCTGTGCTTTCGATATTACCGTATCTGCAATTCGTTCGAGCGTTTCACTTAGAAAAGTTTCAGTATGGGTGCCTTCGTTCTGTATGAAGTCACCGTTGAGGATGTGTTTTTCATGTTCATGATAAACATCGTTTACGCTGTTGGTTTTAAGAGTTTCAAGAGTTTTTTGTATTGCTTCTTTATACCTTAAATAAAGCACTGCAGTCAATTCTTCTGCAGTGTAGTCTCCTGTAAGTAGCTTTGTTTTTCCAACAAAAATGGGTCTTTCGTAGTTTTTATCAAAGTTTTCTTCCAAAAAGTCTTCGGGGGATACAAGCAATACATCGAGGTTTCTGAATTCAACTATCTGTTCGTTAATTATGCTGTCAGTTGCAAGGTTGTATAGGTAAGTCATTATTGGTCCTTCGATTTTTAAAAGAAAGTCCGACTTTTGTTTTATTCGACTCCCGTTCACTATGACACTTTTCCCAAGCATAAATATATGACCCGAGATGATGTGCCAAAGTTCGTGTTTAACAATTGCACGCAATAAATACACAAGCTGGTCAGAATTCATATATGGGAATTTCTTTACTATGTTCTCTATATTTACATATATTTTGAATTTAAGGTCCTCTGAGAATCTGGCTGCAGCAATGCCGCATATCTTAGAGTCTTCGACTTCGACATAATTAAGTAAACCAGCATAAAGTAAGTCTTGGGGGTCTAAGAGAGTGTCTGGCTTGAAGAGTATTGCCTTAAGCAGTAAATCTCTGGGCTCGGCAGAAACAATCGAAGTTTTTAATCTATCTTTCTCTCCCACCCTATCACCCCACTTTTTTGAATCTGTTACCTAAGTATTTCTACGATTCTTGGATAAGCTTTCCTAAGGATTGCGAAACCTTTTGCATACCTTTCTGGGTTGTTTGCAATGTTTCTTAGCACCCCTGCCCATTCCTCATCGGTCAATGCATCGAGCGCTTCGTGAGGAACTTTGTCTATTATTCCATCACGTACCATGTTCAGTACTACCATTATTTTTTCCATAGGCTGGCTCTCTTTTATCTTTGCTACGTTGCAGTTTATAAAGTCTTCCGGTGAAAGAACATTCGATAAAAGTCTTCGTACAAATTCGGCGGCACCCTCCGGTCCTAGTATACCAGAGAGGACTTCAAGTTTTGTTTCGTAGGAAAATTCTTCAAGGTTTTCGATTACTCTCAACGCTCTTTCAAACGCCCTTGGGTTTGGAACTATACGTGGAAGTGGGATACTCTCTGTGAAAATGCCAAGATAGTCAAGCGTTTCAACCGCCGCAAGGATGTTTTTGATTTTGTAGCCCTTTTCTTGTAGATAGTCACCAAAATCCGAAGGAGAGTTTTGGACTGTAAGAATGATAAAGCGAGTGAGTAATGCTCTGTCATTCATTTCGCTTACAATGTAATCATCTGTTTCTGGATTTGCAGCTGCAACAATCGACAAATTATTTGGCAACACATGAGGTCCTATGCGTTTTTCCTGGACAAGTTGGAGCACCGCTTGTCTAACGTAAACTGGCGCTCTGTTAAGTTCATCTAAGAAAAGAATGGCTCCTTCATCTTGCTCGCCTGGCAACCAAGATGGTCTAAGAAATTCGGTTTTGCCGTTGATAGAAACAGGTAAGCCCATCATATCGCCCGGTTCGAGTTGAGAAAGTATCACAGTCTTCACTTCACGCTCTAACTCCTGACCGATTTGATAAACTAACTGTGTTTTTCCAACACCAGCGTGTCCAACAAGGAGAACAGGTTCATTCATCTCGATGAGTTTCTTAAGAACCTTCTTAAGTTCACTAATCCTCACCCTCTCAACCTCCTTTCAAATGTCAGCAAAAACCCAATAAAAGCTAACCTATCATCATGCACCAATATCTTTACATCAGATATTTCCCATATTGTTCGAAAATAGCATTTTGAAAGGGGGTTAAAATCTCAAAGGCAAAAGTAAAAGGATTTCATCGCTGGCTCCATCGATTGTCGATATTGTGGAAAGTCAATCATCTATCGATGAGAATGAGGCAATTTGGAAGGTTAAAGAAAGGGACAAGAAGGGATTAAGAAAGCTGCAGAAACTATTCCGTTAGATGTTAAAAATATGCTGAACCATATAAAACATTTTTATAAGAATTATTTGTTCATCAAACCACACCGCAAGGAGTGGGAGCAATCAAAACCTTGCGGTGTGGAAAAGGCTGGGGCTTGTGAAGATGGAGGAGAAGTCTCAGGCGAAATTCACAGAACTATTGCTTTCTTTCCATCTTTTGTATTCTTCAATTTCTTTATTAAACTTTTTCAGAACGAATTCTAAAACGCCTATATCATCTATGTAACCAAGAAACGGTATCACGTCTGGAATTAAGTCAACCGGTGTTAGAAAATAAATCAGAGCAAACGTAACAGCAACGATGGTATCCCAAGGCACTTTCTTGTAATTTCCTTTGGCATAGTCTTTAATCATGGATGCGAGTGTTTTGATGTTTAAAATTAAATCCAAACCGAGCTTGGCAAGGCTTGCTTTTCGAATTATACGGTTATATTTGTTCGCAACACTGTGAACATCATCTTTTGTTATTTTTTTAGAGCCGTTCAACACTACTTTCTTGTAATCGTTCTTCATATACTCTCACCTCACCCTTGTTCCCTATAATTATTTCTTTTTTAAAAACTCAACGTACTGGTCTATCACGTTTGCAATAGAAGCGAGCAACATTGTCAAGACCGTAAAGTCATCAGCTTGTCCAGCGATTGGTATAAGGTCAGGAATTGCATCTATGGGTGAAAGTATATAGATGAGAACAGCGATTATTGCCGCTATTATAACCGGACTAACCTTGAACTCTCCAGAGAATGTATCTTTTACTATACCAAACAAAAGTGTGAGTTTGTGTAGTATATCTATACTCCAACCCCATCCCTTTACTTTTGATTTGATTTTTTCTTCATTTCTCAGCACTTCTTTTGCATCTTCTTCGGAATATTCCCTTCCGCTAAAGTCTACATATTCGCTTTCTTTCATGCGTCTGATAACATCGTATTCTGCGCGCAGGTCAGGATTGCTCAAAACCTCGTATGCTTCTTGTATTTCTTTGAACCTTTCTTCTGCTTCCCCTTTCTTTTCCCCTGCGAACCTGTCCGGATGCCATTGTTTTATGAGCCTTTTGTAAGCCTCTTTTATTTCCTCCATAGTTGCATTTTCAGACACACCTAAAATCTTGTAGTAATCTTTCATTCTCATACGAACACCTCCTATCATATATATACGTTCATATATACATTTTCTGACCTTATATCATCCAACGACGCATTCGTCGAGAATTTTTGTAAATTGCCTTTCTTAAAAACCATTTAATCAAATACCTTAGGATTCTATTGAACTCTCTCAAAAAATTACTTGTGTCAATCGTCGCCACCTTCTTTCTGTTTTTCTCTATTTAAGTTTGTCGCGTAATTGTTTATTCAGCATTTCAGCAACCCCATCTTTCATCTTCAAGTGGTTCGTTATATTCATCCTTTCTCGGTATGTGTCCTAACTTTATTGCAAGAAATTCTACGTGCTTAGCCAACGTTTCATCGCTCATCATGGAAGAAAAGACACCAACTTGACGCTTTCCAATATTTTTGTTTTCGTTCTTAGATGAATCCCCAGCAAGATTTACCTCTTTCGCCTTCTTTTTAGAACCCCACATGTATACATATGCAATATACAAATTCTTGTCGTCTGCATCTCTTGCAATAAGAAACGTACATCTTTCATTGTTTTTTAGAACTCTTTTCACTCTCAAAAGTATTGGTAAACTATCCATCACGTTTCTACCTCTCCAAATTTCACGCATATATTTCCCCCCTAATCTGAAAGTTAATAACATCAGAAGTTTACATGTTCTAATTAGTAAAACAT
>CAYVMA010000090.1:0-7976 GCA_964452455.1 uncultured Fervidobacterium sp. | reverse complement strand
GTAAAGCAAAAGATGACGAAGACGAAGCAAAACAGCTTGCAAGTCAGATATCAACAATGAGGGATGTAAAGCGCATTCGTTTCATTCTCAAAAAAGCGCCAGACACAGTCAGATATCAACAACGAGGGATGTAAAGTTTAGCTCTTGGACAGCAACAAACCCAGATTGGGATGGTCAGATATCAACAATGAGGGATGTAAAGAAACTCCCAAAAAAAACTCTCAAAATTCTCTTTTTTGTCAGATATCAACAATGAGGGATGTAAAGTCTCTATCGCTGAGTAAGAACTCGTTGATGTCTTTGGTCAGATATCAACAATGAGGGATGTAAAGCGATGTATGTAGTGCACTGTTCCTTTGTCGATTTGGTCAGATATCAACAATGAGGGATGTAAAGGTGTCTGGGAACTTTATCTTGACCTCTTTCGTTAGAGTCAGATATCAACGATGAGGGATGTAAAGTTGCAAAAAGTCAAGATGTTTGTCACACAAGTTTTTGTCAGATATTAACTATGAGGGATGTAAAGAATGGTGACCCAGATGATGAAAACAGACCAAGGTAGTCTGATATTAACTATGAGGGATGTAAAGAAATCGTCGGGTGATTGTTTCGTTCTAAACACGTCTGGTATTAACTATCAGGAATGTAAATACAGACCTCGTGATCAAGCTCGGGAAATCTTCTTCTTTTTGGTATTCACCAATGGACTTTTTGAATTTTCTCTTCTACTCGCACGTACTTCTGCGACAGTCGTTTAATGTTAGCTGTGAGAGATGTGAAAACTATCAACATTGTAATGGACTTTCTTCAGCCTTCTTGTAAAAGCTTGTAAGTAAAAAGCTAATAGTTCTTCATTTGACTTCATATATTGTGGCTTTTTCTTTTACTTTTGTTATGGTATAATAACATCCGATAAATTCATACCGCAAGGAGGCAAAATCAATGCGCATACTCAGTGGAATTAGACCAACTGGGAAGGTTCATATTGGTCATTATGTTGGTGTTTTTGAAAACTGGGTTAAGCTCCAAAACGAAGGGAACGATACGTTTTATTTTGTTGCCGATTGGCATGCGTTAACAACGCACTATGAGGATACAAGTGAACTTAAGACAAATACTTTCGAGTTAGTTAAAACCATGATGGCGGTTGGGCTTGAGAAGTCAACACTCTTTGTTCAGTCAGCTGTCAAAGAGCATGCAGAGCTTTTCTTACTTTTTGCCATGGTCACGCCTTTATCTTGGCTTGAAAGGGTGCCTACTTATAAGGAAATGCGACAGCAAGTTACGGATAGAGACCTTTCGAATGCTGGGTTTTTAATGTATCCTGTTTTGCAGGCTGCCGATATTTTGATTTACAAAGCAGAAGGAGTCCCTGTTGGAGAAGACCAGGTGTACCATATCGAGCTTACTCGTGAGATTGCCAGAAGGTTTAATTATATTTTTAAAAGGGAAGTTTTCCCGGAGCCAAAAGAGTTGCTTTCAAAAGTTCCGAAGTTGTTAGGAACTGATGGAAGGAAGATGAGTAAGAGCTATGGAAATACAATCCCTTTGATAACTACCGAACAAGAGCTTTCTAAGATGGTTATGCCAATGGTTACGGATACTAACAGAAAAAGAAGAACGGACCCAGGTAATCCAGAGGTCTGCCCTGTCTGGGGTTATCACAAAGCATTCGGAACGGCGGATAACCCAGAAGAAAAGCAATGGGTTTACGAAGGTTGTACTCAGGCTAAGATTGGTTGTGTGGATTGTAAGAGGTTGCTTTTGAAGAATATGGTTAATAAGCTTCAGCCGATATGGGATAGGTATAATGCTATTTCTGATGATGAAGTAATAGCAAAGATGGAAGAAGGGAATGAAAGGGCAAGGAAGGTAGCTCAGGAAACGATGGAAGAAGTGCGTGAAGCAGTGCAGATAATGTATTAAAATTACAAAACTAAAGAAATGAGGTGTCGGCAATGACTGTGAGTTTGATTGTGAATATTACTTTGTCTGTTTTTACCGTACTGATTGCATACGTTATTCACAAGGTTATTATGCGTTCCATTGACAGGTTTATGTCAACAATAGGAAAGGAAGTGAAGGCTCCAAAAACGGTTTCGGTTATCCTCGGTTTTCTTATTTATGGATT
Organism: uncultured Fervidobacterium sp.; assembly: GCA_964452455.1. GTDB lineage: Bacteria > Thermotogota > Thermotogae > Thermotogales > Fervidobacteriaceae > Fervidobacterium. The sequence goes on along the minus strand of CAYVMA010000090.1, from coordinate 5,845 downwards.
TGCAATTGCAGTTATTTTAGCTATCTGGGATGTAAATCTTGCACCGTATCTTGCAGGTCTTGGAATTTCCGGTATTGTACTTGGTCTTGCGCTACAAGAACCATTAACAAACTTCCTTTCTGGTGTTTTGGTTTTGATGACAAGGAAGGTCTTTGAAGGTGAAGTTGTGGATATCGATGGGTTAACTGGCACTGTTGATGTGATAAAGATGAACCATACACATTTGATGACATTCGATGGAAAGCTCATTCTTATTCCGAATAGGAAGGTTTGGTCTGGGACTGTTACGAAGTTCTGGCCAGGTAAATATAGAAGGATAGATGTGGATGTAACGGTAGATTATTCAGTGAATATGGAGAAAGCAATTTCCGTTTTGAAACGTGTGCTTGAAGAAGAGCCTTTGGTTGTTAAGGATGAAAGTGTTTCGAATGTAGTTGTTTTCAAGGGGTTTGATGCAAGTGGTGTAACTTTGACAGTTCGATTCTGGACAGAACGTGAGACTTATTTTGATACGTTAAATGCGGTAGCAGCGAGGATTAAGAATACGTTTGAACAAGAGGATATTAAGATACCATACACAATTGTTGAGGTTATTGGATTGAAAAATTAAGAAGAAACACACGGAGGGTATGGATTGATGCGAAAGATAGAGAATGTAAGGAATATTTGTATTATTGCACATATCGACCATGGAAAGACAACCTTAACTGACAGGATTTTGGAGATGACAAATGCTGTAGAAAAGAGAAAGATGAGAGAACAGTATTTGGATAGTATGGATATCGAGCGGGAGAGAGGAATAACAATTAAGTCTCACCCGCTTAGGGTGTTTTACAAGGCGGATGACGGGAATGAATATGAGATAAATATCGTTGATACACCAGGACACGTTGATTTTTCTTACGAAGTTGACAGGAGTATGGCAGCAGTTGAAGGGGCCATCTTGCTTGTTGATGCAACTCAAGGTGTTCAAGCGCAAACTGTTGCAAATACATACAAAGCACTTGAGCACAATCTTGAGATAGTCCCTGCGGTTAATAAGATAGATATGCCGAATGCGAATATTGAGGAAACGGTTGCGGAAATTGAGGATTTGATAGGTATACCCGGCGAAGATGTGTTTAGAATCAGTGCGAAGGAAGGTATCGGTGTAAAAGAATTGCTTGAAGCAGTGATTAGGTTAGTTCCGGCGCCAAAGACTGCGGATGACGGGCATTTGAGGGCTTTGATTTTTGATGCTAAATACGATAAATACCGTGGTGCTATAGCGTATGTTAGGGTTTTCGATGGCGAGATAAAAGCGGGCGATAAGATAATGATGATGTCTTCTGGCGAGGTTTATGAGGTTGTTGAAGTAGGAACGTTTACACCTGAGATGGTTCCTGTCGATATTTTAAAAGCTGGGGATATAGGGTATGTTGTGGCTGGGTTGAAGGATGTTTCTAAAGCAAGGATAGGTGATACTATTACTAAGCCAGATAATCCAGCACCTGAGCCGCTGCCTGGTTACAAAGAGGTCAAGCCGATGGTCTTTGCAGGTATGTATCCTGGCTTGCCAGAGTATTACGAAGAATTGAGAAAGGCTTTGGAGAAATACAAGCTGAACGATGCGGCACTTGTGTTCAAACCAGACCACTCACCGGCGCTTGGTTTTGGTTTTAGGTGTGGATTTTTGGGATTGTTGCATATGGATGTTGTAAGGGAAAGGCTTGAAAGGGAATTCGATATGGCGGTTATTCTTACCGCCCCGAACGTTGAGTACAAAGTTGTAACTCACAGTGGGGAGGAGGTGTTTATAAACGACCCGGCGAAGTTCCCGGAAGAAGGCGAAGTTAAGGAGATTTATGAGCCTTATGTGAAACTGTCAATAATCACACCTCCTGAATATATTGGTAAGTTGATGAACTTGGTGCAGAATGAGAAACGTGGCACACTGGTGTCTACTGAGAATGCAGGTCATGAGCGTGTTGTATTGCATTTTGAGGTGCCACTTGCAGAGATTATTTTTGACTTCTTCGATAAGATGAAAGCTGTCAGCCGTGGTTACGCATCGATGGACTATGAATTTTTGGAGTATCGAAAGAGCGACCTTGTTAAGATAACGATATACGTTAATAAAGAACCGGTAGATGCGCTCTCGTTTGTTGCGCACAGAGAAAAGGCTTATACAATTGCAAGGAAGCTTGTTGATAAACTTGCAGAGCTCATTCCACAACACCAATTTGAGATACCAATTCAGGCAAAAGCTGGCGGAAGGTTTATCGCACGCTCCACAGTCAAGGCACTTAGGAAAGATGTGCTTGCGAAATGTTACGGTGGAGATGTGACAAGAAAGATGAAGTTATTAGAAAAGCAAAAGGAAGGTAAGAAAAAGCTTAGAGAAATCGGTAATGTAACTATTCCTCAGGAGGCTTTCCTTGCCATGCTAAGAATTGGCGAGGAAGAGGAATAAGTAATACTAATTTCAGATGGTTAGATAATCCAACAAGGAGGGATGTGCTTTGGAGTGGAAACTAGAAAGGATATTTGCAAACGACGAGGCTGCGATAGAAAATGCAAGGATACATTTGGTAGATGTTAAGAAAATTGTTAATGAGATAGAGCGTGAAACCGCTCCTCAACAATTGGCGAAGTTGATAAGAGATTTTGAAGAGCACATGGATGAGTTTGCCAAGTCTATTCAGTATGCGTGGATGAGGTATTCTGTTGATACTGGGAGTGTGGAAAGCCAGAAGGTTTTGGGTATTATCCAGCAGTTGTCATCGGAATTGCAGGAACAGGATGCAATTGTGGAAGTTAAACTCGCAGCGTTAAGTGATGATGTGCTTGAAGAGATTATAAAACTGGATGGGAATTATGAGCATATGATTAAACGTATCATTGAAAGAAGAAAACACCTTCTTTCAAAAGATGCCGAGCAAGTGCTTGCACTAACTTCTGTTTCAAGAAGAGATGGGATTGCGAAGATACATAGCCGGTTACAGAGCTCATATACATTTGAAATGGAACTCGATGGAGAGAGGAAAACACTTACGGTTGAAGAGATAAAGGCTCTGAGAAGGTCTACAAATGGTGAACTACGCAAACAAGCAATGAAGTTGTTCCTTGAAAGGTTCCAGGATGATGCGATTGTCCTCACTGAAGTTTACAACCTGGTGGTTAGAGATTACGATACGGAGAGCAGACTCAGAAGGTTTCCAAGGCCTATCTCGATGATGAATTTTGCAAATGAGGTAAGTGATGAAATTGTTGATAGGCTTATAGAGGTAACAAATGAAAAGACAGAGATTTTGAGAAGGTATTATGATTGGAAATCCAAAATTCTTGGCGAGAGGCTCACTTTAGCAGATATATATGCACCGATTTCGAACAAAAAGAAAGAGTTTAGTTTTGAAGAGGCGAAAGATATAATTCTGGAGTCTTATTATGTTTTTGATGAGAGAGCAGGAAATGTGGTGGAATCTTTCTTCAAAGAAGAACGTATAGATTTGTATCCAAGAAAAGAAAAAGTAAGCGGGGCGTATTGTATCTACGCAACGACAAAACTCCCTCCATATGTGCTGACCAATTTCACAAATGATATGTACGATGTTATGACTCTTGCTCATGAGCTTGGTCACGGGTTACATGGGACGTTGTCGAGCAAACAGACGTTCTTTAATCACGACACGCCATTAACACTGGCAGAGCTTGCGTCTGTGTTTGGAGAGTTTTTGGTGTTTGATAACTTGAAAAGCAAGCTTTCTAAAGAGGAAAAAATGGCGCTTATTGCCTCTAAAATCGAGGATATTTTTGCAACAACGTTCAGACAGAATATGTTCACAAACTTTGAGATAAGGGCACACGATTTAGCGAGCAAGAACGGATATGTTGGATGGGATGAATTGAACAATATTTACCACGAGGAACTTGAAAGGGTTTTTGGAGATGTTGTTGAAATTCCAGAGTGGTATAACAACGAGTGGGCTTCGATACCACACATTTACGAAACTCCATTTTACGTTTACGCTTATAATTTTGCTCAGTGCTTGGTCATTGCGCTTTATCAAAAATACTTGGAGGAAGGCAAGGCTTTTGTGGGCAAATACTTAGAACTTTTGGAAAGTGGAGGGAGGTATTCTCCAGAAAAATTGCTTGAAAAGGTAGGTATAGACCTAAGAAAAGAAGGATTTTGGGAGAATGCGTTCAAATTCATCGAAGGGCTTGTTGAGGAATTGATAGTTATGGAAAAGCAGTAATTAAATATTGACAAAGGGAATGCCTTTGATTAAAATATAGCAAGAAAATTTATGATTTTTTCTTTGCAATTATTCTGGAAAGTGTTCGTTCTGAAATATTTCAAAAATATGAGAGAGTTAGGAGGGTGCAAAATATGGAAAGAGAAGAACTCTTCAAAAAAGTTGCAGAGATTATTTCTGAGAAGTTGAACGTTCCTATCGAAGATATTGAGGAAGATAGTCACTTAATTGAAGACCTTGGAGCAGATTCTCTTGATGCATTTGATTTGGTTATGGTCTTTGAGGATGAGTTCGGTATAAAACTCGAGGACGATGAAATTGAGAAGTTGATGACTGTAAAAGATATAGTTAGTTTGCTCCAGGAGAAATTGAAAGATAGGGAATAAGTTCAGTGAAATAGAAACGAAAAAAGCGGGCGAAAAGCCCGCTTTGTTTTATGCATTCTCTATGAATAGCCTAGATTGTTAGAAAGTTGGTAACGAAAATACCAACACCAAGTTCTTCAAGCAAGTTATCAACTTTGCTATAACTATTGTAGTCTTTGCAAGTATTTTCGTTGATAATTAGTCTGGCACAGTAGTTTTCTGAAATTTGTGTAGGTATGTGAACAACGAGATTGTTTTCTAAGTCATCTTGAGCCAATGATTTTTTCATGCAAAAATAGTTTGTTTCGAGACTATCGGCATTTTCTAAAACGATGTCACTTAGTTTAATGTTCTTACTTACTTGCAATGCTTTTTCTAAGTGTGTCTCCCTTGGTCTGTCCCAATCGTATATGCGGTAGGTCAAATCTGATGATTGCTGAACTTCGATAACGGTGCTCTTTGGTCCAAGTGCATGAACAGTTCCAGCCGGAATGTTAACAAAAGTTCCTTTCTTGACCTTCACGAATGTGAGAATTTCATCAATTTTATTAATACGTCCAGAATTTATATATTCCTTCATTTTTTGCACATCTTCGCATATTGCAAATTCCCCATCTGTTAAAAAATACCATGCCTCACTTTTTCCCCACGGTTCGTTTTCTACATTGCGCGCGTATCCATCGTCGGGATGGACTTGAACACTGAGCCATTGATTTGTGGAAACAAGTTTAATTAAAATGGGGAATCGTGGGTATTTATCATTGTATAGGTTGTGGCCAAACTGATTGATTGTTAAGCCACTTTCTAGAGTAGTTTCATACAATGGGTGACCGGATAGAAGCCAAATTTCACCTATCGGGAGGTTAGTTTGTGATTCTGGTATACTGAACTTTTTATTTAATTCAGGATTTCCCCAGACCATGGGACGGAATTGTGGAAGGGCTTTTACTAAACAGTAATTCATATCGTACCTCCTACGTAAAAATATGGTGTAAATATTTTAGTCAAAAAGTAGGCAGGGCAGGACGACTTATCCAGCCTTGGCTTTTAAGCCATTTTAGGAGTCTGTCGCCTGCCTTTAACCATGATAAGTTGGTTGGGTTTTAACCCTTGTCACCCTGGAGGTTTGGTTCAGCAGGCTCCTGCCCTCGCCTTTTAACCAAATCAATCGAAAGGAGGTTTTATCATGTCTGAAAACTTCTCCATCTTTGTCGGTATTGACATCTCCAAGGATAAGTTCAA
>CAYVMA010000089.1:0-7824 GCA_964452455.1 uncultured Fervidobacterium sp. | reverse complement strand
TGTAGATAACGTGTTTGGACTAGTTTGCCGGGGGTTGTGGTGGATAAGGGCTTTGCTAACTGCGGTGTTGGAAAATAGAAAGTTAAAAAAGGCGGGCTTTTCTCGCCCGCATAAAGCCGTGGGGGGTGTATCTCAAGGGGGATAGGGGGTTCTCTGGGTAAAGTGTATCATAGGTTGAATTAGTTTGTGTTAAATTATTAGTCACTTTAAGTATAATATTGCCGAACAAACTTGTTACGGTATACTTTCGAAAATCGAATTTCTTTTTCTTCGTTCTCTATAATATTAGACCATTGAAGTCTGGAAATCGTTCAAAAAATTTTTGGAAATTTTTAGAAGATTTAAAATACAGCTTGAATAGATAATTTTTTAAACTTTGACTCAGAAAAGGAACAACCGGAAAGTCTCGATTAGTTGAGGTGATAAGGTGAAAGCAGATGTTGCAGTAGCGTTGTTAATTGTTGCGATGGTGCTTTTGATGATAATACCAATTCCGGATTTTTTGCTGGATTTTTTCCAGTTACTTAATATATCAATATCTTTGGTTATTCTCTTCTCCACAATGTACATCACTCATGCACTTGAGCTTGCTTCTTTCCCAACGTTGCTATTGATTGTGACGATATTCCGATTAGCTTTGAATGTGGCATCGACAAGGGCTATCTTACTTGAAGGACCGAAGTTTGGAGGAAAGGTCATACAAACTTTCGGTAATTTTGTTGTAGGCGGAAACTACGTTGTTGGTATCGTTGTGTTTTTGATACTTGTGATAATTCAGTTTATTGTTATTACACGTGGTTCTGAAAGGATTGCTGAAGTCGCTGCAAGGTTCACACTCGATGCTATGCCGGGAAAACAGATGAGTGTTGATGCTGACTTGAACGCCGGATTAATAACGGAAGAAGAAGCGAGAAGACGCAGAGAAGAAATAAGACGGGAAGCGGATTTTTATGGTGCAATGGACGGTGCCTCGAAATTTGTCCGAGGAGATGCGATAGCGAGTATAATTATAACGTTAGTTAATAGCATTGGTGGTATAATAATAGGCGTGTTGATGCACCGCTTGGGTTTTGCAGATGCAGCCAAGACGTTTTTGCTCTACACAGTTGGAGATGGACTGGTATCGCAGATACCTGCGTTGATGGTATCGACCGCTACCGGTATTATCGTTTCAAGGAGTGCGACAAAAGATAATCTTGGAACAGAGCTGATAAAAGAACTTTCCGGAGAAAAGAAAGTCATCATACTCACAGGTGTTGTGATTATATTTCTTGGATTGTTTACCCCGCTTCCAACGTTCACAAGCTTGCTCATAGGTGGCATGTTTTTGGTCGTTGGAATCATGATAAAAGAAGAAGTACAGCCACAAGTGCAACCGGGTGTGGCGGGTGCTCCCGGCGTAGCAGGTGGACCACCAAGTGGTGTGCCCACGGGTCCTGTACTTTCAACTCCTGAGGAAGTAGCAGAAGTATTGCAGGCGGATACTGTTGAAATAAACATCGGATACGGGCTTTTGCCGTTGGCTGATTTGTCCCAAGGTGGAGATATGTTGGAACGTCTGACAATGATACGTAGGCAACTTGCTCAAGAATTAGGTCTTGTTCTTTCACCTATAAGGGTCAGGGACAGTGTCTTACTAAAGCCAAACGAATACGCGGTCTATATACGTGGTGCGGAAGTTACAAGGTATGAGCTCTTTCCAAACAGATTGCTTGCAATCAACCCGGGTTTCATCACTGAACGCATACCGGGTATAGAGGTCAAAGAGCCTGCTTTTGGGTTGCAAGCGTTTTGGATAGATGAGTCTAAGAAAGACGAAGCGATTCAGAAAGGTTACACGGTTGTTGACCCACCAACGGTTTTCGCAACGCACGTAACTGAAATCCTGCGAAGGTATGCACCTGAGTTACTTGGCAATAGAGAGTTCCAGCTCCTTGTCGATGGTTTAAGGAACAAATTTGATAGATTGGTGGATGATGTCTTTAACGTTGTGAAACCCACGGTGGTAAAGAAGGTTTTACAAGAGTTGTTACGTGAAAGTGTGTCGATAAGGAACTTACCATTCATTTTTGAACTCATACTTGACAACGCTGAACGGGCTAGGGATGTTGAAAGTTTAGTGGAATACGTAAGAAGGGGACTGAAAAGGCAGATTGCGAGTAAGTTGTTAAGCCAAGACAAGCAAATTCATGCAGTTGCGCTTGATAGTGAATTAGAAAGAATTCTTACCGAATCGATTTCGGAGAGCGATGAAGGTAGATATCTAAGCGTCAACCCACAAATTATGAGGGAGATTATAGAGAAGATTTCCCAGGAATTAGAACAACTCATGAGGAAAGGATATTCACCAATTCTCGTAGTCTCAGGGGCTATCCGTCCTTACCTTGCAAGAATGGTGCTCAGGTTCATACCAGGCATCACAGTTATAGCGTTTGAAGAAGTTCCTGAAGATGTTAACCTTTCAATCGAGGGTGTGGTGAGGATATGATTGTGAAAAAGTATCTGGTGACTGATATCAAAGAGGCTTTTGAAAAAATAAGAGTCGAGCTGGGAAAAGATGCGGTTATATTAAGCACACGAAAGGTAAAAAAAGGCGGGTTCCTTGGGATAGGTGCCAAGACTTATCTTGAAGTAACGGCAGCCGTTGAAGAAAAGAAAGTGCCTCAGACCGAGGAAAAGGGGCAGATTTACAAACTTCAGGAGATACTTTCTAAGACAAAACAACCACCACAGCATTCTTCAGAAGATTTGACAGAGCTTAAGAGAATGATGCTGGAATTAAAATCAATGGTGGCATCACAAAGAGCGAATGAACCGCAGTGGGTGCAGGATTTGAGAAAAGCATTAGAAAAGCAAGATATCGACGAAGAGATTGCAGAAAAGGTTATAGAGTATGCCAGAGTCAAGTATCAAGAACTTGATTTTAGTAACGATAACACAAGGCTGATACTTTCTGAAATGTTCCTGCCCTTTTTAAACACATCTGTGCCTGATATAAAAGGAAAAGTTCTCTTTGTTGGGCCGACAGGTGTTGGCAAGACCACCACTTTGGCAAAATTAGCTGCAAAATTGAAGCTCAATGACCACAAACGCGTAGGTATTATCACACTTGATACTTACAGGATAGCCGCTGTTGACCAGTTAAAGACGTACGCAATGCTTCTGGATGTGCCTATCAGAGTAGCTTACACGCCAAAGGAGGCAAAGTTAGAGGTCGAAGCACTATCGGACTACGATGTTATCCTCATCGATTCAGCAGGTAGAAGCCAGAAAAACGAACTGCATATGACAGAGATAAAAGCAATGGCTGAGGTTGTTGACCCTGACCTCGTTTTCTTGATAGTAGGTATGCAATACAGGTCGGAAGACGTTAAGGAAATAACTAACAGGTTCTCGATAGTTTCCCCTACACATGTCATACTTTCAAAGATGGATGAAACATCTTCTTACGGACATTTTGTAAATGTGCCTACATTTTTAAACGTTCCAATTGCATATATAACAAATGGACAGCGCGTGCCAGATGATATAATGGAAGCGAACAGCAGAGAGTTAGCTGTTCTTCTTGCACGTGAGGTGTTGAAAGATGCAAGATCAAGCAAGTAACCTTAAAAGTAGCGATATTGTAGCTGTCATAAGTGGAAAAGGTGGCGTTGGAAAGACACTCGTTGCAACGAATTTGGCAGCGGTAGTCGCTGAAAATGGTAAGAAGGTGTTGCTGCTCGACACAGATGTAGGGTTCACTAACGCCGATATATTACTTGGGGTTTATCCAAAACACTCTATAAAAGATTTTGTGAATCACAAGTGCGATGTTCAAGAATTGATAACACCGACAAGTTACGGCGTTGACCTTATCTCATTGGGCGGTGATGTGTCCGACCTACTTGCGATGAATGAGTTTGTTATCAAAGACTTTGCAACAAGTTTTCTGAAGCTTCTTGAAAATTACGATATCGTCTTTATGGATATGCCACCGGGATTTTCAAATTCGTATATGCCGTTTTTAGCTCTGGTTGATAAATTTATTGTTCTTACCACACCAGAACCAACATCCGTTGTTAACACTTATACGATGGTAAAGTTACTTAGCATAAAGGGAATAAAAGGTGAGGATATACACATTGTGGCGAATATGGTTCTAAATATAAAAGAAGCGACAAGTCTTATGGAACGTTTTTCCGAAGTCGTGGAAAAATTCATTGGGAACAAGGTTTCGTCAGTTACTATGATAAAAGAACACCCACTTGTGGTAAAAAGCATTCATGACCGTCAGCTGTTTGCTTTAAGGTACAGAAGTATACAACCATCGTTTTCAATTATGCGTATAGCATCGTATTTGCTGAAAGGTGAAGTGAAAAAAGTAGAAGAAGACACGCTAATACAGAAGTTCTTGAGGTTCTTCAGGGGTGATAATAAGTGACGCTGGAAGAATATGTGAATGCTAACTTGGCTGGTGCGGTGCTCAGAGGTTTTTCAAAGGATGGAGAAGTGCTCGTAAAATTGAAAGAATTAAAAGGAAAAAGCATAAAGGTCTCTTTTCTTTCCTTTGCATCGGTACCAGAAGTTTTGAGGGTAGATATACCCATAGAAGGTTTTGTACTTTCAGTTATAGGTAAATTGTCAGGTCACGAGGAAGGAATATATGAATATGTGGCTTTAGGAAAGGCAGGGATTTTACAAAGGCGCTCAAAACCACGTTACGCAGCTTTTGAAGCTTGTTCAATATACGGTTTTAATTCTTTGATTATTGATGTTTCCGAAAATGGTTGCCAGGTGATTTCTGAGTTCAAGCCAAGAGTGAGAGAAAATGTCGAACTTAAACTCAAAGGTAACAATGACAAAACTGTTGAAGGAAATGTGATTTGGTCAGTTGAAGAAGAAGAATGTTATAGATACGGTATTTATATTCCAAATCCTGATGCCTTTTGGTTGAAGCTTGTTGAAAAATACAAAAGTATAGGAGAGGTTATCTGATGGCATACGTGGAATTGATCGACGCTGAAAAGGCTTTAAAAATAGGACTACCAGCGTTGGTAAGGATAACAATGGTAAAAGAGCTCGAAGGTGAATACAAGAGCAACGTTGTTGATATAGATTTAGCAAGGCGCATCCTTTTTCTTTCGATTCCTTCTTATAAGGGTAGATTTATACCTATACCCAAAGGCGTTCGTATGACGGTCAACTTATTTGACCGGTCTTCGATTTATGAATTCGATACCATTTCTCTTGGGGTTATCAAGCGTGACAATATCTATGTTATACCCGTTCCGTTCCCTGAAACTGTGCGAAAAACGGAAAGGAGAAAGTTCGTTAGGATACCTCTTTACCTGGAAGGGCGGTTCTATCTCTCTGATGAACCAGATGCGGAGTCTTATGCATTTACCACACGCAACATTAGTGCAGGCGGGATGCTGATGGTGACGAAGAAATATTTGAAGATGGGTGATATAATATATGTTGATTTGAAGCTTGACAACGAGCTCGCGTTAAACAAGCAGAAATCGAAGATTGTCAGACAAGACGCGCAAACAGATGAGGGATTTATGTACGGGGTCCAGTTCCTCGACGTGTCACCTGCTTTGGAGAAGTCACTTGTGAGGTTTATATTCCAAAAAGAAATTAAGATGAAGGTTGTCAAATAAGAAGTAGTTTCGAAGGGAGGAAAGGTGATGCTGGAAAAACTCAACGAAGCTCAACTGGATGCAATTAAAGAAGTAGGGAATATAGGCACTGGTAACGCAGCTACAGCGCTGTCCATGATGCTTGACAAAAAAGTAGAAATTTCAGTCCCTCAGGTAAAGGTGATACCTATTTCCAAGATACCTTTTCTTTTCGAAAATCCTGAAGAAGTGGTTTGCTCAGTGAAAATGGAACTCAAAGAAGACATGACTGGTGAGATACTTTTAGTCTTTGACCCGAAAACTGTGAAAGTACTGGCAAGAGTACTGACTGGGATGGAAATAGCTGACATAACGGAGATGGATGAGTTCACATCTTCAATGATGAAAGAGATTGGTAATATTATGTGCGGTTCTTATATAACGGCACTCGCTGGATTTACCAATCTCTTCATAAACCCGGAACCACCTGAATTGATAGTTGACATGATAAGTGCTATAATCTCTGAAATTTCGATACCACTTGCACTGGCAGGTGAGGAAAATATACTTCTTGTTGAAACACTTATAGAGATAGAAGGATTAGAGGAAGCACTCCAAGGTTACTTACTGTTAGTGCCTTCTGTAGATTCTCTTGAGAAACTTCTAAAGGCGTTGGGGATGTGACAATATGAAGAAAAAAGTCATAATCGGAATTGGAGAATGGGCAGTTGAAAAAAATCCTGCAATTTTGGTTACTTTGGGGCTTGGGTCATGTGTAGGAGTTTGCATTCGTGACCCTGTTGCCAAAGTGGGTGGAATGGTCCATGTGATGCTTCCAGACAGTGGAGGTAGACCAACGAATACACCTGGTAAATTTGCTGATACGGGTGTTAGCTTGGTGGTTGAAGAATTAGTAAAAATGGGTGCATCGCGTTCACGGTTGGAAGCAAAAATCGCAGGTGGCGCATCGATGTTCCAATCGGCGATGGATATAGGCGCAAGAAACGTTGAAGCAGTTAAAGGTACTTTGCAAAGGCTTGGAATTAAGTTGTTAGCGGAAGACACCGGAGGGAGCAAAGCAAGGAGTATAGAGTACGATATTGAAACTGGAAAGTTACTTATTCGAAAAGTTAAAACAGGAGATTCTGTGGAGGTTGTTGAGATTTGATTCTCAACAAAGATGCTATTGTTAAGGAATATTTGCCACTTGTCACACGTTTGGCAAGGGATTTGAAGGTGAATTTACCGCACAACGTGGAAATCGACGACCTTATACAAGAAGGGGTTGTAGCCTTGCTACAGGCGGTAGATAAATACGACCCACGTCACGGAGCCACGTTCAAGACATACGTTTACACGCGTATAAAAGGTGCCATGATAGATTATCTAAGAAAATTAGATTATTTGCCCAAAAATGTGAGACAGGATATAAAGAGACTTGATAATGAAATTGCGGAATTCTATGTTAAGCACCAGAGGTTGCCTACGTATGAGGAACTTGCTGAAATTTTGGGCATGAGTGTTGAAGAAGTGGAACAAACTTACAATGAACTGTTGTTGAAACAGTATGTAAATTTGGATGAATATCTATTTGGTGTAGATGATGAAAGTTCGGACTTATCAAATTACTATGAGGTTCCAAGTAGTGAGGATGTTAAAGAGAAAGCTTGGAAATCTATACTTTATGAACAGCTTGTTGAGTCGATAAATAAATTGGATGAGAAAGAGAAACTTATCCTTTCGTTGAGATTTGAGCACGACTTATCCTTAAAAGAAATCGCTGCTGTGCTTGGTGTGACCGAATCTAGGGTGTCCCAAATCATCGGCGCAATTCTTTCAAAGCTCAGGAAGATGCTTGAGGTAGAAGAAGAGATGGAATCATCAAAGAGTAAGACTGGCAATAAAGATAGCCGAGAATAGAGTTGTATCGATGAGTATTTCGAGGTGAAGACCATGGCTGAACCAATCAGTGGGATTCAAAATCAAACGATTATTTTAAGAGTGAGCCACGATAGTTCCCATATGGTCAGTTTGCAACAATACGCTGCACAAGCAGCAGCTGCACATAGTGCCCAAAGCGTTGAAAGGAAAACACAAGCTCAGCTTCGGAGCACAACCAATGTGCAAGGCCCAGAACAGAAAAATGTAAGAACAGCCACTGAGGGTAGAAGCCAGGGTGAATATGTTGGAAGGCAACGTACAGGGGAGAAAAAAGAACAAA
>CAYVMA010000088.1:0-8392 GCA_964452455.1 uncultured Fervidobacterium sp. | reverse complement strand
TTCTTGCGACAAATTCTTGAGCTTCAAGTGCTTTTTGTGGGTCTCTGATAACACCTGCATATCCGCTAATGGCACCGAAGAATTTTTTGTTTCTCCAAATGAGAACGCCATCCATGGGCAACAAAGTCTCTTGAGGGTCGTAGACATCTTTTACATAAAATGTTTCAACGATTTTTGGTGAAATGCCAGGTAAAACACCTTTCAAAACCATCGTGACTTCTATACCTGGAGTTTTTAGAACCTTGTTTGATAGATACAATGTTTTGTCTGGCACTTTTGTCCAGTCTTGTTTTTTGATTTCTTTTATGAGTTTCTCATTTGGAAGTTTCAAGTATTCGAATATTCGTTCATCTGAGACGATGATTGTGTATTTTTTCCTGTTTTCAGGGAACGATGCTTGGACAAGCTGAATTGGAACAAGTGTCTCGAATTTGGAGACGAACTCTTCATCGTTGAGGTATTTGTAAGAACCGAAGAATGTTTTAATGGGGTTTTCAACGATGATGAAATTGTATCCAAATGCGCCCTCTTCTTTCCTTTCGTTTATATATTCAGAAATGCTCGTTGGAACAATTGCACTTACAAGGATTAAAATAAGGGTGACGGCGTATATTACAAACATTGCGAAATTGCGCATTTTGTGTTTGTCTATGTAAGATAACGCCAAAACAACGGACACGTTTTTGAAGCGTTCGAAAAATGCTTTGGCATATGGGATGAAAGCAAAGATAGAGTATATGCTACCGATAAGCACAAAGCCTGAGCGGATAAGTAAATCTTTCGCTCCACCGGAACCTACAACGGGGTAGACCGAAGCAAGGATGGAAAGTCCGTATACGAATGTTACTAAGGAATTGCGGTAAAAAAGAGGAACGATGGAGAGTAATCCCAAAAGTGCGTAAACATACGATGTGCGCAAAAGGACGAGGAAAAGGAGAATTCCTACAACTGATATGAAAACTTTCTTCACTTTCCCTTTCTTTTTCCTTTTTTCAACGGGTCTATCACCGTATAGTTCGGATGGGGAGATTTGGGAAAATTCCATGCTACGGTAGATGAGGATTATAACCGGGACAATCATGGCGATGAGGATACCTAGGACGATGGTTGAGAATGATATGCTGAAAGGTATTCTATCCTGGACAAATGCAAAGAGCTGGTCTTCTCTTCTGAATGAATTGATTTTGTCAAGTAGGTATTTGCCAAAGAATACCCCAGCAACTGCACCGACGATTTCTGAAGATATCAGGTAAAGCAACCCTTCAACAAATAGAACTGAGAACATGCGAAGGCTCGTGTAACCCAACGCCCTTAGCACACCAAGTGAGCGTTTGCGCTCTTCTACGATGATGCCAAAGAACGAGGAGACGAAAAGA
This sequence comes from uncultured Fervidobacterium sp., assembly GCA_964452455.1. Taxonomy (GTDB): domain Bacteria; phylum Thermotogota; class Thermotogae; order Thermotogales; family Fervidobacteriaceae; genus Fervidobacterium. Next base: position 7,016 of record CAYVMA010000088.1, on the reverse strand, counting down.
AAGCTTGAGATAACTGTGAACCCAGAAAATCCGATGAACAAATATCCGATGATTTTATTCAACGGGGAATTTGATAGCCTGTATTTGCCAGCGGTAACGCGGATTGAGCCTTCTTTCTCTTCCAATTCTTTAGCAAATGTTTCGTGTTGTTCGACAGGCAAATTCGTAGAGACAAAATAGACATTCGGGTCCTTCAATGGGTAAACGCTGTATTCTTCAAAATAACTTTCTGGCAAAAAGATAGTCCCATTTGCCGAGGCAGTTTCGCCCCTGAAGTTGAGTATACCTTTGCCGAAGGCTCCAATTTTGATGTTAAATGATGTTTTTGCTGTGATTATCTCTATCTCATCCCCGATGTTAATTCCAAATGCTTTTGCTGTATCTTCGCTGATGGTGAACGGTTGAACCTTCTGCCCAAGAAATTTTTCAAAGTCCTTGTTAATCGCTATCGCAAATAAGTCGACGTATTTTCCTTTTATTTTGGCAGTTACTTGGGCAAGTTTGACAGGGACGTATTTTTTTACTTGGGGGTATTGCTTAAGCAACGACTCGACAGATTCTGCGTTAACAGCCTTTGGAAGGAATATCGTGTCTGCCTTATCTTTGATTATTAAATCAACTTCGCCGAAGTTTTTTGTTAGTTTTTCATGAAGATAAGCGGAAACGGAATCATTAAGGGAAAGGCCACCGACAAGGAGCATGGTGGCCACCATCGTGCCAAGGATTGCAAGTAAACCGACTTTCCAGTGTTTGATGAAGTTTCTGAGGGAGATTTTTACTATTGTGTCGTAGATTTGTCGTAGCATAGTCTCAATCCTTAATCTTTTTAATCTTCTTCGGCGAGTTTCTGGAGTAATCTTAAGTATCTGCTGCGTGATGGATGTCTGAGTTTTCTCAGTGCTTTGACTTCTATTTGTCTTATCCTCTCACGGGTGACACCGAAGTACTGACCGACTTCTTCGAGTGTCTTGGGTTTTCCATCGAGTATACCGTATCTCATCTTTAAGACCATCTTCTCTCTGTCGTTGAGTGTTTCCAATAATTTATCGATTTCTTCTTTCATGAGTGTTCTTATCGCTTCTTTTTTAGGCGAGCCAACGGATTCGTCGGCAACGAAATCGGCCATTGAAGAGTCCTCTTCTTCACCTACAGGTGTTTCCAAAGAGAGTGTCTCGGGTGTTGCCTGCAAGATTTCTTCTATTTTTTCAACCGGTTTCCCGACTTGTTCTGCGATGTATTCCAATGGTGGTTCTTCGCCGTGCTCTTGCATGTATTCCCTTTTGATTTTTTGTATCTTGTTTATTGTTTCAACCATGTGAACAGGCACCCTGATTGTTCTTGCTTGGTCTGCTATCGCCCTTGTTATCGCCTGTCTGATCCACCAGGTTGCGTATGTGGAGAACTTGTAACCTTTTGACCAGTCGAATTTTTCAACGGCTTTTATCAATCCCAAGCTACCTTCTTGGATAAGGTCGAGGAAAGAAAGCCCCTTACCCAGATATCTTTTAGCCATGCTGACAACGAGCCTAAGGTTCGAGATAATTAGTTCTTCTTTTGCTTTCTTGTCACCCATCTGGGCTCTCTGAGCGAGCCTGCGTTCTTCCGATGGCGTAAGTAATCTGATTTTTCCAATATCGCGCAGGTACATTTTGATTAAATCTTTGGGTTCTGTGCTGTCGAATATTTCAGGACCTTCGCTTAAGTAACTTTTCAACTCTTCTTCCATGTTGGCAAAATCGGTTGTATCTCTAATCTCTATTTTGTTCTTTTCAAGTGTTTCGTAGACAAGATCCAAATTTCCATCGACTTCCTCACTTTCCCCTGGTGGGAATGTGCGGTCGATATCGTCGTATGTGATGTATCCTTTCCTTTTGCCGAGTTCGATGAGTTTCTCGAGCTTTTTCTGTAGTTCGGTGTTTTCTTTTACCGCTGTCTTTGACATACAAAAAGCACCTCCTCACTATTTTGAGGAACTTTATTTTTATTTCTGATTTTTTATCTTCATCTTCTGCCGGACTAATTCTGTCCTGGCTTTCAAGAGTATGCGCTTTTCTTCATCGGATGTAACTTTTAAGACGAGAGCATCGATTTCCGCAATGCGCTTATCAATGCGTCTAAGTTCGAGGTCTTTCTTTATGTATTCTACTATCTTATCATCAACTTCAAAATCAATTTTGTCAAATACCTCTTTAACATACTCCCCCATATGTTTAGACAACGAATCGAGCGAAACGTTCAAATCTTTCGCAATTAAAAAGAACTCTCTTGCCTTTCCCTCGAGTAAATCGGGGGTGAATTCGATTTGTTTGAATAATTCTGGGTAGTTGAAATACATGTAAACGAGGTAATCTTCCGTTGTTGGGACTTTTTTGACAGGTGTTTTGGGAAGTTGGATGTTTTGTTGTTGCTGATAGCTTCTGGATTGTTGATTGTACTGACCGTACTGATTACCTTGGTTTTGCGATTGTTGAGAAGCGAGTAAGCTTTTCAGTTCTTCTTTCATCACGCCCGCTGTTGCACTCGCATGTTCGTAGAACTTTTCCAAACTCCTTGGGTTTGAGGAAAACAAGCGTTCCCAGTTTCTGAGATTTTTGATGAATGTATTGAATCCACTTGGGTTGGATAAGTCGTACTGTTTTGCCAAGCTTTCAACAACGAATTGCTCCGCACCGATGCTGTTGTCAAGAACTCTGACGAGACCTTCCACTCCAAATTTTGAGTACGTTTCATCGGCATCTTTTGCTTGTTCAAATTTTGCAATGGCAACGTTGAATCCTTCAGGTATGAGCATCTCTAAGCTTCTCAATGCCGCTTTAATTCCGGCACTGTCTGAATCAAAAGCAAGGACAATGTTTGGTGTGAGTTTTTTGAGTTTGTATATGTGCGATTTTGTCAGTGCAGTTCCGAGTGTGGCAACCGCGTTCTTTATGCCCGCTCTGTGAAATGCAAGAGCATCAAAGTATCCCTCGCAGAGAATCACATAATCCACTTGCTTAATGTATTCTTTCGCAAAGCTGAGCAAATAAAGTGTGGAAGATTTTTTGAAAATTAACGTGTCCTGCGAATTAAGATATTTTGGAACACCTTCGCCTATGAGTCTGCCACCGAATGCGATGACTCGACCAAAGTCGTCCGTGATAGGTATGATAAGTCTGCCGGCGAATGGGTCTGCGCTTGAAAATCCGAATTTTTCTAGCTCTTCTTTGCTCAATCCTAATTTTTGCGCAACTTGCTGTGGAAGTTTTGAATCGGCTGGGGAAAAGCCAAATTCATACAAAGAAATTTCCCGTGCATCGTAGCCACGTTTTTTTAGATATTCAATTACACTTTGATTTTGACTTAGTTTGGATTTGTAAAGCTGGTGGAGTTCTTTGTAGAATGTATAGTATTTTGTTCTTACCTCGTCTTCTTCCGTATACGAAACAGTTATACCTACGCGTTCACCAAGCTTTCGAACCGCTTCCACATACGAGATATTTTCAATCTCTTGGACGAACTTGATAACATCACCTGAAGCACCACAACCGAAACAGTGGAATATCTTCTTTTGTGGGCTTACGTAAAATGAAGGGGTGGTCTCGAGATGAAATGGACAAAGCCCTCGGTAATTTGAACCCACTTTTTGAAGGTTCACGTATTCCGAGATGACTTCAACAATGTCGTTCTTCTCCCTAATTCTTTCGATTATTTCTCTTTGTATCATACCCTTCACCGCCCCTTTCTTGAAGCGGGGGAAGAAAAAGTGGAAAATTTATGAAAATAAAGGCAGCAGATGGAACGTGCCATCCGCCACCTGATTTGTAATCTCGTAGGTCGTTAATTGCAAAATGTAAGTAAGATTTGAGATTGCCAAATTAACGTTTGGAGAACTGTGGAGCTCTTCTTGCTTTCTTGAGACCGTATTTCTTTCTTTCGACCATTCTTGGGTCTCTTGTGAGGAATCCTTTGTCTCTGAGTGTCTTTCTGAGGTCTGGATTGAATGCAACAAGCGCTCTTGCCAAACCAAGTCTGACAGCGCCGGCTTGTCCGTTCTTACCGCCACCTTCGACCCTGATTTGGATGTCGAATGTGCCTTCAAGACCGGTTACTTTGAGTGGTTCGATTGCGTGCATCGTCCAAACTTTATTCTCAAAGTATTCATTGAAATCGTTGTAGACTTTGTCGTTTATCTCTATCTTTCCAGTCCCTGGTCTGAGGTAAACTCTGGCAGTTGAAGTCTTCCTCCTACCTGTGCCCATGTAGATTTCAGCCATTTATTTCCCTCCCTATCAGAGAAGTTCTACCTTCTCAGGTTTTTGCGCTTCGTGTGGGTGAGTTTCACCAGCGTAGACTTTCAATCTCTTGAATTGATGTCTGCCGAGTGTTGTCTTTGGAAGCATTCTTTTGACCGCCAGTTCAATAATTCTCTCCGGGTGTTTCTGGAGAATTTGTTCTGCGGTCTGGGATTTAAGTCCACCAGGGTATCCTGAGTGGTGGTAATAGACTTTCTGTTTGAGTTTCTTACCTGTGAGTTTTACCTTTTCTGCGTTTATTACAACAACAAAATTACCGTTGTCGTAGTGTGGGGACCATGTTGGTTCGTTCTTGCCTTGGAGCAAGAGCGCTATTCTTGTCGCAAGCCTTCCAAGTGGCTTTCCAGCTGCATCGACAAGATACCATTTTCTTTCTACCTTTTTCGGGAATGTGGTTTTCTGTATTGGTAATGGCCTTGCCATTTTGCTTTCCTCCCTTCATTCTTCACTTTCTTCGTTTCGATTGTCTTTATTCAAATATTCTCTCAATTCTCTCTCTGATTAGGGCAGTCACAACCGCATCTATCGAGAACTTTATCGCGTTAAACCCAGCTATATATGGTAAATATTTCAACGTCTCTTGGAGAGGGATTTTCCAATAAAGCGGTACAACTACCATATTGAGAACGGTCATTACACCTGAAACTACGAGTACACCAACTACGTAACCAATTATTTCAAATACCCTATTTTTTCTAATTCGGTAGATGTAAATAACCGGTAACAAGAACGAAGCACCTGCTGCAAAGTTCATTATGATGCCTACGATATCTCCAGATTTCAGTAGGTAAAAGAGTATATCTTTGATTAACAACACCAAAATTCCGTCGATGGGTCCGAAGATAAATCCTGCAAGTAATGGTAGTATATCGCTTGGGTCGAATTTTAAGAAATTCACCGATGGGAATATGGGAAATTCTAAGAACATGAGCCCAGTTGCGAGTGCAGACATTATTCCGATTGTTGCTATCCTTACTGCTGAATTCTTCTTCATACTGCGCCTCCCGTTGACCAGAAGTGGGAGTTTATTTTATTCTTCAACAACCGTTACGTATCTTCTGTTGTTCTTTTCGATAATCTTTACAACACCGTCTTTGAGTGCGAAAAGTGTGAAGTCTCTACCCATTCCAACGTTCTGACCGGGCCAAAATTTTGTGCCTCTCTGTCTGAGGATGATGTTTCCCGCGATGACTCTTTCACCATCGTATTTCTTAAAGCCCAAGTATTTCGGGTTGCTGTCTCTTCCGTTTCTGCCTGCGCCACTGGCTTTTGCAAAGAGTTGTATGTTAATGCGCATCATCGTTCACCTCCACTCTAACGTATCTTGGATACTGACTTGCGATGTCTTCCAGTGTTTTTCTGAGTTCTTCAACGAATCTTTGCGAGATATTGTCTTTCGGAATCTTTTCAACTTTCAGATATCCTTCTTCAATTTCTACTTGCGCCCCATCTTCACTCAGTGCCCTTGCCGTATGCTGAGAAACCGTACTTACCGCTGCGCAAACTATATCTTTTCCTTTTCTTGCATACAACGCATGTCCTGAGATTTCAAATTCTTCGTAGACGCCTTCAGATAACTTAAACTTGCACACAATCATCTTGTTAGATTATTTCACTTCTATCTTTTCAATCTTGATAGTGGTGTACCACTGTCTGTGACCTTTTATTGTCTTGTGGCCCTTTCTTGGGATGAATTGACCAACGAGCACTTTCCTTGCCCTTGCGTGTTCAACAACCGTTCCAGTGACCTTGACGTTTGTGAGGTATGGTTGTCCGACAAGGACTTTACCGTCGTCTGTTTTGACCATGACAACTTTGTCAAGCTCGATGGTTTCGCCTGGAGCCACGTTGAGTTTTTCCGTGTGCAGTAGCTGACCTGCCTCGACTTTGTACTGCTTTCCACCACTTTCCACTATCGCGTACACAAAGTTCACCTCCCTGAGTGTTTTACAGGTACTAAAACAACGTAGGTTGGAGACGTGCGGGGAATCCCCAACCGTTTGAGACGCGTTTTAAGTACCCGTTTTTGCATATATAACTTGCATACGTGTATTATTTTACCATCGAGGAGAGTTTTTCAAGAAAAATTTTCGTTAATATATGCTTACAGAGATGTTGCTAACTAATCGGACAAGACAATTAAAGTTTGTCAATTGACGGACGATAATATGTATGGTAAAATTCATTCAGTGAATGAATATCTTAAACTCCCTGAGAACGTGCGGGATAATAAAGCTGGCTGGAGGGATGCAGATGAGTTTGTATGAAAAGATTCTAAGCAAGGAAGCGGTTGTTGGTGTAATCGGAATGGGCTATGTGGGATTACCTTTGGCAGTTGAGAAAGCCAGAGCGGGTTACAAGGTCGTTGGGTTTGATATACAACAAAAGCGTGTTGATATGATTAACAGAGGGGAAAATTATATCGGTGATGTTGATGACAACGAGTTAAGAGAATTTGTGCAAGCAAAGAAGCTAAGGGCGACTACTGATTTTGATGAATTGAAGAACTGCGATGTGATAAGTATATGTGTGCCTACACCACTTGATAAGTTTAAGCAGCCGGATTTGAGTTATATAATCAATAGTGCGAATGAAATCAAGAAAAGACTGAGAAAAGGACAGCTCGTTGTCCTTGAGAGCACGACGTATCCGGGCACAACGGAAGAGGTTGTCCTACCAATTTTGCAAGAAACAGGACTAAAGGTTGGAAAGGATTTTTATCTT
>CAYVMA010000087.1:0-49885 GCA_964452455.1 uncultured Fervidobacterium sp. | reverse complement strand
AGCATCGTTTACGGCTAGGACTACCCGGGTATCTAATCCGGTTCGCTCCCCTAGCTTTCGTGCCTCAGCGTCGGTTACGGCCCAGCAGACCGACTTCTCCACCGGCGTTCCTGCTGATATCTACGGATTTCACCCCTACACCAGCAGTTCCGTCTGCCTCTGCCGCACCCAAGCCGCGTAGTTTCCAGCGCATACCCACAGTTGAGCCGTGGAATTTTACGCCAGACACACGCGGCCGCCTACGCACCCTTTACGCCCAGTGATTCCGGGTAACGCTCGCCCCCTACGTATTACCGCGGCTGCTGGCACGTAGTTAGCCGGGGCTTATTCGTCGGGTACCATCAGCACTTTTTCCCCGACAAAAGGAGTTTACACCCCGAAGGGCTTCGTCCTCCACGCGGCGTCGCTGGATCAGGCTTTCGCCCATTGTCCAATATCCCCCACTGCTGCCTCCCGTAGGAGTAGGGCCCGTGTCTCAGTGCCCTTGTGGCCGGCCATCCTCTCAGACCGGCTACCCGTCGTAGGCTTGGTAGGCCGTTACCCTACCAACTACCTGATGGGACGCAGGCCGCTCCCCTGGCGCCTTACGGCCTTTACTCTCCCGAGTCTATGGCGGTTTACCCGCAGTTTCCCGCGGCTATCCGCCTCCAGGGGGCACGTTCCTACGCGTTACGCACCCGTCCGCCGCTATGCAGCCTTCGGCCGAAGCCTCCAGCTGCACCGCTCGACTTGCATGTGTTAGGCACGCCGCCAGCGTTCACCCTGAGCCAGGATCAAACCCTCCAAGCTAATCCTCTTCAGGTTCAACCCTGCTCTTATTTTCTTCGGTGGCTGCTATTCGTATTTCAATGACCGGACCTCTTCTTGCCTTCATCGAGTCGGCTTTCCGTCGCGCTTTGTTAATTTACCACACGCTTTCACTTTTGTCAAGACCCGAAACTCTTTCGCTTAATTTTTCTTAAGCGCCCTTAAGCGTTTCTTAATTTACCACACTTCTTTTGGTTTGTCAACTGGCCTTTTTTTGCTCTGTCTGCTTCGTCCTTTTTTCGGACGGCGAATGCCATTTTACTATGCCTTGTGTTAACTGTAAAGTCCATTACAGTAACGGATTTGCTCTAATCTGTGTTACACAATACGAACATATGCCTATTCCTCAGGCGTTTTGAAAATGCTTAAACCACTTGATAAATCAAAGGGTTTAAGCATTCTTATGAGAACTAGAAGAATTACCTTCAAATGTTGAAGAAGGGTTCATCTTTTTTCCCTTGTTTTTCTTCTTGTGTTTTTGTATTTTTCGCTTCCCCCATGTCAAACGTTTGGCCAAGTGCCAAGACCGTTCCAAGTTCGATTGGAAGTCCTGCCTTTACAATCTTTTCCACGGTTGTTTTTATATCGTATGTAACCCTCACAAACTCGTACCAGTAAACACCGCTGTCAACGTATAGTATGAGATATGTGGCTCCTGGAACCCCATCTTTCGTTCTACCGACACTACCTGGGTTCAGGATAGTTTTACCGAAAAGATGACGTGCCATCATAAGATGCGTATGACCGTTAATTATTATGTCTTCTTCAACATTTTTGAGTAACAACTTTAGTCTTTCTGCTGATGTGGACGGTTTAACATACTCAAGCAAGTAGTTAACAGGACTACCGTGGACAAGTAAAATTTTCAAACCTTCGGCTTCAATAGACAACCTGTGGGGAAGCGATTTGAGAAACTCTTTGTTTTCCTTCGTTGTATTTCTTATCGTCCAACTAATTGATTCATCCCCAACTTCTGTTTCCCTACCTGGATTGTAAGCACAACCACAGCTGTCTTTTTCGTAACCAATTGCATCGTCATAGTTACCCATTACGGTAGGAATTTTGCGCTCTTTTATAATTTCAACAACCTCGTTTGGATTTGGACCGTAGCCAACAAGGTCCCCAACACAATATATCTCGTCTACCTTCCTTTTTTCGATGTCCTCTAAAACAGCACTTAAAGCCTCTAGATTTGAATGGATGTCAGATATAAACGCTATTTTTTTCATATGAATACGTCCTCCTTTGATGATATGTAAAGTTGCACTCGTGTCTTCTATTTAATTCTACCATGTAAAGTTTTAAGAAATATTAATTTAGTTCCTGCCTAGTGGTGATAGAATATATCATTGAGCAAAGAATATAAAAGGAGTGAAAGTATGAAGTTCTTTGTGGTAGATGCATTTACAAAAGCTCCTTTCTTGGGTAATCCTGCAGGAGTTGTTATTCTGGGTCCCGAGGACACTCTCAATGAAAGTGTTATGCAAAATATTGCTAAGGAAGTTAAATTTTCGGAAACTGCTTTTGTAAAAGCCAAGAACGATAAAGAATTCGACCTCAGGTATTTTACACCAGTTGCGGAAGTTGATTTATGTGGTCATGCAACCATCGCATCTTTCAAAGTATTGGAATACTTAGGATTAGTTAAGCAAGGATTTATATACAAAGCACACACTCGAGCTGGCATTATCGATATTTCCATAGAAGAAGGAATAGTGATGATGGAGCAAGCAACTCCGTCTTTAGGCGATGAACTAGACGTCGACGAGATTTCGAAAATAGCAAATTTTCTTGGGATAAGTAAGGAAGATATAGGGGATAGGATTTACAACTTGAAACCGAAGATTGTTAGCACAGGTCTCTGGGACCTTCTCATACCTGTAAAGTCGAAGGATATACTTTTCTCACTTTCACCTGATTTTGAAGGAATTTCGGAATATTGCAGAAAAAACGAAATTGTAAGCTTCCATGTGTTTACTCTTGATGAAGATAAGGCTGTTGCGAATTGCAGAGATTTCGCACCTCTTTACGGAATACCTGAGGAATCAGCAACGGGAACAGCCAACGGTGCGCTGATTTATTATCTGTACAAATACGGAATCGTTGATCCGGAAAGGATATACGAAATAATTCAAGGCGAAACAATGGGCAGAAGGTCGAACATATTTGCAAAAGTGCATTTGAAAGACGGAGTATACAAAGCTTACGTCGGTGGAAATGCGAAGATAGTTATCGAAGGTAACCTTTTGATTTTTTAATTTTACAAAACGGGGGATACTCCCCCGTTTTGATATGACTAACGAATCTATCGTTCCAATATTTCATTAACAATGCTTTTGATTTTGTTTTCAAGTTGCTCTAAATTAGAAACAGCCTGTTCTTTTGTATCAGCTTTTACCATAACGTACGCTTTCATTTTAGGTTCCGTTCCCGATGGTCTGACAAAGATACGCCCGCTATTGAATTCCAACCTCAAGGTATCGTTCGGAATCACTCCGTTATACCCTTTTGAGTAATCAATAACTTCCTTAACTTCTTTAGCTTCTGTTTGCTTCAACTTTGCATAAACATCAAGTGCTTGGTCAACGGATTTGAAATCGAAGTTGATGAGTTTTTCGAGGTAATATCCATATTTTTTGTAGAGTTCTTCCATTCTGTCAAGTAAATCAAAGTTAACAGCCGCTTTTGCTACCAGACCACAAGCAAGAACAGCATCTTTATCTCGTGCTAAATCTCCCGTTAGGTATCCACAGCTTTCTTCAAATCCAAAAACAAAGTCGAGTTCTTTATGCTTTTCAACTAAATCACCTATGAATTTAAATCCTGTTGGAACTTCAAATAATTGTATTCCACTTTCTTCACACATTGGTCTCACCATGTCTGTCGTCACTATGGTTTTTACAAGCATTCCCTTATTTCTTCCAGACTCGAGGTATCCGTCTATCAACATTTTAGAAAGCAAAACTCCAACCTGGTTACCTGTTAATCTGATATCTTTAAAAACAACACCTACTCTGTCAGCATCTGGGTCTGTTGCTAATCCAAGGTCTACGTTGTGCCTTTCCATGTATTTTTTCAACAATTCAAGAGCTCTATCATCTTCGGGGTTTGGGGTCTTCGCGGTTGGGAAATTTCCGTTGTGTTCCATTTGTTCTGTAACTTCTATTACTTCCGCTCCAAGCATCCTCAAAAGCTTTGGCACAAATTTTGCACCTGTTCCGTGGAGAGGTGAGTAAACCACCTTCAAACCATTCAAGTTGGTGTTCACAACTTTTGCGACATCTGAAATATACTCATCGAGCACCTCTCGTGGCACTATCGTGTATTTTTCCACCGCGCTTATCGGTTGGTTCCATGCTTGTTTTACCAGCTCAGTCAAGACATCGGTAACTTCCGGAACAGCCTGGACACCGTTTGAGGTATAAACCTTGTAGCCATTGTATTCGGGAGGGTTATGGCTTGCTGTTATCACAACTCCCATATCCATACCGAGCTTTCTCACGCCGTATGATAAGACTGGCGTTGGCACAGGTTCACCGAATACATACACTTCCATCCCTTCACCTGAAAAGACAGAAGCTGAAAGTTTTGCAAATTTTTCAGAGTTATTCCTTGTATCATATGCAATCAAGACCTTTTTTAGTCCATTCATCTTCATATACTCTGCTACACCTTTTGAAGCTACAGCTACAGTCTTTTCATCGAACTCGCCTTCCCTCATTATACCCCTAATACCACCCGTTCCAAAAAGTATCATGCATGTTCCTCCTTTCTTAGTATTTCTATTATTATGAACAATGAAACAACAAATGCGAAGTAAAATGTGTTTAGCGCCATCGCTATTTCCGTGTTTCTTGAACTCATCAATCTGAACACAACAGCTGAAAACGTCGTTATCGGCGGTTCGGCAAGAGTCAAAGTTCCCGAAGTCTCACCAACAGAGATTGTAAATGAATAAACAAAGGCTGTAAAGATGTAATTTCTCATCATTGGAACCGCTATTTTTGATACCCACTTCATAGTGCTTGCTCCGTCTACCTTTGCTGCGTCTATTATACTTTGAGGAATATTTCTCCATCCAGTTTCAATTATGCCAAAAACTATGGGCAAGTTTATCAAAGAATGCACAATAATAAGCTTCAATAACACTGGGATGTTTATAAACACATAGGAAAATGCAATCGTTACCGACGACATTGCTGCGGGTATAAGCACAAGGTAATATAATCTTTTACCTTTTGACGAGTAATACCCCGCAAACATAGTAATCACGACACTAATTAGCGAGGAGGACAACGCTATAATGAATGTGTAAAAAATCATACTCTTCAAATCCGTTCCCACAAGGTACTCTAAATCTTCTGAAAAGAGCATTCTGAAATTTGTTAGAGAAAACTTACCGTAATAATCCAAGAAACCTGAAAGTGCTGAGTAGATTAAGGGAACAAATATCAATAATGTAGATATCACAAAGAAAAAATAACCCCAAAGTGGAAATTTCTCAAGGTGTCGGTAGTGGTACTTCTCAAAGCGCTCCCTCTTAACTGATGTGAAAAAGCCTATAATTGAGATAAACAAAAGTTGGAAGAGCATCAGTGTTGAAGCGGCTTTGAAATCGAAAGTGATTCTTGAATACATGTAAATCGCTACTTCAAGTGTTGAATACTTAATTCCACCAAGTATCAAAACTACTGAAAAGCTGGTGAATGTGTAAATATACGTTAAGAAAAACGCTCTCAATATGGCAGGCAACAGCACAGGGACTTCCACTTTTGAAAATACCTGCCATTTTGATGCACCGTCGATTTTTGCAGCCTCTATCAAATACCCATCCATGTTTTCCCAAGCTTCGCCAACTATTCTAATAAAAAGAGGAAAGTTGTAAAAGACATGACCGAGGAGCACCGCAGTAAATGTGTAAAGTATACGAACATCAAATCCAAGAAGCCTTAGTAACTGCGAATACAATCCTCTGTTGCCAAAAACAAGAAAAAAACCTATAGCCATTGTAATTCCAGGTAATACGAAAGGTATGCTCGACATAATACGGAACACTTTTTTAATCACGGGATGTATCTTCGTTCTACCAACAAGGTATGCTCCAGGGATACCTAAAAGTGCGGTTAGAACCGAAGACAAGAATGCCTGATATATCGTGAACTTTATTTTTGAACTGTTATCAACAAGCGCATCGAAAGAGAACCCACCAGCAAAACGAAGGTTTAAAATAAATGGTATGAGCAATGCAACTGTCAAATATAGAAGCGGAATAGATGCCGTTGTATAGCTAATAATCAATCTCTTCTTTTTTTGCATCCTTCGCATAACTTAGAAAATCAACCCCCGTCTGTCACCGTTTCTTACCCTTCTTATTCTTGTTAATTTGAAAATGCTCTGCTCTAACCCTCCTGGTCTATTCCATTTTAACCAAATTCTCCTGTAGTCTTCCAAGACACGTTCAAGATCCGTATCAAATTTGTTCCATTCATTATCTGGAACGGATTCGATAGAGCCATAAGTTTTGAGAAAACTTAGCACCTGCATACCCAACTTAGCGAACTCTATGTTGTTAACAACTTGTTCAACAATATTTTCAAGATGCTTATCTTCCAACGACAGTGAACATAGGTCCTCTTTTATTTCTTTTAGTTTGTCCTTTAGCTTGTCCAAAGTTTCCTCGTTAATCTCTCTTAGCTTTTCATTTTGGCTAAACCTATCTGGAAAGATAAATGCATAGAAATACGGAGTCCCATTTGGTGTGTATGGAAGAGCGTTGTGTAACCGACCTAATTTGTATATGACATCTGCTAAAGGTTTTTCCGTTTCAAATATGTGGAGATTAATGGAATTTAGTAATTCTTCAGTTCCAATCCCCGCCAAATTCCAACTTAAAGCAGCGCTCAAAGAGAACCCAATCCATGAAAAAGGTAGATGTTGTGGATGTCCATTATCTCCCCAATCGGTTGTCAACACTCCTATCGCCCCGTGCTTGTACCCATTGTAAACTGCGTTCTTTATATTTTCTATTGCATTATCGGCTCTTCCAATAAAAGTATTCCACGTTGATGTTCCTGGGCAGACATAGAAAGACAACCCACTTTCTGAATAAAGTGTGCATTTTTCATCAAACGGGTGGTTCGCCTCGTAACCCCATACCATTGCAATCATATCCTTCGGCAGATGAGGAATGAACTCAGGATGATTTTCGATAATGTCTCCCCAGAACATTACTGCCTTTTTGTATCTTTTTGCGATATTGTAAATCTTCATCAAAAAGTCGAAATAGACCTTACCTTTGCCATACTGTTCGCACAATTCTCTAGATTTCCCCTGCCCCAAATCGAATGTTTCATCACATCCGATGTTTACCTGCTCACTTGAAAAGTTTGGCAAAAGCTCTCCTAATAGTTCGTTTATAAAGTCTAGCGAGCCTGGAACAATGGGAGAGATAGAGAACGGATACTCGTACCGACCTCCCCACGGCGTATCATACCCATCTGGTGCCTCCGCAAGATGTTTGTATTCATCATGTATGAGCCATTTGCTCAAATGCCCGAATGTATTCTGATTAGGAACAAGCTCGATGAAATGTTCTCTACAGAAAGAATCCAGTTCAATTATTTCTTCAGGCGTCAGCGCACTGTATTCCTTCCACACCTTCTCATGACCTCTGTAGGCAAATGTGTGTTCCATATAAAGTTGGACCTGATTTATCTTCAGTTCCGAAAGCTTTTCGATAATGGATTTGAGAACCTCAAGATTTGGAATCCTATCTCGGCTTATGTCAATCATTATTCCTCGATTTTCATAATCCGGGAAGTCTTCGATGAACAGTTTTGGTAGTCTATTCTCAAAGTGTGAAATCTGTCTCAGAATCTGTCTCAACGTTTGAACACCGTAGAACAAACCTGCATCATCATGGGCCGTTATAGTGATGTTTCGGTCTATCATTAGTCTGTAACCCTCTTTCTTTGGGAAAATATAAGGGTTAACGACCAAATGCACGAATTCGTCACCTTTTGAAGATTTCGTTATAGTGTATTCTTCAAATACTGTTTCTTTTTCTTTCAAATATTTAGCTATCTTTTCGTTTGTCGTGTAGATAAACCCATTTTTTGAAATAGTTGCACCTGATTCTTTCGCAAACGCCCACCTTAGCTTCTTCGGTTTTGGAATTAGCAACAATTCTTTATCCATATCAACACTCCCCTTTTTAATGCATAAAAGCACAGATACCTTTTTTGTTTCCCAAAAAGAATTATATCACCACGAGCGGATTACATAAGCTTACTCGTAAATAGTTCATAACAATTGCAAAACAAAATTCAAATATTTTTGCTTGAAGAATGCATACTCATATGATAGCTTTTTGATATAAGTGAAACATCGAAAATAAAAGTTCACCAAAAACCGTGGGGGGAAGACGATGGAGAGAAAAACAGTTGTAGTACTTGATTTTGGTTCACAGTACACCCAGCTGATACTCAGACGTGTCAGGGAACTTGGGTTTTACGCAGAACTACTCCCTTATGACGAACCCTGGGAGAACGTCCAAAAACTATTACCAAGCGCGTTCATCCTCTCAGGAGGTCCCGCAAGCGTCTATGATGAGAATTCACCTAAGATACCTTCATACGTTTTTGAAAGCAACCTGCCGGTTCTTGGAATCTGCTACGGACTCCAAGCCCTTGTTCATCAACTCGGAGGCAGGGTGGAAAAGTCTCCGCATAGAGAATTTGGACCGGCGCAGTTGGAAATTTTAAAACACGTTGGAATCTTCGAAGAAGTACCTAATAAATTCACTGTTTGGATGAGCCATTCTGATAGGGTAGAAATCCTACCAGATGGGTTTGAAGTTATAGCGAAAAGTGAGAACTCGCCTTACGCAGCAATTCGCAGCTTGGACAATAAATACTACGGAGTCCAGTTCCACCCGGAAGTTGTTCACACTCAGTACGGAAAAGATATACTGCGCAATTTCTTAACAGTCGTTGCGCAACTTTCTCCAAACTGGTCAATGAAAAACCTTGCTGAAGAATTAATAGATGAGCTTAGGAAAAAGATAGATGGAAAGGTTATCCTTGGCTTGTCCGGTGGAGTTGATTCTTCTGTTGTTGCCATGCTGTTACACAAAGCCGTGCCAGATAAGTTGATTCCTATATTTGTTGACACTGGACTGTTAAGAAAAAACGAAGGTCAAGAAGTGGTGAAGCAATTTCAAAACTTAGGTATAAAGATACACTATGTAGATGCATCGGATAGGTTCTTCTCAGTTCTGGAAGGTATCGAAGACCCTGAGGAAAAAAGAAAAAGAATTGGGCACACATTTATAGACGTTTTCTACGAAGAAGCGATGAAGCTTAAACAACAGCATGGCGACATTCAATATTTGGCTCAAGGGACACTCTATCCAGACGTTATAGAGAGTAAAGTAGCAGAACGAAAAGCTGGTGCGAAAATTAAAACCCATCACAACGTAGGTGGATTACCTGAAAAGTTACCTTTCAAAATCATTGAACCACTCAGATACCTTTTCAAAGATGAGGTTAGAGCTCTTGGAAAAGAATTAGGCTTGCCCGAAAGTATACTCTATCGTCACCCATTCCCAGGTCCAGGACTTGCAGTCAGAATCATCGGCACTGTGACAAAAGAAGCCGTTAACATCTTGCAGGAAGCAGACGCAATATTTATAGAAGAACTCAAAAAGTGGGATTTATACAACAAAGTCTGGCAAGCGTTCGCTGTTTTGCTACCTGTCAAAACCGTTGGTGTCATGGGAGATTATAGAACTTACGAGAATGTTATTGCTTTGAGGGCAGTTACAAGCGAAGATGGTATGACAGCTGATTGGGCAAAGTTGCCACATGAATTTTTGAACCACGTTGCGAAAAGGATAGTGAACGAAGTAAGAGGTGTAAATAGGGTTGTCTACGATATAACATCGAAACCACCCGCGACGATTGAGTGGGAATAAATTTCGATTTTTACAAAAAATTCGTGAAAAGTGCTCCTTGCCGGGGCACTTTTTTGTTATAATCTTTGTGATAAGAATTTAAAACAATTCGAGAAGGGGGCTTCTCAATGTCTGGAACTGAAAAAAACAACAATTTTGACACTATTATCGAACGGAAAAACACAGATTCATTCAAGTGGGATATGATAATCAAACTATACGGTGAAGATGTGCTCCCCATGTGGGTTGCCGATATGGATTTCAAAAGCCCTGAACGTGTTATCAATGCAATAATCAAAAGAGCAGAACATGGCGTATTCGGTTATACCTTTAGGTCAAACGATTATTACAACGCAATTGTAGAATGGTACAAAAAATCTTACAACCTTGAAATCCAAAAGGAATGGATTGTCAACGGTCCTGGTGTTGTTCCAATGATTGCATTCTTAATAAACATCTTCACACTTCCTGGTGACAAAGTTATAATTCAACCCCCAGTTTATCCACCATTCTTCAGGGTGGTGATGAACAACGGAAGGCATCTCGTTGAGAACAGATTGATTCTAAAAGATGGTAAATGGGTTATGGACTACGAAAGTTTGGAGAAATCAATTAACAACAGGACAAAGATGATAGTGATTTCAAATCCACATAATCCGGTTGGTAGAGTCTGGACATTTGAGGAATTGGAAAAACTCTACGACATTGCTAAGAAGTATGACTTGATAATCGTATCTGATGAGATACATGCGGATATTGTTTACGAACCGAGTGTTTTTACAAGCTTTTTGAAAGTTGGAACAGAAAATGTTATCGTTCTGAATTCTCCAGGGAAGACCTTTAATATTGCAGGTCTGACAAACTCATACGGGATAATTCCCGATAAAACACTAAGGCAAGCTTACAAGAACTACATGCAATCCCTTGAACTTCTAACAGGTAACGTGCTCAGTATTGAAGCGCTGAAGGCAGCGTATAAGTGTGATGAATGGGTTACGAACCTGAGAAGTTATTTGAAAAGTAACCGAGACTTTGCGTATCAATTTATCAAAGAACACATGCCACTGATTAATCCCACGCTACCGGAAGGCACATATCTAATGTGGCTCGATTGTTCGAAGTTGGAACTCGAAAACCCTCAAAAGTTCTTTTTGGAACATGCAAAGGTTTACCTAAACGACGGAGCTGAATTTGGCGATAGTCAGTCCGTTAGATTGAATTTTGCGTGTCCAAAAGCGCTTTTGGAGGAAGGTTTGAGGAGAATGAAGAATGCTTACGATAAGCTCTTAACAGTTGAACATTTTACACTGCCAGATAAACGATTTGAAGAATGCAAAAAGATTAGACGCGAGGTTTTTATTATAGGTCAAGGAATTGATGAAAGAATAGAACTCGATGGTAGGGATGAACAAGCCATTCATTTCTTAGTTCGACACTTTGGCAAATATATTGCAACTGCACGAATTAGGGACATTGGAGACCATTGGAAGGTTGAAAGGGTTGCTGTGCTTAAAGAATTCAGGGGATTAGGTTACGGCAAGAAGATAATGGAGGCTATAGAAGACTATATAAAAAAGACAAACCCCAAGCCGATAACCCTAAACGCTCAGCTTGAGGTCAAAAAATTTTACGAAAAACTCGGATACAAACCAGTAGGTCATGTCTTCCATGAAGCTGGAATCCCTCACATCAAAATGGAAAAGGTTTTGGAAATTTAAAATCTCATATCTACCCCTATGGAAAGATTCAGATTGTTTGGTGATAATTCAAAGTTACTCAATGGGATTGTGTACTTTATTCCAGTGTAAAAACAAATACCACCGTATGACAGCGCGGAATTTCTTATATACGATGAAAGTGCCAGACCAATGAGAACGCCGTAATCACTGATAT
This sequence comes from uncultured Fervidobacterium sp., assembly GCA_964452455.1. Lineage (GTDB taxonomy): Bacteria > Thermotogota > Thermotogae > Thermotogales > Fervidobacteriaceae > Fervidobacterium. The sequence goes on along the minus strand of CAYVMA010000087.1, from coordinate 38,232 downwards.
AACTTGCTCCTGAACTTTCCGAAACAACGTTAAACGATGTACCTAGTAAAAGTTCGATGTTCTCCCCAAATAAGAACTTTGAGAACTCAAAAGCAACAGGGAATATCATCTTATCGACTGAGCTTGTGTCGTATGGAGTACTAAACGAAGATGTGAATGACCACATGTAATTTCCGTAAATATCGCTTTTGATATACCCAATTTTCATGCCGTAAGTTTCTTTTTCCACGAAAAATCCAAATCTTATTCCCAAGTTGCTGGGATATTCCTTTGTCTCGATAACAAGAGAATGTGGTTCAACCTCTTCGCCGGGCACAATGTAGAATATCCTAGCTTCCGAGCTTTTTTCAAATACCCTTTCCAGTCTCATAAAACTGGTTGTATAACCATTTGCAATGCTCTGGAAAACATACCCTGGTTTTGCACCTATGTTCTTACCACTTTCAAGTAATGCTTTCTCACCGCTGATTTGTGAAACAACTGTAGAGAGTGGGAAAAGCAACTGAAGAAATTCTTGAACTTCATTTGCCATCGAGTAATAACTACGAATTTTCGTATCTGTATGAAAATCTACTTCTTCCGTTCCAAACCGGTCAACAGGTTCTTTTAACACTGTCTCTATCTGCCTACTAAAGAACCTGCTGCCAACAAGTGTGCCTTTTTCTGTATCAAACACTTTCATAAGCAACGAATAGAACGTGTTGAGCTTAGTTAGTTTGTAGAGGATATAATCGTAAAACCTTGTCTCAAATAGATGGTTATCCTTCTCCCAAGGACCTTTATAGTACTTTACATACGAACCTTTCTCTTTGTCATAGACATACCTTTTCGTGTTAGAATCATAACGATAGTAACTCCCAACCTCGACCTTTACAGGCACGTCCAAACTGCCAACGTTCTTTTTAATATACGCTCCGTTAACAGGATTCTCAAAGAAATAGTACCTATCTTCGGTAAATTGATAATCGCTTTTATATAAGTTTTCAAATGTTATCAAATACCTTGGTGGTTGGAACTTTAAAACAATCTGCTCAGTCCCAAATAAATCCGAAGTTCTCACAATTTCCATAATCTCATCTATGTACAACCTGTCGTAAATGTTGTATCTTGTGTCTTCTTGTAATTTTGCCAGCAAAGCTGTCCGCAAAACAGGGTCAAAACCTTTCTCGAAGAGAACGGCAATGTCTACCTTATCGGTACTGTATTCATTGACCACAGTTGAAAATATTTTCCTTGCGTTTTCAATTGCTCTCTCAACTGTTGAGCCTTTTCCAACGATAGGGGTTATGGATTTGATAAAGAACGTTTGTACATCGATGTCAGTTACTACTAAATAGATATAGTAATTCGTTACGGGAATTTCGTAACTTTTCAGCGAATAAAAATCACTGATTATATACTTCTCTTCCTGTTTCCTTGCCCAAGCGTATTCTTGAAGGTAAACGTATCTACCATACTTATCAACTACATATCTTTTTTGCTTTTCATCGAAAGTATATTTTCTTTTGTCAGCTATCTTGTAATAATTTCCTTTAAAATAGACGTAATCTCCCTTTTCATCACGCACAAACTCGTTTACTTTTCTTGTTGTAGACTCTTTTGATATACCTAACACATGAACAATCCTTGCAGTGTTATCTTTTATGTCCGCAAAGGTAGTTGTTAGTGAAACACTGAGGTCAATATTCTCGTAGACTGGTTTCACATTCTTATCGAAGACAACCTTAATTTTTACGCTTTTGCCTTGCGAAAAAGAAAGAGAAGAAAGGACAAATATCATCAATACACAAAGAATTACAAATTTCTTAGATATTCTCACCATGAGACACCACCACCTAATTCAAAAGTTGAGAAATCAATGGCAGTAAGTGCTCTTAATGTGAAAATACCAAATTTGATATTGAATCCAACCATAGGAATTGCTGAGACTGACAGACTTGAGCTGTTTTCGAATAGCTTCAGAGTTGTGAGTACGTAAACAGGCGAAGAACGTATACGGTGGAAGTAGCTTACGCTGAAACTCCCAATCTCAGAATTAGATAAGTCATAACCAAACCCAAAAGACAACGCAGAGATTTCTTCTCTATGTATGTTCAATGTCTTTGCTGAGATTTCAAATTCAATGCTTCCAAAACTTTCAGGATGATACAGATACAAAATGCTTACACCTACTGGAAAAACAAAGTCTGGTTTCTTTTCCGCCACGAAAAACCCTTCTTCTATTTCTACTTCGCTTTTGATGTATGTTACTTCGCACTCACTGTAATCTCCGGCTGTTCGAACAACTTTCAATTCCGCAATGTAATTATCTCCATCGTAGACCCCAAAGTAAAGTCCAGGCTTTACACCATCAATTGAACCAATATCAATCAACACTCGTGGGAACTTCACACTGTCAATAAACCCATACAGTCTCCTTAGTCCCATCAGCCTACTTGCCAACTCTAAACTTACGCTCTTAGCAAATTGGTTCAGAATTTCTGAAGATGGATATTCGATTCTTAAAAGTCTGTTGTTATATGGGTCATATTTATGCAAAACCAGAGGTACACCCACGCTTACAGCGAATGCATCTTTCTTAACGTCACTTCTTTCCAAACTTAGCACATAAGAAAGACTACATTCAAGGACGTAGTAGGTATTCTCGTGTGGAACCTTGGAATAAAAGTCCAACGGGACGTAATAATTCCCATCGGTTCCTTTAACATACATGCCATTCTCATCTTGGATGTAATTTTTGCCATCGAATCTAAACCGCGCTCCTTGGACGACACGAATGTACTTACCATTTGCGTATATATACTCACCTGAAATGTTGTTTCTAACATATTCAACAAATTCTTTTCTCACACTTAAATTATTCAGATAAATCAAAACATTCAGCGAACCTTTTGGGTATTCTCTTTTTGAGAGAATAACGTTCTGCATAGATAACAAATCTTGCAGGTTCATTTCCGAAAAAAGTTGCACTATATTGTCTCTTAGGGTCACCGTAAATTTGTTTGTGTCCAAAAGCTCAGATAAGAAAACGCTCTTTGTTATTTTTTCAATACTCTCGTTTCCGATTACACTCACTGAAACATCTATGACAGGCTTTTCTGCAAATACCATGTTGAAACAGCTCATCAAGAATATTATCAAAATACTCGTTATAATCAACCGGGTGACCATATGCATACACCTACCTCTGTCAAATAAACATATTATCCAATGGTATAAAACTCGTGTTCTTGGAAAATTATCGGAAAAAGTATCCTACGGTATCCCTAAATACAAGCACAGCTGTGTTTTTCAAATAAGGCGCCATTTCATCTAAAAACTTTTGGGCTTTCTCATCTGTTGTAAAAAATTCTATTATTATCGGAAGTTCATGGTCGATAACTTCTCTAGTCAATGTATGTAATTTTTTGTCGAAAACATACCCCTCAAAAGCTTTGTATTCTACAAAATCTGTGATATCCATCTTTAGAGCCATCTCGGCAATTACCTTGTTGAGTGGTTTTTTTCCAAATGCTTCGCATCTTTGATTTTCTTTGACATAAATGCGCACGAATGTGCCAACTATCTTTTCCATACATCCGCCCCCCTAAATGATACGCAAATTGATTACAACCTTGCATAAATAATATCAACTAATTCCTTCCCACCTAATGCACTCAAAAGACCTATGGACAGATTAATCAGAATATTCAAAGCAGCAGCAAAGTAACTTCCATTATATACAAGTGCCATTGTCTCGTATGTTAATGTTGAAAACGTAGTTAGTCCTCCCATAATGCCAGTTGTGAAAAACAACCTGACTAATTCATTCATCGGAATGTAAAATGCAATTTGCATAATTACACCGAGAAAAAAACTTCCTGTGACGTTCACAGCAAAAGTGCCGTAAGGTATCAAAGAGGTTGGATATCTTTTGTTAAGCCACAGGGAAATCAGATATCTAAGAACCGAACCTAAAAAACCTCCTGTTCCGACCGACAACAATTTAATCCACAATCCCGATTTCAAATTAAAACCTCCTTTTCGACGTTTTTTAGAACACTAACACTTCAGGTTCGAAGATTTCCGCTGCTGCGCAATTTATAAGACGTCCGTACAACTTGTTAAGTTGCAGATATGGTTCCAAGACTCCAAGCTGTGTTTTAAAATTTGAAATAACTGATTTTTTCTGCTCATAAACTTCTGAGATATCAACATACACTTTCGGCTTTGGACTACTGAAAGGGTCTGACACAAATCGAAGTACATTCTTGCAAAAGTGTGGCTCATAATCTAAAAATTCGGGAGTGACCATTGCAAGGAAGAGCGCCTTATCAGTTGCTGTACCCACCGCAGCGTGATCAGGGTGTCTGTCATTTCGTGGGTGTGTGATTAACAAATCTGGTTTGTATTTTCTTATAAGGTTAGCAATTACATTTGGAAGCTCGTTGTTAAAGTGCAAACTACCATCCTTTAGACTCAAAAACTCGTATGAGCTAACCTTCATCATATTTGAAGCATTCATAGCCTCTTCGTATCGTTCTTGGACATTCCCATACCCGGCTGAACCGTCTGTCAATACAATACAATGAACTTGCGCAGTTGGATTTTCCCGAAGTATTCTTAAAATCAAACCACCTGCCCAAATCTCAATATCATCCGGATGCGCACCTATGAAGAGGTAATTGTGAAGGGTAGTTATCATTCAAATTCCTCCTATGGTTTGAGATATAATTATTATATCGCTTCTCTTTCGTTTTCACAAAACACAGTGTATAATATTCACAAAGCCATAAATAGGAGGTGCGTGAAAAATGTCAGATAAAATCAACTATCTTGAAAAATTCAAGCCGTTTGTTTACAAAGATGAGTTTATCGAAATGCCTTACAGACTTTTCATACCTGAAAACCAAAAACCAGGTGAGAAATATCCGTTGGTTGTTTTTCTCCATGGTGCTGGTGAGCGTGGAAGAGATAACGAAAAACAAATTATTGCAAACGAAGGTGCCACTGTGTGGGCCAGTCCAGAAGTGCAGGAAAAGCACCCGTGCTTTGTACTTGCTCCACAGTGTCCAGAGAACGGGTATTGGGGAACTTCATTTAGAACTAGTGACGAGCTTGAACCGAACTCGCTTCTTTCAACGGTTCTCCTATTAACCAACCAGATTGTAGATGAGTATTCTGTTGACGAAGAAAGGATATACATAACTGGGCTATCAATGGGAGGTTTTGGTACCGTTGGTCTCTTAACGCTTTGCCCAGAAAGATTTGCAGCTGCAGTTGTTGTATGTGGTGGAGGTAATGTTGCGAAAGTCCACAAAATCTCCCACATCCCTATATGGTTCTTTCATGCCGAAGACGACGACGTTGTTCCTGTAAAGTTTTCTCGTGAGTTAGTCGAAGCACTGAGGAAGCTAAACGCACCTGTGCGATATACAGAATATCCAAAAGGCTACATGGAAAGTATCGGAAGTTTTCCGCATGCATCTTGGATTCCTGCCTACAGAGATAAAGAAATGATTGAGTGGCTCTTTAGTAAAAGCAGAGCGCAAAGATAAAATGAAAGCAGGGGATATCCCCTGCTTCCGTTTTAATTCTTGGCTTACTTATATTTTGCTACTAGTTCATCTAAAAATTTGAGAACTTCTGCCTTACTATTAAACTCCGGCATAGCGAACAACGGTTCTTTCCAATCTTTTAGTATTTCTCCCTCGGAAGTTTGTTGGTACAGTCTTATTAAATTCTCCGCTGTTCTCAAGAATTCTTCTTTTATTAGTTCGTAGTGAGCTTTGAACCTGGCATATCTTTCATAAAGCTTCATCAAGTTCGAATCAACAACAGTTGTCAGTATCGAAATAAGCTCTTTCTTTGCATCGTCAGAGAAATTCAGTGCTTGAAGCTGGTTTTCAAAATCTTTCATAGAGTTATAGGCATTTGTTTTCCAAACACTAGATTTTCCTATCTTCATCCAGAATGTTGGTGTATATTTAATGAGCTCTTCAATGTATTCCTTTTCAATCTTCTTGAAATCAGTGCTCATTATTGAATTGTACAACCTTCTCAACCTGTCCTCAAACATTGGAGTAAGACTGTTTGAAATATAGCCTTTCTCATCCTTTTCCAGAATGGTATCTAAGCGTTTCTTCAAATCATCAATGAATCTATTAAAGTTATTATCCCAGTATTCTTTGTCGTTAACCTTTTTTGAGATGAGGTCGTAATTCTCCTTATACCACTCAATCAATTGTGAATACGTAACTACACTCTCTTGGTACTCCGAAATAACTTGATATTCTCTTGCAAGAGCGTGGAGATAATCAAGCACTCCATCAGGCACACCCCAGACACCCTTTACCTCCATGAATTTACATGTTTTTGCCTCCAATCTCGCCAAATCAACAAGCAAGTTACGTGACTCCACGTTAATTGGATCTAACGCCTGGACTGTCAAACCGGCAAAGTACCTATAGATATCTTGCCCGCCTGTTGTTGCAAGCTCAATATCAAGATTCTTCCAGTCTGGGAATCTGTTCCATCCTCCTGGCATTATGTAAAGTGTCTTCCTAACCCAAGTATCGAACTTATTGAAAAAGATGGATTCAAGAGCTAATGTCTTTTTATTAATTTCTTCCTCTGCAATGTTGTCAGTAAGTGTCTTTGCAATCAGGTATAGGGAATTGTACCTGATTGCTAATGTTTTGAAAGTGTTTCTTTCTGTGAATGTAAGTAACGAGAATTCATATAAACAAGCTGAATCAACAATTGCTTGTGCTGTTGCCATATCAATTTTGTCAATAAACGAAGGATTATTTTTTATGTAGACCGCCAAATCTTTGAAGTAAGCATACTTAAACTTATTAGGAAGTATATTCTGAAATTCGTCGTAGTTCTGACTAAGAACAGCTTCTGGATTTTTCCTCAGAGCATCTTTCAGGATATTGATTCTTACCGGGTCAGAAGCAAGTGCTGCAAGGTAGAAATACGACTTTCCATACGTGTGGTTAAGTTTTACGCTTTTTAAAAAGTATGATTTTGCTTGTTCATAGTATTTTGTGAGCTCATGCGGTATTGCTTCTTTCTGGGCAGTTAATGCCCTTCGATTTTGTGCTATCTGATTTCTTATATTTTGAATATTCTGCAAACGTTCACTCTCCGCCTGTGCTCTGTTATACAACCCTCCCAAATTGCCCGCTTGAGATTGTTTGTATTTGTGCCAATTCTCAGGCGAGTAAATTTGAAATTGCCCGGAGAAGTTGTTTAGTTCTGACTCAATTTGGTCAAGTTGTTTCAAATAATCGTCTATCTGAGCTAATTGTGTCCTCAGTTGTGAGAGTGTTTGAAATGCAACATTACCGTTTCTGAAGTATACTTCTGAAATAAAATGATTCCATCTTAAATACGTAGAACCGGCAACAGAAGAAATAAGGATGAGGCCAAGCACCACAGCTTTGGCACCTTTTATTTCGTATTCCTTTCCATCCACCTTATTAAAATATTTACCCAACCCAGCACTTAAGACAAATGTTGCCATCAATGCATTTGGCAATAAATGTCCTGGGAAACTAAAGAAACTCTGGAAGGCAAACACTACCCCACTCAGCACAAGCATGGAGAATAGAATTGTATCATCTCGTTCCTGGAGCTTTTGAATATTTTTTAGAACGTAGATAACAAGTAATATAAGCATTACAATAATCAAAGCCAGCCCAACTATTCCTGTCTCGCTAAGTACTTGGAAGTAATCGTTGTGAGCTCTTTTGAAGTTGTTCCAACCGTAGCTATAAATAGGTTTGTCAGCAGTCAAATCACCGATTCCGTAAAGACCGTACAATTGGTACGTTCCTATACCTTGCCCAAAGAGTTTGTGATTTTTCCAAATGTAAATTGTCGAGAACCATGATAGGAACCTTTCGTCTCTACTCGATACGGAGGCCATAGCACTAAACCTTTCGGTCATACTGAATTTCCCATAGTTGTTAAACGGTGAAGGAACATTGTAAACAATGACAAGGATAATCGCCATCACAACGAATATCAAAATCGACATTCTGCGTAGCGATTTTAGTTTGGCAAGTAGCTTTGGTGCATTTTTTTGAAGTTCTGTTTCAGCTTTTTCTTCGCGTTTACGTATGAAGAAGAAATAAGCAAGGATTAGTAATACTACTTCCAAAACAAGCGCCAAGTATTCTGACCTGGTCTGAGAAAAGATAATAACATCTAAATAAAGAATTGCAGAGAACAGGGAAAGTAATTTCATAAAAAGAATCCCAGAAAACTTTCGAACACTCATAACACCAAGGTCGAGACTGATGACGAAGTAAAGTGCAATGGGTAAAAGCATGTTCAGATAGTTTGAAACGAATATAACATTTCCTACATTTGCTTTTATACTCGCCCTCTGAAAAGGCTCTCCGACTTGCCCAAGCATCATGTCGTATCCCCAATAGAAGTTTAGTATAGCGTTAACAGCAATGAACAACCCTGTCAACACGAAAACAAAAAGAAATCGTGAAATCTTCTGTTTATCATCAAGAATGGTTGAAAAGTAGAACGATAATAGCATATTCAAGAATAAGTAAAGTCCTATATCAAACGCTTGCCTGAAAAAGTATGGATTCTCCCTCCAAGTGTTAATTGTTGAAAGCAACGCAACCACCGAAAATGCTAACCAAATAAAATGGACCTTGGATGCAAAAAATTTAAACTTCTTTGTTTGAAGCAGTTTAACAAGTAAGTACACTCCTATCAATAGCGTAGCGACTGTTAAAATCGCGTACTTTGGAGTACTGAACTCGTAAGTATACTCTCTGTGAGCAAAGAGTGCTACAAGAGGTATGGTGACATACAAAACAAGTTCTTCGAAAAAAGAAAGCACTTTCATCCTCCTCCCCTTTATTCAAAATTGATTAGTAGTATTTTAATATCTTCAACCATTTTGATATGAAATAGTACATAACAAGCGACACCACTACAGCGAGCAACGATAATATTTTGTTCTGCTTTGCTATCATACCAATCGTGAAAAGCACAAATTGTATAAAAACAACTACGAAAAGTGTGTGCTTTTTGTTCTTGGTCTTTGACTGAATTTTATCATAGAAATGTCCTCTGTCACCACTGAACGGAGAGCGTCCGTTCAATACTCTTCTCAAAACACCTGCTCCAAGGTCAAAAAAGAAGAGGGAAAGAAAAATAAAAGCTGAAACCGTATATGGAAGATTAGAAAACCCATTCCTGATAGATGAGAGTAGGCCTATTGAAAGAACACCACCAATTAAATAACTACCCGCATCGCCCATGAATATCATTGCTGGTGGGAAATTGTAAAGCAGATAACCAAACAAAGCACCGACGAGGGCAAGTAACAAAACTTTGTCATATCGTGACGTTGCAACGGTAAATAAACCTATTGCAGAGATTACCGAAACACTTGCGCAAACGCCATCCAATCCATCCATCATATTAACGGCATTTATCAATGCAACCGCGAGAACTGAATAAATCGGAAAAAACAAAGAAAAACCAGTATACTTGTAAACAAGTACAAACGACACAACAAACTCGGTTAAGAGTCTTACCTTAGGGTCAAGGTTTTTCACGTCATCATATAAACCTATCAGCATAAGAACAGTCAAAACTATTTTTGTTATAGGTTCAAAGGGCGTGACAAAAAGAACTCCTAAAAAGACACTAAAACCACCAAGGTAAGGAGTAATTCTGTCGTGAGGTTTGAGTTCACCATCTGGCTTATCAACGATACCATATTGAAACGCTACTTTTCTAAATAACGGAATTGTCAAGACACTGATTATGAAAGAAGCAAATAAGCAGAGCATATCCTCAAACACAGTCAAGTTCAATTCCTCCCAGACTTCTCAGCCTCCTGGTTTCTCAACCCTATAACTCACCGTAACTATAATCCTCTTCTTTAGAACCGTCAGAATTATCGTTACGTCTAGGTTCAGCTAAAGATGGATCTGTTGTATTGGGTAATGTCTCGTCCCAAAGCTCAATGCTTTCTGTGCTGTCGACATTTTCCGTTTCCTGGACGTTTATGCCGGTATCCACTTCGTCATCTATCCCTGACTGCTCTGTAAAAGTATTTGTAGTACCTTCAAACGTTTCCTCTACTTCCATTTCTGGTCTAGACTCTTCTTCTATAGAGTCTGGACTTATTGCCAATTCCGTTTCTCTTGTTTCTTCATATAAAACATCGTTTATCGCCTCTTTAACAGACTTATGAGATTCCAGCGCTATGAAAAATTTATCAGTCAAATCTGTTAAATCTTTACCGTTGGCACCGATGTGGAATACTTCTACTTTACCAGACGGAGATACTGCGAAAGAAATAAGAAAATCGTTCTCCTGATAATTAACTTTATCAGAATTAGTATCTACATTCCACTCTCCCGTTTTTAAAAGATTCTTCAGTGGTTCATTTAAAACCTTTGAGTTCTTAACATGAGCTACCAGCAAGTTTGACTTGTCAATACCATATATCTTTCCGATAATATATTCCGCTATGTTACTTGGGCATTGTTTCCCATCAATACTCACTGAATCAATAGCAGGTTTTGCAACATTGTTAGTACTAAAGACTATTTTAAAGTCCATAAATTTTCCCAAATATTTTCCTTTAGCCCTGACCTCCACTGTGTTTTTGTTGACGGACCATTTAACATCTTTCAAAAAGCTTTCAACTGCTATCTTGTTATTACTAAATTTTGAACCAGCAACAGACAAACTTGATTGAACAGCGGCTATTTTCGCTTTTTCGTCATTAGTGGTTTCATTTCTCACATTTGCAACTTCCCTAGGCATTATGTCCGATAAAACTTCATTCAAGCTAACCTTCAACCCATTGTAATTCACATCTTTGACTATCGGACTTTCCATACGTTCGCGTGGCAATTCAAATAAAAGCCACAATGCTTTATTCGAATTTTTGGTATGAGCCTCAAGTCTGACCATAACTTTATCTCCTTCAATAGTAACCACCCAGGAAACATCCTTCAAATATTGTTGCACAAATTCATTAAACGTAATAGCCCTACCTGGAACTGTGCTTGCTAGTATTCTTCTTTTGTACTTTTCGCGCTCTTGCTCATCGGTTAGATAACCGAACTTTTTGTATACTTTCTTGATATACTCGTGAGCTTCTTTCACTGTTTTTTCTTCATCATTAACCATGAAATAGACTACACTAATATACCCATAATCGTTGACATGAAATCTAATTGTAATTCTTTTAACATCCTGAGATGTTCCAAAATTTTCATAGGCAGTAAACTCAACCAGCTTTTCTTTTTCGTTAAATAAGTAGAACCTACTAGAGGGAAGCTTTCCCAAAACTTCGCCAAGAGTAGCCTCTGAGAGTTCCGGTAAATAACCATTCACAACGGTTTCAAGTACCTCTTGTTCAATTTTCTTTTTGTAAATAATTGCCAGAAGAACTCTTCTTTCATTTTCGTTTAACTGACGACCATTTACAAGAATATGATCAACGTAGACTTTAACCTTGTTGTTAACTTTCTTAACCTCGTAAACAACATCTACAATGTTTCCAACACTGTCCATACCTGAAAATTTAACAAAATGTCTGCCTTCGTTATATATGTATTCATCCACCCAACCTTTAAGGTACGAGAATATACTATTTGGGTCACAACCCTCAAAATTAGCAGGAGGCTGACGCTTAATAGTTTCAACAATCACACCCTTGAAAATCTTCTCATACAGTTCATCCACTTGTTCAGGTAAGAGGGATTTTCCGTTTTTGTATATTGTCAAATTATCTTTTTCCAGTATTGAAAACGCGTATTGATTACCTAAATCGTCTCGACAATAAAACCGAGGCTCATGAAAAAAGAAATTATCTAATTTTACATTTCCAAAATAGATTTTGCAAGTTTCCAATACGCCATATATGTTATACTGTTTATAAGGTTCATGCAGGAGTTTCCACCTTTCGATATTTTCACGTATAAGTCCTATTCCAACAATAGCAACGAAAGCAAAAACAAATAACCACTTAAATACCCTAGCTCTGCTCCTTCTCGTTCCTTGTTTTCTGTTCAAAAAACTCCCTCCCCATATAAACGAAAAGTAAAAATCAACAGCCGAAAAACTCATCGCCCCCGTCTGCTTCACAATCAATCTACGGAGGTACGCTTTGGCTCTTTGTGATCTAAATTTCCGCCCAGTTGCCCAAAAGTATTATAACACATTTTGAATTCTTCGAAACCTGCAGAATTTTGTGTGCTCTGCTATTAGCAGTAAATCGACAACAAAATCGTTTGTAACCAAATAAGTTAAAAAAGCTTATTCTCAGCAGTAAAGCAGGATTTTCAAGATGGTATCTTGACAATTTCTCGCAATGTGTTAATATATAACACGGTCACTAACACCGAAAAGTAGTACTCAGTAAAAGATGGCCCCATAGGATAACGGCTAGTCCATCGGATTCTCAGTCCGAGGGTCGGGGTTCGATTCCCCGTGGGGCTGCCAGAACGGAAGCCCCCATAGTTCAAAGGATAGAACGGCGGATTCCTAATCCGCAAATGGAGGTTCGATTCCTCCTGGGGGCACCATGATTGGGCCGCTAGCTCAGCAGGTAGAGCACCTGACTCTTAATCAGGTGGCCGTGGGTTCGAGTCCCACGCGGCCCACCAGATTTTCGAAAAAACGAATACTTATCACTAAAGAGGAAGCGCCCGGCTTCCCACCCAATGGCGAAAAGCCTATTGGGTAAGGAAAGTGTAAAAATAGCGAGACCAAAATAGCGTAAGGTTTATTGGAGAGGTTATCTTAGGTCGAACTCAATGGCGGGCGCAAGCCCGCATTAATTTTTTGTAATAGGAGGGGAAAATTATTAAGAACGAAAAAGAAAAAATCATTAAAAACGAGGAGATTCCATTCAACGAACTACGTGTGGTCGATGAAGAAGGAAAAGTCGTTGGTATCATGTCGAAAAGTGCGGCTATCGACTTTGCAAGGTCAAGAGGACTTGATTTAATTCTTGTTGCTCCAAATGCACAACCACCAGTTGCGAGGATACTGGACTACGGCAAGTACAAATACGAACTTGCCAAAAGAGAGCAAAAGGCAAAGAAAAACCAAAAGATTATTGAAATCAAGGAAATGAAATTTAGAACCGCTATCAACGAGCACGATTATCAGACTAAACTCAAACACATTAGAAGGTTCTTGGAAGATGGAAACAAAGTCAAAGTTACCGTGATGTTCCGTGGAAGAGAAATGGCGTTTATGGATAAGGGTAAAGATATACTCGATAGGATTGCAAAAGACGTTTCTGATATTGGCACAGTTGAAAAGGAAGCGAAGGTTGAAGGAAGAGACATGTGGATGATGCTTAAGCCAAAGAATCTGTAAAAGAATCTGTAATGGTCATAATAAATAAAAAAATACTTAAGCAGGAGGGAAAAACAATGGCCAAGAAAAAGATGAAGGTCAGCAAAACTGCGGCCAAGAGATTCAAGGTCACAAAGAATGGAAAAATTATGCGCAGACATGCCAACGCATGGCACAAAACCGGAAAGAAGAGAAGATCAACACTACGTGCCCTCAGACTTGAAGACGTTGTTTCCCAAGCTGATAAACCAAGAATCCTCAGACTTCTTGGGAAAAAGTAAAATGACAAATTAAATCAAATAAGGAGGAATAGATATGCGCGTCAAAAATGCTGTGAACGCAAAGAAGAAAAAGAAAAAATTTCTGAAGTTTGTTAAAGGTTTCAGAGGTGCACTCAGCAGAAGATATACACTTGCTAAACAATCTTATTACAGAGCACTAAAGTTTGCTTTTGACGGAAGAAAGAATAAGAAGGGCAACTTCAGAAAACTCTGGATTACAAGAATAAACATCGCTGCAAGAAACGAAGGGCTCAAATACAACGAACTGATCCACGGACTCAAACTCGCAAACGTTGCAATCAATAGAAAAATGCTTGCAGAACTTGCGGTAAACGACCCAGAGAGCTTCAGAGAATACGTAAAGATTGCAAAGACAGCTCTTGGAAAATAATTGATAATGATTCTCAACAAAATCAAGGGGCGCAAAGCCCCTTGATTTTTTGTAGTAGTCTTTGCCTTACCTCTTGGGAAAGGAGTGACTTTTGTGAAAGATATTAGTGCAGATAAGGCTATTAGAAAAGTTGCGCTAATCGCGGTCTTTACGAACGTATTGCTGGCTGCAGTAAAAGTCACCGTTGGACTTGTGTTTAAAAGTATGGCAGTCTTGGCCGATGGTATAGACACTTCGACGGATATTTTAACATCTTCAACAATGCTAATCGCAACGTTAATTTCCAGAAGGCCTCCGGATAAGGAACACCCATATGGTCATCACAAGGCAGAAAATATAGGTGCAAAGATAATATCTTTCGTTATTTTTTATGCAGGCGTGAGTTTGCTTGTTGAGAGTGCAAAGAGGTTGATAACCGGGCAATACGAAGTCTTGGTTGGCTTTTGGCCATTGTTTGCAGCGATACTTTCCGTTGGTGGAAAAACATTCTTATTCGTAATTGAATATACTACAGGGAAAAAGTATAAAAGCAATTCAATGGTTGCAGAAGCCAAGAACATGAGAAACGATATTATGATGTCAAGTTTAGTCTTCATTGGAGTCGCACTCAACAAAATAGGTTTGGCTTGGATGGACCCTTTGGTGGGAATCGTCATGTCTGGTATAATAATAAAGGTGGCATGGGAAGTCTTTGAAGAAAATACGCATGACTTGATGGACGGCCTAAAGGATGAAGAGATGTGGATCTACGAAAAAGTATTTGAAGCATGCCAAAGGTGTGGAGCTCTGAATCCACACAAGGTGCGAGTAAGGAAAGTTGGTGGAAAGTTCGATATAGATATGGATATAGAGGTGAGTGGTGAAATGAACGTCAGGGACGCACACGAAATTACAAAATGCATTAAAAAGCACCTTTATGACACAAAGGAAATTTACGATGTGGTTATCCACGTCGAGCCGGAGGCAAACGATGAACACGAACCGTTTGGACTTACGGAAGAAACTTTTAAAAAAGACGAGAAAGAGAAAAACTAACCAGAAAATATCTTTTGCAAATTTCTGGATGCTCTTTCTATTCACCGCATTCACATTTGTGTTTTTAACCGTTCTCTATCACCCTGCAATAGTTTTTGGACTTACACTTGAGGAGATATTGGAAAAATCAAAAACCGACCCAGATTTTGCCTGGGATATGTATCTTTCATACATTTCCCAACTAAGCCCAAACGTATCAACTTCTGAAAGTAAAAAAATAGAACAAGTCGGAAGGATTCTAAATGCTAAAAGGAAACTTAAAATGCTCGATTTTGCAATTAAGGAAGACGTTGAAGGACTTATAAGATTCCTTAAGACATCTTCAATACAGTCGACCATGAAGTACCATATTTTGGAGATTTTCGGGGAAGAAAATCTTGTAGAATATTTAGACAAGAATCTTTCTCACAATCTTGAAGTTCTATTACTTACAAACATTCTTACCGTCGATGTAAAACATTACGCCGAAAGTGTTCTCGATGTAATATCACGGGACGCTAAGGCAAAGGAAAAATTTTTAGACATCATTCTGAAGCGTCTAGAAAAAAAGGATATGTTCGTCAACGCAATGTTCGAAAAAATGTACCAACGATACTCAAGTGCCGAGAAGGAAATAAGAACCAGTATTCTAGAACTATATAAGGATTTCAAAACTTACGGATATACAGACACACGGTTTGAAAACATATTAAACAAAACAAGCAAAACTTGGTACAAATTCTGGCACTCGTTTATGGAAATTTCCTCTTACCTTTCTCGTTTCGCTGATAATTTTGTCTTTTTGACTGTTGCTCTCGCAATTGTTACTATGTTAGTTCTTTTTTCAATATCATTTGTAAGATACAAAATATTCTACATCTTGGGCTTAAAAAAGTTTGCTGCACTGACCTACAGAAAGATTGTCGATAAGGACCCATTAAATGAAGATAAAAGGCTAACTCTTGCCCAACTCTACGAAGAAGCTGGAATGTTCGAAGAAGCAATGAATGAGTACAACTTTTTGAAAAGAATAAAGCTTGAATGAGTTAGGGAATGTCTTTTTATTACTTGGTGGTATAATTTTTCGTGAGGTCCTGTCTATACAAGCCTAAAGAGCTGCCGAAAGGAGCGAAATGTAACATGTCAGGTAAAGAACAAGCATGTCGATTTATTCCGTTATCGAGACCACAGATAGTTCAACAAGATATAGAAATTGTGACGAAAGTTCTAAAATCCGGAAGGCTTAGCATAGGTCCTTACACTGAACTATTCGAAAAAGCTATAGCGGAGTATGTTGGAGTAAAATACGTCGCTGCTGTTTCAAGTGGGACAAGTGCGCTCCATCTCATTCTGAAAGCTCTGAATTTTGGCAAAGGGGACCTTCTCATAGTTCCATCCTTTACGTTTGTTGCTTCTGCAAATGTTGCCTTATACGAAAACGGAAGTGTTACATTTGTTGATATTGATCCAATCACAATGAACTTGGACATTGAACACTTCAAGACGATAGTTGAAGAAAATTTCAACAAATTTCGCAGAATATTCCTGATGGCTGTAGATGTCTTTGGTCACCCACTGGATTGGGATAAGATAAATATATTCGCTGAAAAATACGATGTTATAGTTGTTGAAGATTCCTGTGAAGCTCTTGGAAGTGAATACAAAGGAAAGAAGGTGGGAACGTTTGGAGTAGCAGGAGCGTTTGCGTTCTATCCAAACAAACAGATAACAACCGGTGAAGGTGGAGTCGTTGTTACAAACAATGAAAAAATATACAAGATGTCAGTTTCTTTAAGAAACCAAGGGCGTGGAGAAGGTCAAGGTTGGCTCTCTCACGATTACGTTGGTTACAACTACAGAATAGATGAGATGTCAGCTGCACTTGGTTGGTCACAAATGCAGAGGTTGGATGAGATTATAGAAAAACGTGCAAAAGTAGCTGAGAGATATAAAATCCTCTTAAAAGATTTACCTTTAGAGCTCCCTGCCGTCATGGATTATGCCACCAAGATGTCGTGGTTCGTATACGTTGTCAGACTACCGCAAGGAACTCCAAGTTCGGTCAGAGATACAATAATGCAAAAGCTTGAAAACGAAGGTGTCCAATGCAGAAATTACTTTGTCCCGGTGCATTTGCAAAAACCTTACAGAGAACTCGGTTGGAAAGAAGGGATGTTACCTGTTACAGAAGACATTTCACAAAGAACAATAGCTATTCCATTCTACACAGATATGGAGCAAGAAGAACAAGAGTATGTGGCAGAGAAACTGCGTATAGTATTAGAAACGTTTCTGAAGTAAAAATACACATGTAGGGGGAAGGGGTTTTATGGTTCAAACAATTCTGAACGTATTAATATCTTCTCTTCTTACAACGTTATCAATGCCAGGTTATCTTTTTGGAGGGATAGTGTTTTTCTCTCTTATTCCTCTCTTCCTCGCTTTAGAAAAAAAGGGACCAATCTTTACAGCGATAGTGTCTTTTCTATATTTTTTCACTTTCTCTTTTGTGAACTTTCACTATTTAATAAACACTCTAACAACCGGTTTACCTGAATTGTTTGGACGTTTCAATGCCACGGCAGGCTTTTTGGTTTTTATTCTATTTTGTATTCTTGAGGCTTTACCATTTTTGCTTTTTGGATTTCTCTACGGACTCTGGACTGAGAAGGTCAGATTCCGCGTTTTAGAACCGATTTTTGTTGCTTCTATTTACGTCATATCTGATTACTTGAGAGGTATAGGCGAGTTGGGTTTCACAGGTGGGCGATTAAGTGATGCCCTTTACAATTTCAAAGGCTTGCTCCAGTTACTTCCGTTTACAGGAACTCTTGGTCTCGTTTTCCTAATAGTGATAGTGAACTATGAAGGTTACAAACTCATACGTGCGAATAAGAACAACTACGTTTTCGTTTTAGCATTAATCGCTCTCGTTCTCTTCGTAAACGGCACTATAGAATCATTTATACCAAAAAATGTTGGAGACAGCCCCATTATCTTAGCCCAGACAAACATGCCACAGAAAGTAAAATACTCATACGATTCGAACGCCATTGTTGATTACATTGAAAAGAATTTTTCGAACTCCCCGAATTTGTTGACGATATTCCCTGAAGGGGTCTTCCCAGGAACAGATATAAGAAAATCAGATATCGAAAAAAAATTGCTTGAAACTTTCAAAAACCGAACATTTGTAATTGGTTATCCCACGTTAGTTGGAAACGACGCATTCAACAGTGCCGTGATTTATTCAGATGGTAAATTTTCTGATAAATACGATAAAGTCCAACTTTTCCCATTCGTAGAAAACCTCCCTTACAAGGGAATATTCGGGCGTCTTTCATTTCTAAGGGGCATGTATTACTTCAGTCCTGGTGAATTGAAAGTTTTCGATATAAAAGGATATGGGGAAGTAGGATTCCAGATTTGTTTCGAATCGTTCTTCCCATATATATCAAGAAAGCTTTCAAAAGGTGCTGGTTTTTTGGTAGTAATAACAAACGATGGATGGTATGATTCAAAAATTCCATTAATCCAACACTTTGCTCAAGCGATTTTTAGAGCTGTAGAAACACGCAGAAACGTTGTTCAAGTTTCAAACACAGGAATCAGTGGAGTTGTAGACGAGTATGGCAACTACATCACTTTGCCTGACAGCAAAACAACTTGGGGCATTTTTTACGTCAGATCAAATGATAGTGTAACGTTTTATACCAAATACGGTGATTACATAGTTATCATTTCGCTCTTTATCACGATAATTGTAGGACTTACTGCCAAAAAAAGAAGAACGATTTTTGATTAATCAGCAGATACTGTCTTCATGTTTTTTGTAACTACACAAGGAGGATGGAATTGTGAAAAATGTACCCGCTAGCATAGAAGCCGAACAAGCGTTGATAGGGAGTATATTGATTGAACCCGAAAAAGTTGATAACATCGTTTCTATAGTCAGTTCTTCCGATTTTTATGACCCGAAGCATCGTCACATATTTGCTGCAATAGAACAACTGCACGATGAGGGGTTGCCTATTGACATTATCTCTGTGTGCGATAGGCTAAAAGCGATGGGGGTTCTTGATAAGATAGGCGGGGAGCTATACGTTGCGCAACTTGCAGACAACGTTCCGACTTCAGCACATGCAGAAATGTACGCCCAGATAGTGCGAGACAAAGCAATACTGAGAGAATTAATTGCTGCAGGTAGTCTGATTGTGGAAAAAGCTTACGATGAGGCACTTAATGTCGATGAAGTGCTTGACGAAGCGGAACGATTGGTTTTTAGAATTGCTGAGTCACGTGCAACGAAAACTTACATAGATATACGAAGCGCTTTGACCGAGGTTTTTGAACACCTCGAAGAGTTAAGGTCAAAGCATTTAAAAGGGCTTACAGGTTTGGTGACCGGTATCCCTACCGGGTTCAAAAAACTCGATGAAATGACGTCTGGGTTCCACAAGTCCGATTTAATAATCATAGCGGCACGACCAAGTGTGGGTAAAACGGCTTTCGCATTAAATTTGGCAAAGAATATGGCAACTGTCGGGGAAGCTTCTGTGGGAATATTCAGTCTGGAGATGAGCAAAGAACAACTTATTCAAAGACTTTTGTGTATGGAATCTCTCGTAGACCTTCAAAAAGTTAGAAGAGGCTGGTTAAGTGATGAAGAATGGAAAAGGCTTGTCCAAGGAGCCTCGAGATTAATGAAAGCGAATATAATAATAGACGATGAGTCTAACCTCGAACCACGTGTTTTAAGAGCAAAAGCAAGAAGAATGAAAAAAGAATACAACATAGATGCCATATTCATAGATTATTTACAACTTATGGATTTGGGTGATGGCAGGAGAGACAGTCGCCAGCAAGAAATTTCTGAAATCTCCCGTTCATTGAAGCTTCTGGCAAGGGAACTCGATGTTTCGATTATCGCACTATCACAGCTG
The DNA here is from genome assembly GCA_964452455.1 of uncultured Fervidobacterium sp. Taxonomy (GTDB): domain Bacteria; phylum Thermotogota; class Thermotogae; order Thermotogales; family Fervidobacteriaceae; genus Fervidobacterium. Next base: position 18,253 of record CAYVMA010000087.1, on the reverse strand, counting down.
TCAAGAGCGGTCGAACAGAGGGAAGACAAACGACCACGTCTTAGCGACCTTAGAGAATCAGGTGCTATCGAACAAGACGCTGACGTTGTTATATTCCTCTACAGAGAAGAATATTATAAAAAACAGCACGTTGACTTACCACACGAAACAGAGATAATCATCGGAAAGCAACGAAACGGACCTATCGGAACAATAACTCTGATGTTCAATCCATCGTTTACAAACTTCTTCGAACCTGATGTATTCCATTCGGAAGTCTAAAGTAATCTAATAAAAAACAACCAAAAGAAGGAGCTGAAAATATGGTTAGAGCTATCTACCCTGGTTCCTTTGACCCAATAACGTATGGTCATATAGACATTGCCAGAAGAGCTGCCGAATTATTCGATGAACTTTACGTAGTGGTTATGGAAAACAAGAGAAAGAACTATACCTTCACGATAGAAGAACGTGTGGAGATGGTGAAAGAATGTTTAAAAGGTATACCTAACGTACGTGTTGACACGTTTTCAGGGCTCTTGGTTGAATATACGACGAAAAACAAAATAAATGTGGTCATTAGAGGTTTAAGAGCAGTCACGGATTTTGAATATGAACTCCAGATGGCACTTGCTAATAAAGAAATATGCAACGGAGTTGAAACCGTATTCCTTATGACTGATAAGAATTACTCTTTCCTCTCTTCAAGCCTCGTAAAAGAAGTCGCATCATTTGGCGGACAAGTTTCACAGTGGGTCCCTGAATTTGTAGAGAGGAAATTGCGAGAAAAATTTAGGAACTTAAGATGAGGTGAAAAGATGGAAAAAAACTTTAATGCTACGAATGAGTCGAAAGAAATCATAGTAAAAGCTGAAAATCTTTCCAAAATCTACGGTTCTGGTAGTTCAAAAGTCGTTGCACTAGATTCTGTAAACTTGGAGATATACAAAGGAGAAATCGTTGCAATACTTGGTCCGTCCGGCTCAGGAAAGACCACTCTATTGAATCTACTGGCAGGTCTCGATATTCCAACTTCCGGCACAATAATTATAGACGGACAGGAAATAACGAAAATGTCTGAAGAAGAGAAGGCAAAATTCAGAGCAAAGAGTATGGGGTTTATATTCCAATTTTTCAACCTAATTCCCGTTCTAACTGCTGTCGAGAACGTAGAACTACCTCTTCTTCTTAATAAAGTTCCAGTCACAGAAGCTCGGAAGAGGGCTTTAGAACTGCTCGAACTTTTGGGAATCTCTCATAGAAAAGATGCGTATCCTTCACAGTTGTCAGGCGGTGAACAACAGAGAGTTTCCATTGCTCGTGCACTCTCAACCAAACCAAAAATCATCTGGGCAGACGAACCAACGGGCGCACTAGATGTTAAAAATGGAGAGCAAATCAAGAAGCTGATAATAGAGCTTAATAAGGAATTTGGAACAACTTTTGTCATAGTAACACACGACCAAAGTGTTGCCCAAATAGCAAACAGAATCATGAGGATGGAAAATGGTAGAATAGTTGAAGTTATAAGTTAAGGAGGAGAAGAACGGTCGAATATGGTTATCTACCTCGTTGGTGATTCTGAACTCAGTAAAGAACTTTACATAAAAGAATATCTGAAAGGTAAGGATGTGGAATATCACAAAATATTTGCCGATGATGACGGAAAGATTGAAGAATTAAAGAACGCCGGTGTAAGTTTAGGTTTGTTTTCAAGCGCAAAAGTTTACGATTTGGTAGATTTTGACGAGTGGTCTAAGAGTGAAAAAAACCAATTTCAATCGCTTGATTTATCCGGAAGTTGGGTTACGGTGTTTGTCCGAACAGAAAAAGTAGGAAAAGAAGTTACGAAGATTCCAGGGAAAGTAGAAGTCTTGACATTCGAAAAACCCAAAGAATGGGAAGAGGACAAGTGGTTGAGTTTTGTTAAAGAGGTGGCAAACAAGATAGGTATAATATGCGACGAAGAAGTTGCAAAAACCATATTCAAATTCACAGGACCTAATGAATATGCGATACTCGCAGAACTTGAAAAACTCCAAATCTACGCCGGTGAACATCCAGCAACACAAGATGTTGAACAGATTATTTTTAAAATAACTATCAGCAAATTAGACGAATTTTGCTTCGCTTTATCGGAACAAAATTACTCGATTGCCAAAAATACGCTGAGCGAAATCTGCAACGATTACGAACCGATAATTATATCGTATACGGTTTCAAAACATTTTATAGAATTATTCAACGTTGTAGTTTACGCTCCAAAGAAACGCGAATACAAATGGCCTGATGTAGCTAATCTTTCCAAAGAGCTTGGAATCCCTTCGCCAAGGGTCGCGAGGTTTTTGGGGTTTGCATTCAAAGATTCAAAATACAAGCCTGTAAACCATGTGATGATTTATTCTCCAAAGGTGTTGAAGAACATAATAGAATATCTTTACTTTGTTGATAGGAGGGTTAAATTAAGCGATGATATAAAGATTTTGATGGGATTGTTTATAAGCAAACTCGAATCAGGAGATTTTGCTAAGATTTTTGAAGAACAGGATAAACAAGAGCAAGTGGAAAACTAAGGATTTAAGAATTCGGAGAAAATACAATGCTATTTTATGGGAGGGAGACTAAGTGAAGAGCGGATTTGTCTCGTTTGTTGGAAAACCCAATGTAGGTAAGTCATCTATAATCAATGCGATAATGAAGAAAAAGGTTGTCATTGTATCAGATAAACCACAGACAACCAGAAACAGAATAAATGTTATATACACGGACTCAGATGCCCAAATCATTTTCGTAGACACGCCAGGTATACACAAACCATTGCACAGGCTTGGTGAATACATGGTTAAGGCCGCTGTTCAGGCGTTGAAAAACGTTGATTTGTTGCTTTTTACAATCGATGCAAAGGAAGGGTTCGAAACACCAGAAGAACATATATCGAACTATATTAACCAGTCTGGAACACCAACAATTGGAGTAATTAACAAAATAGACCTTGTGGACAACGACCGTGCTGATTTAATAGAAGAGCAGATAAGAAGTCATGTGACCAATCTGCTTGATGTGGTGCGCACATCTGCGGTGACTGGCGAGGGATTAAACGAGCTCGTTGAAAAGATTAAGCAACATTTACCAGAAGGTCCTCAACTGTATCCTGAAGATATTATAGTCGATAGACCACTTTCCTTCATCGCTTCTGAACTGATAAGGGAAAAGATATTCCATTTCACATATAAAGAAATTCCTCATTCTGTTGCTGTAATTGTCGAAGAAGTTAAAGAAAGACCAAACGGCGTTGTGTACATTAGGGCAAACATCTACGTTGAAAGGGAAAGCCAAAAAGGTATAATTATTGGTCAAGAAGGAAGAATGATAAAGAAAATTGGAGAAAGCGCAAGAAAGGATATAGAATACTTCTTGGGTTCAAAAGTTTATTTAGACCTCCATGTAAAGGTCAAAAAAGACTGGAGGAACAAAGACTTCATCATACTGAACGAAGTCGGCATGCGTGACGATTTGGACTGAAAATCAGTCCTTGCTATTTGGTATCCTGGGAATGTTAACAACGTTTAGTTTCATATCTAAACGTGCGATATAGTATTTAAATCCGTATTTTCTTGCCAAACTCACGTATGTTTTTATACGCTCGACATTCTTATTGTCAAGAGGATTGCCGTTGTCGATGTATTCAACTGAAAGAACGGTGATGCCGTTCTTTACAAGCTGAGTGAGTTTATTCACTCTGCGAACAAAGTCTTCAGTATTCGTTACGAGTTGACCCTTAGAGAAAAATAAGCTCTCAACAATGATATACTTCGCTTTTTCTCTCAAGTCCGGAAATTCAAGCAGTATGTCTTCTCCATTTACCAGTGCGTATTCCAACTGTGGAAAATCGTTCGTTATTTTTCTTAAGTTTTCTACCATAGCGTTTTTTAATCCTTCTGCATTTTTTCCAGAAAGTTTTTGTAGTTTTGTATGTTGATAAATATTTATCCAATCCAAGGCAACTCCATTGAATCCAGCTGATGTGATTCTTTTCATGTATTGCTTTACCACATCATACCATTCTGAGTACCAGTATTTAACGTAATACTCTCCAGGCCAGCCACCCAGAGGTGCAAGAATGATTGCTTTGTTTAAAGAATTCCAATAGAATCTCCAATCTTCAGCAACGGCGAAGTTTAAGTAAGAAAACACCTTCTTCCCTTGAGATTGTAAAAATGCAATGTCTTCTTTTTTGAAAGCTTTCTTGTCTGTTCCGTCAGCAGAATAATCTATAACAACCAAATCTGATTTTACCAACATAAGCTCTTCTAACTTTGGACCGTTCGTGTAAAGAATCCAGTCTTGTGGAACCTCGGTGGCAAAAAGACTTAAAACAACAGGAAATAACAAAGCAAGGAAAATCGTGGTCAAAGCTATCTTTGAAACGAAATCGTTTGTCACTTTTAACACCTCTTATTTAGCAATTATCAATATAAACCTAAAAAAAAGAAGTCGCCAACAGATAACCGGCGACTTCTTTTATTTTTTAGTATTTTAGGTATGGTAACAATGCCATCTGTCTTGCTCTTTTGATTGCTGTCTTTACCATTCTCTGGTGTTTTGCACAGTTCCCTGTAAGTCTTCTTGGCAGTATCTTACCTTTTTCGTTTAAGAAATCCTTGAGCAATTTTGTATCTTTATAGTCAACGTATTCAACTTTCATTTCGCACAGTTTACATGCCTTAATTTTTCTTCTTCTTTGCCTTGCTCTTGGCATCCTACTTCCCTCCTACTGACGTTTAATTCATTGCTCATCAAAATGGTGGTTCATCGTCGTTTGGGATGTCTTCTTCTTCAATATCTTCACCAAAAACTTCTTCGTATGGTATTTCTTCTGGGACTTCTTTGTCACTCTTCCTTGAGTCAACAAATACGATATTGTCTGCCCATATTTCAACGGTTGACCTGGTTTGCCCATCGTTTGTTTTCCATTTATTAATTCTCAACTTGCCGTCAACTAAAACCATTCTACCTTTTTGGAGATAGTTGTGTGCCAATTCTGCCAACTTCCTGAATGCTACAATCCTTATAAAATCAGCTTCATCTCCATTTGTTCCTCGGTTTACCGCAATTGTAAACGTGGTTACCAGGTTTCCGTCGATTGTTTGCCTTGTCTCAGGGTCTCGGGTTAATCTACCAACAAGAACAACTTTGTTATACGACATTATTCCACCTTCTCTTCAGAAGCACCCTCCTGCTGGACTTCTTGATTAGAACTTTCTGCTTCTTTCTTAGCTCTTGCTGCTTTTCTTTCCTTCTTCTCAAGGTCCTCTCTTCTGAACGTTTGCCATCTCATGAAATCTGGGTGCACTTTGAAATAGTTCTCAAGTTGTTCAAGTCCCTGACCGTTTGACCTGAAGTAAAGAACAGTGTAGTCTCCTTCGAAGTACTTTCCAATCTTGTAAGCAAGTTTTCTAATACCCCATCTGTCAACGTTTTCAACTTGCGCTCCAAGTCTTTCTTCCAAGAACTTTTTCACACCTTCAACCAAGTTGTTTCTTTCTTCCTCTGGCACATCTGGTTTGATGATGAACATCGTTTCGTAAATCCTCATAAAGCACCTCCTCCCTCGGTCTTATGCGGCCCTACCCTCTTTAGGGCAGAGCGGGATTTTTGGATTAAGAATTATTTCGCCTAAAACATAAAACAAAGACGGGCGAATGCCCGCTGCATCTTTGTTTTCTGGTGGGCTCGGAGGGGATCGAACCCCCGACCGTCCGGTTATGAGCCGGATGCTCTGCCAACTGAGCTACGAGCCCACAAACCTGGAGGCGACGGAGGGATTTGAACCCTCGAATAGAGATTTTGCAGACCTCCGCCTTAGACCCCTTGGCTACGTCGCCCCGTTGCGTGTTACATTCTATCACATAACCTCTCACCTGTCAACAGGGTTGGTACATTTCAAAAAGCTTCTTATATGTTAAAAAATACAAAAAAAGAACCCTCCTCAAAATTTCCATCATGAGGAGGGTCCCGTAATGCCTACTCTATTTGTTATCCTTGTATCTCCCAGTAAAGTCCTTCATCCTTCCAGTAGAATCTCACTCTTTGACCTTCTTTGACTTGTTCGTCGATTATCAGTTCAGCGAGTTTGAACTCTACTGTGTTTTCGAACAACCTTCTAAGAGGTCTTGCACCCATCGTTGGTACGTAACCTTCCGTAGCCAAGTACTCCTTCATCGATTCATCTAATTCCACAACGATGTTCCTATCGGTAAGTCTTTCGTTGAGCTCTTTGAGATAGATATCGATTATCTGCTTAATGTGTTCTTTCTTGAGTGGCTTGAAAACAACAGCTGCATCGATTCTGTTAATTAACTCTGGTCTGAAATACCTGCGCATTTCCTCTTCAATATGCTTGGGTATAGCACTTTCCAAACCATCCTCGATGTCTTGGATTATTATGTCTGAACCTATGTTGCTAGTCATTATGATTATCGTATTTCTGAAATCAACCGTTGTACCCTTACCATCGGTAAGTCTTCCATCATCGAAGAGTTGTAGTAGCACGTTGAAGACTTCTGGATGCGCCTTTTCGATTTCGTCAAAGAGCACGACACTGTATGGTCTTCTTCTCACCTGTTCTGTGAGTTGTCCACCTTCTTCGTAGCCAACATATCCCGGAGGCGCACCAATTAACCTAGCAACTGAATGCTTTTCCATGTATTCACTCATATCGATTCTGATTAGTGCCTTTTCACTACCAAAGAGCACGTCAGCTAACCTTTTTGCAAGTTCTGTTTTACCAACACCAGTTGGTCCAAGGAACAAGAAGACACCTAGTGGTCGTTTCGGATTTCTGATACCTGCACGTGACATCTTTATAGCGTTTGCTACAACTTTCACTGCTTCTTCCTGGTCTACGAACTTTTCATGTATGAGCTTTTCAAGGTTCTTGATTTTTTCCTTTTCGTCGCCCATAATCTTGCCAACGGGTATACCAGTCCAGCGTTCAACGACCTTTGCGATATCTTCATCCGTTACCTCATGCTTGCCATCTATTTTTGCGCGAGCCGCAGCCTCATCTACAAGGTCTACAGCTTTGTCTGGCATGAATCTGTCTGTAATGTATTTTGAAGATAGCTTAGCAGCCGCTTCGATAGCTTTATCGCTAATCTTAACTCCGTGGAACTCTTCGAATTTCGGTCTGAGACCTTTCAAAATCTCAATCGTTTCTTCGACCGATGGTTCTGAGACGAATATGACCTGGAACCTTCTTGCAAGGGCTTTGTCTTTTTCTATGTGTTTTCTGTATTCCTCAACTGTAGTAGCACCAATCACTCTAAGTGTGCCCCTTGCCAATTCTGGTTTCAAAATGTTACCCGCGTCCAGTGCACCTTCTGCAGCTCCAGCTCCAACGACCGTGTGAAGCTCATCGATGAAGAGAATAACATCGGTCCTCTTCTTGAGCACATCAATAAGTTTCTTTAGCCTTTCTTCGAATTCTCCCCTGAACTTCGTTCCCGCAACCAATCTTGCAAGGTCAAGCTTAAGGATGGTCTTGTTCTTCAAGAAATCTGGCACGTTTCCAGAGACTATTCTTTGGGCAAGTCCCTCAACAATTGCTGTCTTACCAACACCTGGGTCTCCTATGAGAACCGGGTTGTTTTTAATCTTTCTACCAAGAATTTCTATCATCCTGTTAACTTCGTTATCTCTACCTATGACAGGCATCAACTGCCCGTTCTTTGCCATTTCAGTTAAATTCTCAGTAAACTTGGCAAGAACATCGATGTTTTCCTCTTCCGAGTATGTTCTCTTCATTCTAAGTTCTTTGATAGCTGTATAGAGTCTGTCTTGTGTGACTCCATATCTTGCCAGCAACCTGTAGACAGTTGTTTCTGGTACTATTGCCATAGCAAGGAGCAGGTGGTCTGTTCCGACCTTTTCGTCACCCATGCGTCTGGCTTCACGCTTCGCCTCGTTAATGACCTTTGTAGTATCTGGTGTAACGTAGATTTGTCCTGTGCCACCAGAAGAGTAGTAATAACCTCCTTTTGATGTGATAGCACGTTCTACATCCCTTCTCAACCCATCGATATCTACGTTGAGATGGGTCAGAATATCGTAAGCAGCGTTTTTCGAGTTTTCCAACATAGTCAAAAGTATGTGCTCAGGCGCCATCTGGTTCTGCCTGTAACGATTTAACACATCCGTTACAGACTGTAATATTTCCTGAGCGTTTTCTGTGAATTCCTCAAGGTTGAATGTCATATCAACCACTCCTTTCTTTCCTTTCTATTTTGTTTAATTTGCATTTCCGATGATAGTATACCATATTAGCACTCATATGTCAAGAGTGCTAATCAAAAAAGTCAAAAAATTTTTGATACAAAAGAGAAATTCAAAAACAGAAGGTTTTGTGACTTGATTTTGAAAATTGTAATGTTAGAATTGAATTGGTGATTGTTCGATATGCTAACTTATTTTTAGCCTAATCCGGGGGGTTTTACACAAAACCATGTCTTATCGTCCTAGTTCATCTTCAGTCAGTTCTGCGGCTCGCTTAATCGCTCTTTTTACATTCATAGATGGGCTTGCACAAGGCATATACGGAACAATCTTCAATCTGATGCTCCGCACTTCAGGCTTACCAACTACGCAAGTTGGTCGTATCACCTCATTCTTCCTCTGGGGTAGTGCGTTACTTGGACTTGTGTTTGGTATAATTGCAGATAAGATTAACAAAAAACAATTAATGGTTACCACACATCTTTTGAGTATATTCTTCGGAACATACAGGGTTATTTCGCCCTCACTTCTTCATCTTGGCATTTCTTCTTTTCTTTTCGGGGGTTTTTCAACAGCAACATCCATTGTTCTTTCCACGCTTTTGATACTTAAAACTGCAAGAGAAAGCCGTAGTAAGGTTCTTGGTATTAACTTTGGAATAGGTATGTTCACTGGAGTTTTGGGAAACGTATTTGGTGGCATGTTGGGTGACATCTTCCCAATTAGGAACGTGTTAATTGTAGCGAGTTTATCGAGAATCGTTGCACTTGTTCCCATCTGGAAGCTGAAATTATACGAATCAAAATACGAAAGTAAAAACAGTGGAGACACCAATGCACTAAGATTTTTCAGCATCCTTAAGAACTTAGACAAGCGCACTATGAAAGTGATACTTTACTATTTCCTGTCCACTATGAGTGTTGGATTTGGTGCAGGGTTGTTTGTAACCTTTGGTAATGTGATATTCTACGATATCTTCCATATGAAAGCATCGTTGATAGGACTCATTTTAGCATTGGCTCAGCTGGCTACGAGTATTGGTGCTGTGTTTTCTTACAAGTTGGGGAAAAAGTTCGGGGATATGAACGTTTTAATCTTTTCATATGTGTTTGTACCGATACTAATCGTATTGCTCAGCTTTATAAGGGAACCGATAACCTTTACATTTGTGTATGTACTTCGCTTTGCGGTAATGAATATGGTCGGTCCTCTTTTAACTGCTTTGGTCTTTTCTAACATTCCACCAAGTCTTCTTTCTTCAATTAATGGTATGAACTCGTTTATAAACAACGTCGCACGTGCTCTATCAGCAGATTTATTTTCGCTCTTTACCAAATACAATAACGGATACACTTTAATTTTCGTTGTGAGTTCGATTTTCTACTTCCTAAATGCCTATGTTATGATAAGAATGTACAAACATATTTCCGACTAAGAATTACCGTTTACATAAATTGGGGGGATTAAGTGAAGATATTTGACGAAAGTTCAACTGCCAAAAAACTTACCGTTGAAAATGAAAGCACCAAGCTTCTTACCAAAGAATTATTTAGATTATCGTTTCCCACAATGCTTGGTTTTGCCATACAATCTTTGTACGATATCGTGGATATGTTCTGGATTGGAAAGATTTCCTACAAGGCCATTGCAGGAGTCGTCATATTCTCCACAATATTTTGGTTAGTTGAAATACTTAATGAAATCATAGGCACTTCTTCTGTTTCATTAATTTCACAAGCGTATGGCAAAAGAGATTTAAAACTTACATCACGAATAATAGAGCAAACACTTATCTTTAAGGCTATAGTCGCACTCATCGCTTCAGGTTTATTGTTGTTGTTTTTCAAACCTATTGTTAGTTTCTTCTCTTCGGACGCCGAAGTCGTTAACTCGGCAATTCACTATGGATACATACGCATCTTTTTCATGCCTGTATTTTTTATGACTTACTCCACATTCACAGCACTAAGAAATATAGGTCGCCCATCGCTTGCAACACTTACCATGGCAACGGGAACTACTGTCAATATAATATTGGACCCTATATTTATTTTCGACAAACTCCCATTACTCAACATCCGAGGACTTGGTCTTGGTGTCTCTGGTGCTGCGTGGGCAACAGTGATTTCTACGTTTATTCCTCTTGTTTGGGGATTGTACCTGCTTTTCCGAGGGATAGAGGGGGTAAAGATTTCATCAAAAGGGCTCTTATTATTAGATAGGAAAATAGATACAAAGCTTATCACTATAGGTTTGCCGTCCGGTGTTGAAATGCTACTTCGAAACCTTTCTTATACCGTTTTAATCAAAATCTCCTCACTCTTTGGTTCAGAGTATGTAACTGTCTTTGGCATTATCGAGCGCATGTTTGGGTTCGCCGTTATACCAATATTTGGTTTGTCGATGGGTGCAAGCACCCTGGTAGGTTTCCAACTGGGGAAGGACAATGAAAAAGGTGCCAAGAAGGCAACAATTCTAGCAACTCTATACAGTGCCATCATTGTTTCTATTTTACTTGTGCCCTTACTATTATTCCGGGAATCCGTTTTTGTTCTTTTCACATCAAACAAAAACGTAGTAGAAATTGGTGCTAAAAGTATCCCATATGTTGTCTTTGCATTATTTATGATATCTTTCAGTGCGGGGCTCTCCAGTGCGTTCTTCGGTTCAGGAAAGACATCAATCCCAATGATAGCGGGCATTTTAAGTCGATGGGGAGTTATGGTTCCGTTTGTTTTGATTTCCACATTTGTGCTGCATTTAGGAGCTGTCGGACTGTGGATGACATTTCCTGTAACGGAATTTGTTGAAGTTTTGGTTATGTTCATCGCATTTTTAAAATCCGACTGGTATAAAAAGAGGGTTATTTAGTAGCTTGGTTTTTTTGTTTTCTTGAAAAATTAAAAAGTAGTTGAATAAGGTATATAACAACACTTATTGAAAATGCGTAAACTAACAAACCTAAGTTTCCTCCAAACTTGTCAAACAATACTCCTCCAACAAGCGGACCTACACCGAACAAAAGTCCAATAACCATTTCATGCAAAGCCCCTTGTTTGCCGTGCTCTTCCTCCTCTGACAAAAGTCCGTAGAATATGGCGAATGTATATGGAACTGCGTAACTGAAACCTGCAAACAAAGATGTAAGCAAGAACATTAAAGGATTTTTGGCGAAAAAAGCTATTAATCCTGTTATTGGAACAACTGATAAAAGTATGCCACAAAAATACTCGTTCCCTACCCAGCCTTTCCAAGACTGCAGGATAACGAAAGTGAGCAAAACACCTATATTTGCTCCCACAGTCAAAAAACCTGCATTTTCAAGCTTTAGCCCTGCAAGCATCATCAACTTGGGAAAACTAGCCAGAACAGATGTGTAAATCAAACCACCAAGGAATAGAATTATTCTGTATTCCAACCTGAGTTTTCTCATCGTGCTTTTATTCATGATAACAGATGCATTTTGAGAATGTTCAAGAAGCCTTCTGTAAGGTGTAAATGTGATGATATCTCCAAACTGTTTGTAGTCTAAAGAAACCAACAGACTTGTCATACCCGAAATTACTAAACCCAGAGCAAATATTGCACTTGCAGCTTTTACGGTAAGAAAAGGACCAAACGCAACCCCAATTATATTTCCCGTGCTCCAAGACAATGTGAATCTACCTGTTATCGATGGTGGGTCTATCCTCAATAAACTCTCAGATTTTGCAATCAAGCCTTCAACTTGTGGAAAGAATGCTCCAAAGAAGACACCTTGGAGAACCGCAAAAATAACCAAACCCTTAGGGTTGTTAGCAAAAAGTCCGAACATTGAGACAATAAAAAGATATACAGCTAAAAAAGAAATTGTCCTTTTGTATCCGTATCTTGTTCCAATGTGTCCCAAGGTCACACTAGCTATTGCATAGGCTATAGATAAAGCAAGGTTAACAAGACCTATCTGAGTAAAAGAAAAACCAAATTTTGCAGCAGTTGAATTGATATACGTGCTGTAAAGGTATGCCTGAATGGAGATTACAAAAGAAAGGAAATGATACTTGTGGAATATCCCTTGCCTGCTCACATTTCAACACCCCACATCCAGTTTTGAAGCTTTCTTCAAATACAATTACATCAGTAAGTTTACATCATCACCAATTATATTCTGTTGACTGAGCATTAAAAGTGTGTTACAATAGCAAATAGAATCAATCATATTTCCCATATCCTGGAGGGGAGCTCCTGAATGCGGGGCTGAGAGGGGAACGCAAGTTCCCGACCCTTCGAACCTGATCCGGGTAATGCCGGCGGAGGGACCAGGAACCAGGATAGCAGGATAGATAATAAAAAGCCTTTTAAAAATTCCCTCCGCTTGGTTGAAAACACAAAAGCGGAGGGATTTTTTTATTTCAAGAATACCCACACTTTAAGAAGGAGGGACTAACATGAAAGGACTGGTCAAATTAGTGTTTTTCTCTTTGCTGATAGTAACGGTTTTTGCTTTTTCCGCAGAGCTTGTGATTTATACATCCGATAGTTTTGCGGGTGGAATAGCAAAGGTTGTTGTCCCAAAATTCGAGCAGATGTACAAGTGTAAAGTTAAAGTGGTAAGTTTTGGTTCTATGGGAGATGTTTTGGCTAGACTTATCGCCGAAAAGAACGCACCTAAGGCTGATGTTGTTATCGGTTTAAATCCTCAACAGCTTCAAAAAGCGATAAAAGAGAACTTGTTGCAAAAGTATCGTGCCACCAATTCGAAAAATCTTGTCTACAAAGGTTTTGTTAACGACTACGGTACAGTTTACGACTACGGTGCTTTGGCGATGATTTACAACGTCGAGAGGATAAAGAATCCTCCAAAATCTTTCAAAGACCTTTTAAAACCCGAATACAAAGGCAGGTTTGTCCTTATCGATCCAAGGACCTCCAGTACAGGTTTAACATTCCTGATGTGGACTATTGCTGCACTTGGTGAAGATGATGCTATGGAATTTTGGAAGGAAATCAAGAAAAACGTACTCACATTTACAAGTGGATGGAGCGCAGCATTCAAGATGCTCGAAACGGGTGAAGTTGATATGATAGTAAGTTATGCAACAGATGGTGCTTACAGTATGTACAAATACGGCTCAATCAAGTACATGCCTATAATATTCGAGGAAGGTGCATACGTGCTCGAGGAATACGCAGCTATCGTAAAGGGCGCAAAGAACTTAGCACTCGCAAGGGCATTCATTGAGTTCATGCTCACCCCAGATTTCCAAAAGGAAGTACCTCTGAACCAGTGGATGTTCCCTGTTATCGATGTTCAGCTACCAGAAGTATACAAATACGTACCAACTGTGAAAAAGATACTAAGACTTGATCCAAGTATTAATGATAGGTTAGATGAGATACTCAAAAAATGGGAAAAAGCGGTTATTGGATAACAGAAAAAGTAAAAAAGTAGTGCATTTAAAAAGCCTCTGGAGTGCCAGGCACCCCAGAGGCTTTAAATTTTGAAGACCTTTAAAGACCTTTAAAAAGTAACTGATTAAAGCTGAAAAAGTTGAAAAAAGTTGAAAAAAGTTGAACAAAAATACCAGCAAGTAGGTCTAAACTTGTAGAAAACCCATATTTACCGCCTACTATTGGAGGTGTGCAAATGTTAACAAAAAGCCTGATTTTCATTTTTTTACTTATAACGACACTGCTAATTTTTACGCATACTTTCGGTCAGTTTCTGAAAGTAGGACTTTTATTAGGCGAACCATACGCATACTGGACGTCCAACAAGCTTTCTGGAATCGAATACGAAATTTGGCGGGTCATCGGAGTTGAACTCAACATGCATGTGGAATTCTACGTGCTACCATTCTCTGCGCTTGACACTACGGTACTTTCAAAACTCGGTTTAGATGTAATAGCTGGTGGTATTCATATCACCGATGAAAGGAAAAAGGTCTTCAAATTCACCCAGCCGTATATTAATTCAGGACTCGCGATGGTGCTTAGAAAAGACATCAAGTGGGATGGAGACATCGAAAAAATCACTTTTGGAGTAAAGAAAGGTGCTACCGGTGAGAGAATTGTTCAAGATTGGGTTAAATCTGGCAAGAAGATAAAATACTCGACGTTTGTGTCAAACGAAGAAATTGTAACTAACCTACTTGTTAAAACGATAGACGGTGCATTCTTTGATTATATCAACGCTTTGTATCTAGCGAAAAAATACGGCTTCCAGGTCCACAAAGATTTGATTTACTCCATCAACATAGGTGCAGTCTTGTTAAACAGCTCTTTAGAGAAAAAACTGAATGACGCAATTTCTAAACTCACATCAAATGGAACAATAAAGCGTATACTTACATCATACATTGGAGCCTTTTAAAAGTATACAGAATGCCCCTGGCGAACCAGGGGCATGTTTGTCTTATTGGTTACATTTATCTGTTAGAGTATCAGTCCTCCATCGACACCTATCACTTGACCTGTGATATAGGATGATTCGTCTGAAGCAAGGAACAAATACACGTAAGCAACTTCGATTGGTTCTCCAAGGCGTTTAAGTGCTGCCCTCTCTGCCATCATGGTTAAAATCTTTTCTGGAACCTTTTCGGTCATCGGCGTTTTGATAAAACCTGGTGCAACGGCGTTAACCCTAATTTGTGCACCTTTTCTTGCAAATTCTTTTGCCCACGTTTTCGTCATACCAATGACGCCCGCTTTTGTTGCCGCATAATTCGTTTGACCTATGTTTCCATAAACCCCCACAACGGATGATGTGTTGATTATACTACCCTTGCCTGCCTCCAACATATATGGGACAACAGCTTGCGTCATATTGAAAACACCTTTCAGGTTCACATTGATAACCCTATCCCAATCTTCCTCGGTCATGTTCTGAATCAACGCATCGCGTGTAATACCTGCATTGTTCACAAGCACATCTATCTTTCCAAATTTCTCAACAACATCCTTTACAACTTCTGCTATTCTGTTTCTGTCTGTCACATCAAGTTTGTAAAAATGTATATTCGGATGTTCGTATGTTGCTTCACTTACATCACACGCGATAACTATAGCTCCTTCTTTTGCAAATAACTCAGCCGCCGCTCTTCCAATACCACTCCCTGCACCCGTAATGATACATACTTTACCTTCTAACCTCATCGTCTAACCCCCTTATCTTAAGTATATTACTCGATATTTTCAACAATTACCGCCGTGCCCATTCCTCCACCGATACAAAGTGTAGCCAAACCATACTTCACGTGCCTTTTCTTCATTTCATAGAGCAACGTTACTATAATCCTATTCCCACTAGCACCGATTGGATGACCGAGTGCTATCGCTCCGCCGTTGACGTTCGTGCGCTCAAGAATCCAATCTTTCGTAACTCCAAATGCCTTTTCCCATCCTTTTATAACCGCAAGGCTTTGTGCAGCAAATGCTTCGTTCAATTCAATGAGTTCTATATCCTGGAAAGATAAACCTGCTTTCTTCAAAACTTTCTCCGTTGCTGGAACAGGTCCGAAACCCATTCTCATCGGGTCAACACCGGCTTGAGCCCATGCAACAATCCTGCCCAACGGCTTAAGTCCTTTCTTTTCAACATACCTTTCACTTGCAATAACTATCGCACTTCCTCCATCGTTTATTCCACTCGCGTTCCCGGCTGTAATTGTTCCGTTGGGTTTAAACGCGGGTTTCAACTTCGCCAATGATTCAAGTGTTGTATCGAAACGTGGATATTCGTCCGTATCGAAAATTTTTACCCCTTTCTTATCTGGAACCTCAACTGGCACGATTTCGTCTTTAAACTTACCAGCTTCAATAGCTGCCTTTGCCTTCATCTGACTGTTGTAAGCAAATTCGTCTTGTTCTTCACGAGATATGTTGAACTCTTCTGCAAGTGCCTCTGCGGTAAGCCCCATGTGCACCTTATTGAACACGTCCGTGAGTCCATCGAGTATCATGTGGTCTTGCATTTCTTGACTTCCAAACCTCAGACCAAATCTTGCACGGTAAGAAATCAAGAACGGCGCTTGCGACATATTTTCTATTCCACCTGCAAGCACAACATCAGCCTCGCCAAGCTCGATATCGCTGGCACCTATCATGACCGACTTCATCCCACTACCACACAGCATATTGACAGTGTAACCTGGCTTTTCAACAGGAATGCCCGCATAGATACCAACCTGTCTACCCGGTCCCATCCCTTGCCCTGCTGTTAGAATGCAACCAACTATAGTTTCGTCGAAATCTTCAACCGGTATTCCAGCTTGCTCTATTGCCGCCTTTGCCGCAATTGCACCAAGTTGTGGTGCGGGAATATCTTTCAAAGAGCCTCCAAAACTACCAATAGCCGTCCGCTTTGCACCAAGGATGTAAACCATACAACGACCACCTCCACCTCAAATATGAACATACCGGATAGTAATATATGAATCACCTATCACATTATCTATCTCAATTAGACCATTTTTCACGTTGCTATGTCAAAGGATACGTTCGCTCGATAAAAGCTGAAATTCAACGCATTCTATCGAAAGAAAGGTGTTGATAACCTTAGTTGAGTTTAAATTCCTTTTTTCAAGAAAACTGTTCCTTTGATATGCTACAATTGTGGCATAATTTATACGTCGCGATATTGAGAGTGAGTAACAATTTACATCTTTCATGAATATTCAACAACAGAAAAGTCGATTAAAGGAGGGAACGGTATGCGAAATATGAGTATTTTCCAAAAAATTTTGGTCATAGTGGCGGTGCTAACCATCGGTATGGTTGTTATTGGTATTTATTCAGCATTTTCGTTACGTTCTAATATTATCGACAAAACCAAACAAAATCTGCAAGCGTTGGCAGAAAACAGTGGAGAAACCTTTTGGACTTTTATCGAACAACATTCCAAACTAATCGACCTACTCTCCAAAGATGCAAACGTTATGGGCGTTTACAAAAGAGAATACGAAGAAGATGTCTGGATGAAGAAGCTGTTCTACAGCGTCATTAGAAGTTATCCTGACGTGATGTATGTCTACGTGGGACTGAAAGATAAACGCATGTATTTGGTACCTGAGGAGGAGCTCCCAGAAGGCTACGACCCAACAGCAAGACCTTGGTATCAAGCAGCTGTCGCAAAGCCTGGGCAAATAATCATCACTGAACCATATGCCGATGCATCGACAGGAAAACTCGTTGTAACCATAGCAAAAACCGTCCAAACTGATGAGGGTATCGTTGGAGTAGTTGCACTCGATTTTGATATCTCAAAGCTTTCCGATGTTCTTTTATCAAAGGGTAAAGAACTAGGATATCTGAATGCAATAGTATCTGCTGAAGGTAATATCATAATGCATTCTGACAAGACCTTGATTGGTAAGAACGTAAAAGACACAGACTTCTTCCAGAAATGGGTCTCTGGTCCGGAGAGTGGGGTTTTTGGCTACACATTTAACAACGCAAAAAGAATAACAGGTTACAAGAAACTTCCAAATGGTTGGATTTATGCAACGCTTGTTCTCGAGAAAGATTTGATGAAAGATGTCAATTTGAAAACGTTAGTCAATATCTCCATAACAATTGTAGCTGTCATATTAGGTGTTCTTGTGGCATTATTTGTAAGCAGGACGTTCGTCGTTAAGCCAATTAACGATATTGTAGAAAGCGCAAGTAAAATAACAAATGGTGACCTTACAGTTAGAATTGCTTATTCGTCTAAAGACGAAATTGGAAAACTTGCTGCAGCTCTTGACAAGATGGTTTTGGCACTCAAGGAAATAGCAACAACTATCGAAAGGGATTCTCAAACAGTCAAGCAAGAAGCTTCACAGGTTGCTGCTGCATCCGAAGAAGTTAGTGCAACAGTCGAGGAACTCACCGCACAAGTTGATAGTGTCAATTCAAACGTCAACAACGCATCCGCGGCAATAGAAGAGATGACGAGTGGTATAGAAGAGGTTGCGGCAAGTGCTCAGAATGTTGCACACGCTTCTCAAAAACTCAGTGAAGAGGCACAGAAAGTCTCTCA
>CAYVMA010000086.1:0-117172 GCA_964452455.1 uncultured Fervidobacterium sp. | reverse complement strand
AACATATCAGTAGGGGTGTTACGTGTGTGGTTTGTTGTTGACTATCATTCTCCGGTACCGATTTATGCGCAAATAAAAGAGAAAGTGAAGGCACTTATTCTTAGTGGTAAGTTAAAACCAGGAGATGCGTTGCCCTCTATTAGAACGTTGGCTAAAGACTTAGGAGTAAATGTGAACACGGTAGCACGCGCTTACAGGGAACTTGAACTCGAAGGGGTCATACATGCAGAACGTGGTGAAGGGTATACTGTTGTTGGACTTGAAAACGCTGTCCACGAGAAGATAAAACAGCAGATAATCATGGAACTCGAAAGTGTATTGCGACGTTGCAAAGAACTCAAGATAGATAAATCTACAGTTTTTAGCCTTGTTGAGCAAATATATCAACAATCAACTCAATCATGTTATCAATACAAGGAAGGTGAAGATAATGGCAACTGAAAGCACGTTGGTTCTCACTGTTAAAAACTTGAAAAAGTATTACGGAAATATCCACGCTGTTGATGGTATTTCATTTGAAGTTCTAAAAGGTGAAATCTTCGCACTTCTTGGTCCAAACGGGGCAGGTAAGACCACTACAATCAAGTGTATCCTTGGTTTAAGAATAAAGGATGCCGGTGAGATTGCTTTAAAAGGAAGTATCTCGTTTATTCCCGATGGAAAGGAATTGTATAGTTCGTACACCGTGGAAAGAATGGTAAAAGTTGCAAAAGAACTAACTGAAAGGTTCGATGAAAAGAAATGCTTTGAGTATGTTGAAAGATTCCAAATACCTTTAAATGAAAAGGTCTCCAGTTTATCGAGCGGTCAAACAACACAGCTTTACCTATCAATCGCGTTCTCTCAAGATGCCGAGCTTTATATCTTTGATGAACCAACGTGGGGACTTGATCCTATCGTAAGAAATCAAGTACTTGAGATGATAAGAGAATTACCATCAGGTGAGAAGAGTGTGCTATATACAAGTCACATCTTAAGCGAAGTTGAGAAGGTTGCTGATAAAGTTGCAATTATGAACAAAGGGAAGATACTTGATATGGGTTATCTTGATGAGATTAAGGAAAAATACTGTGCTGTTAGCGTACCAATGGGTTCAAAAATCGATGGTTACAAGTACAAGAATACGGAAAATGAAGATGTCTATGTTGTGACAAGAGAGTATGCTATTTCGAATAATTTGGAATACACTCCTGTCCCGTTTGAAGTGATATTTGAAGCACTTGTAATGGGGAATAACAATCCAACAAACATGTGAAAGGTTTTGAAAGGTGGTGCAGGGCATGAAGAAAGAATTTTACGATATGAAGGTTAGGTTTTTTGGTGTTTTAATAGTTACAATAGCACTATTTTTCATCGTGGCTCCATTCCAAAAGTTTACCATCTCCATGCTTGAAGGTTACTCTGGGAATCCACAGCTTGAAAAGTTTCTACCAGGTGCGATGCTAAACAAGTTAAAGGGATGGAATTTTTACATAAATTCGCAGTGGTATGGGAAGAACTTTGGACAGATGGTTGGTATCATTGGTATAATAATGGCATTTCCTCTTTTTGCAAGAGAATTTGAAAATGAGACAATAGTGTTTTTACTCGTTAGAAAGTCAAGGAAGTGGATATATTTCAACAAAGTGTTCGTTGGAGCAGTTGCAACATCTATTGTTATACTAGTAGGCTCGATACTTCCGGCTATATACTCAGCAGTTGCTGGAAAGGAGTATAACTACTCAGTCGTACCTAAGTTTATGGTACACTCAATTTTCGGAGCACTTTTATGGTATTGTGTTGGGGTGTTTTTCTCTGTGCTTTTCAACGACCAAGTCAAGCCTCTTCTTGCCAGTTTGGGTTTACTTGCTTTAACTACAACAGCTGGTTTGATAAAGGCTACAAAATTTTTGAATACTTTTCCATATCAGCTTGGAGTGAGTATTTTTGAGAAAAACAGCGTTGATTTTCGTTATACACTGGGAATAATAGTCGTGTGTGTAGTGATTACCTGGGCTGGCTACTTAGTTTTCGAAAGAAAGGAAGTTTAGCCCAAAAAAATTGTTAGAATGGAGGTGCGGGCATGATTGTAGTAACTACTGATTTCGTGCCGGGATATGAAATAGTCGAGACACTCGGTATTGTAACAGGAAGTATCGTTAACTCGAAGCATTTAGGAAAAGATATCGCAGCGTCATTCAAAACACTCGTAGGCGGAGAGATAAAAAGCTACACAGAACTACTTGCAGAGAGCAGAAACATAGCGTTGAAGAGAATGATTAACGAGGCTGAAAAGCTTGGAGCTGACGCAGTTGTTGGTGTGAGATTCGGTACGTCATCGGTAATGCAGAGCGCTGCTGAGATATTGGCTTACGGAACGGCTGTGAAACTAAAGAAAAAAGAGTAGAAAAAAGTCCCCCGTGGGTTCTAAACCACGGGGGATTATTGTTTAGGACAATACCTTTTTCCTTAATGCACTTTGACATCTCCTCTTTTGACAAACTGAAGTGTTAGAACAGCTAATACAAAAAAGACCAACGTGAGTATTATCAAAGTATTGTACCCGATTTTGTCGATAAAGAACCCGGCAAGTGGTGGTGCAATAATGTTTGCCGCCATCGAAAAGAAGTAATACAATCCCGTATAGCCACCAACCTTTTCCTCTACAGTCATATCAACTATCGTGGGTAGAGAATTAACATTAACCATCGCCCAGCCAAAGCCCCCAACTGCAAATAGCGCGAAGAATACTTTTGTTAGCAGTCCTATGTCTGCTATTATTCTTGTTGATAGTATCGTGCCGATGAGTATAGCAATAACTATTGACAACCCTATCGTCATTGTCTTTTTCCTACCTATTTTTGAGCCTATAAACCCTGCAGGAATTGCAAAGAGCATAAACGTTAATGAGAAAAAGCCAAGCACAAGTGCACCGGTGCTTTCTTTAATTCCCATTTGGAATTTCGCATAACTTGTGAAGAAAGTTTCGAGTGCGTTGTAGCCAATGAACCATAAGAGTATGGAAAGAAGCATCATCAAAAGGCTCTTTTCTTTCGAAGTAAAGACATCTTTTAAGTTCTCTTTTAATTCATCTATTGTTTTCTTGTAGACATTCTCAAATTTCACTTTCTCCCCTGTCTTTACTCTGTATTTTTCATCTTCTCTGATGAACAAAACAACGAGCAACTGGGCAACAAGCATTATGATAGCTCCAACGTAGAATGGTAGACCTGGATTTTTGTCATACAACGGTTTTCCAGCGAAAAACGCAAGAAGTGCACCTACTCCACCCATAAAATTAATTACACCATTTGCCTGACTTCTGTACTCAGATGGTGTTATATCAGGCATCAGGGCAATAACAGGAGACCTGAAGAGAGCCATGAAAAAATTCATGAAGATGATGTTTAGCATCATTAGCCATAATAGGTGCCAAGCTCTTGTTATGGGGATGAGCGAAAACGTGATAGCAGCAAGCGGTGCTCCAAGAAGTATGTAAGGCATCCTACGACCGAGTTTTGTTCGCGTTTGGTCACTTAGAACTCCTATAAGCGGCAGCATGATGATAGCAAAGATGTTATCAATAGTCATAACAAAACCTATGAGAGTTGATAATAGGTCAAAATCTTTCAAGAATATCGGGACATAGGAATTGTACAGTGGCCAAACCAAACTTATCCCGAAGAACCCAAAACCGAGAAGTAAGAGCTTTCGAAATGAAAACTGTGATGAACTCACAATGCATCCCTCCTTGTTAATTTTGAGTACATTTAAAATTATTATATCGCATTTACGATTAATTTTAGAACTTGAACGGAAATCCACAAGATAATATAATTTTAAAGTGTTAAAGAATTATTTTTTGGAAGGAGCTGAAAGTATGTCCTACGATGCAATCATTATCGGTGGCGGTCCAGGTGGATATGTTTGTGCAATTAAGCTTGCACATTATGGAAAAAAGGTAGCGCTTGTTGAAAAAGAAAACCTCGGTGGCACGTGCACAAACTGGGGTTGTATTCCAACAAAGGCACTTTTAACCGCAACACACTTGCTTGATGAGGCAAAAGAAAAGGCTGATAAGCTTGGTATCAAGCTTTCGGTTGAAGGTTTCGACCTTCCAAAAATCATGGCTCATGCGAATAAAAGCATAACGATGTCAAGAAAAGGTATCGAGTATTTGATGAAAAAGAACAATGTAACTGTTATTAAGGGAATTGCAGAAGTTGTTAGCAAGAACAAAGTAAGAATAAAGGAAACGGGCGAAGAGCTCGAAGGTTCAAACCTAGTCTTAGCACATGGTTCCGTGCCAACAATATTTCCACCTTTCAGTCAAGTGGAAGGTATATGGACAAGTAACGATGTTTTTCTCATGAAGGAACTTCCTTCATCTTTGTTGATTGTTGGTGGAGGAGTAATCGGAGTTGAGTTTGCAACATTCTTTAGTTCTCTTGGTGTAAAAGTGAAGATTGTTGAACTCGCCGACCATATCCTTCCATATGAAGATGACGACGTGGTTGAAGAGATTAAGAAGTCATTTGCTAGAAAAGGTGTTGAAATAAAGGAAAAAACGAAGGTTGAAGATGTTAAGAAAGTGGCAGATGGATATGAAGTAGTACTAATTGATTCAGAAGGGAAAGCCGAGACCATCGTAGTCGATAGAGTGCTTGTCGCAATTGGAAGAAGACCTAATATTCCTGACGATGTAAAAAATCTTGGAGTAGAAATTGAGCGAGGAATTAAGACTGATAAGAGAATGAGAACCAATATTGAAGGTGTTTATGCCATTGGCGATGTGAGAGGTCAAATCATGCTCGCTCACGTTGCCATGTACGAAGGCATCGTTGCTGCAAAAAATATAGCAGGAGTCGAAGCTGAAATGGACTATTCAGCAGTTCCATCGATTATATTTACAAATCCAGAGATTGCTTCAACAGGACTTAGAGAAAAAGATGTTGATAAGGACAAGGTTAAGATTTCAAAATTCCCGCTATCAGCAAATGGAAGAGCAAGAACTATGCTTGAAAACATTGGATTCGTAAAGATAATTGCCGATAAAGAAACAGAAACGGTCTTAGGTATGTCAATTGTTTCACCAGTTGCAACCGAACTTATTATGGAAGGCGTTATCGCCGTTAGAAATAAATTAAAGGCACACGAACTTGAAGAATCCATACATCCACATCCAACCCTAAGTGAAAGCGTTCTTGGTGCACTAGAAGGGATAACAGGTTTGCCGATACATCTGTAATACTTTGCTTGAAAAACTGTGAAGAAAAGAAGGGGTGGTGCCCCTTCTTTTTTTCAGTTATTTAATTTATTGTTTTTCAGTTCTTCCTTAACCCTAAACAACTCATCTCTAATTCTTGCTGCATCTTCGTATCTAAGTTCAGAAGCTGCTTTGTACATCTCTTCTTCAAGAAGTGCAGCGTAATCTTCCAAAGAAAGAGATTCTTTCAGTGCAAAGATGCTATCCTCATAGACTTTGTATAGCTCTTCTTCTTCCTCTTTAAACGGTGCAAAGATATCCTCCATCATAGGTTTAACAATTGTTTGAGGCTTTATTCCATGCTTTTCATTGTACTCTATTTGGATTTTCCTTCTCCTGTTTGTCTCATCAATCGCTCTTTGCATTGCCGGAGTGATTTTATCTGCATACATTATCACTTTTCCGTTTTCATTTCTTGCTGTTCGTCCTATAATCTGAATCAGTGTGGTCTCGCTACGTAAGAAGCCTTCTGTATCGGCGTCGAGAATAGCGACAAGCGAAACTTCCGGTAGGTCCAACCCTTCCCTTAGCAAGTTTACACCAACGACAACATCGACTTCGCCAGAGCGTAGCTTTTTCAACACTTCGAATCGTTTGATAGCATCGAGTTCGGAGTGCAGATACAAAGCCCTAATGTTGAATTCAACTAGATATTCTGCTAACATCTCTGCGGTTTTCTTTGTTAGAACTGTTACAAGAGCGCGTTCGCCTCGCTTTTTTACTTCAACAATTTCTTTTACTAAGTCGTCGATTTGATATCTCGTGGGTCTGACTTCTACAAGGGGGTCAACTAACCCGGTTGGTCTTATTATCTGTTCAACAACTTGTTCAGAAACTTCCAATTCAAAAGGACCAGGGGTAGCGGAGACAAATATCACTTGATTTACTTTCGACAGGAATTCTTCAAACTTAAGTGGTCTGTTATCGTAAGCACAAGGCAGTCTAAATCCATATTCGACAAGACTTTTCTTTCTGGACATTTCCCCGTGATACATCGCCCTTAGTTGTGGGATTGTGATGTGTGATTCGTCTATGAATACAATGTAATCTTCATCGTAGTAATCAAGCAATGAATAAGGTGGTTCTCCGGGTTTTCTCCCATCGAAGTGCCGTGAGTAGTTCTCAATGCCTGTGCAGTAACCTAACGTACTCAACAGTTCAATATCGTTCATCGTTCTTTGATACAGCCTTTGAGCTTCAAGCTCCTTGCCTTGCCTTCTAAGTTCTGCGAGTCTTTCTTCAAGTTCTTGACGTATGCTTTTTACAGCCATTGCAATCTTTTCTTCGGTTGTAACGTATTCTTTTGCCGGATATATCGTTATCCTGTCTAAGTGCTCGATAATATCCCTGTTTAACCTGTCGAATGTGTAGATTCTATCAACTTCATCACCAAAAAACTCTATATGGATACCTTCGTCTTGGTAAGTTGGGAAGATTTCAAGAGTGTCACCACGTAAGCGAAAGCTTCCGGTTAATCCGACATCTTCTTTTCTTTCATATCCTATTCGTACTAAGTGTTTGAGCAAATCGTTGAGTTTAACACGCTCTCCAACAGCGAGTTTTATGTTAAGAGTATCGAAATCACGAGGGTCGCCGCAAGCGTATATTGCCGAAACACTTGCTACAACGATAACATCTCTTCTGGTCATTATTGATTTGATAGCACTCATCCTCATTCTTGCAATTACTTCGTTTATGTCTGCACTTTTCTCTATGTATAGGTCCTTAGTAGGTACGTAGGCTTCTGGCTGATAGTAGTCGTAGTAGCTTATAAAGAATTCCACTTTATTCCTTGGAAAGAAAGATTTGAACTCAGTATACAACTGTGCAGCAAGCGTTTTATTCGGGGAAATTACTAAAACGGGTCTTTCTATCTCCTTTATAACATTTGCCATGGTGAATGTTTTTCCGCTGCCTGTAACACCTATGAGCGTTTGAAATCGGTAACCTTTCTTTAAGCCTTCCACCAACTTTTCAATAGCTTGAGGTTGGTCACCCGCAGGTTTGTAATCACTGACAAGCTCGTAAAGCATAATATCACCTTCGTATTTTACCAAACTTTGGTGTAATCCACCCTGGTGTGAGTGTAGTTATTTTGATAATTCGTTTCATTGATACTTTTCATCTGGAGTCACAAAAAGTGTCTTAAAATTTGAGTAAAGCACAAGTCCTGGCTTAAAACCTTTGGGTTTTTTTACGTACTTTATGTATGTATAATCCACCGGTACTTTTGTGGAATACTTCCCTTTACTGAATTGTGCAGCAAGTTTCGCAGCATACAAAAGCACATCTTCATCGACAGGCTTACCATTCGTCTTTATTACAACATGTGCACCTGGCATTCCTTGTACATGGAGCCATATATCGTGTTCACTTGATTTTCTAACCAGTTCGTCGTTTTGCTTGTTATTTCGTCCCACAAGAATCGTAAAACCTTTATACATGTACTTTCTTGGTTCTGACCTTGCTTGTTCACTTTTCGATTTACCACTCTTCCTTTTGTGTGTTTTCTTTATTAAGTCGTTTTCGATCATCTCTTCTTCAATCTCTTCTAATTCTTCCAGTGTTTCTGCGTTTTCTATTGTATCTTGTAACTGTCTCAGGTATTCTAATTCTCTTTTAAGCACAGTTTCGCGTTCGCTTAATCCTTCTAACTTTTTCTTTAATTTATTGTAGAGCTTGAAATACTTCACGCTGTTCTCTATAGGAGATAGGTGTGGTTCCAGTGGGACCACTATGTTCTCATTCGTTTCCCAATCAAAGAGTTCAATACTATCTACTCCGTGTGGTATTTGGTAACTGTAAGCTTTTATCAGTTCTCCGTATTTCCTGTATTTGTCAAATTCTAAGCACTCTTCTCTTTCTTTTTCAATCTGTGTCAGAACATCTTCCAGTGAAGAGATGCGATTGTTAACAATGCTTAGCAACTGAGTGCGTTTTTGAATTAATTTATCCTTCTTCTCAACAAAATCGAAATACTCATTAATACACCCAATGACGTTCTCGCATCTTTTCAGGTCCTTGTATTTGTGAAGCCTAAAAGCCGAGATATCAGTGGGTTGTTCGTTTTCGTAGTATATGTAGAGGACTTTCTGCCTAATTTCTTCTAAAACACTTAATAGACTTTTTGCTATGTTCTCAAAATCGCTTTCACTGACGAAAGATAGTGGTTTGTCTTCTACTTCCGAGCGAAAAAGGATTTCTTCGGCAGTTGTTTTTGAAAATCCCTGGATGGTAGAATAAATAAATTCTGAAAGCATTCGTTGCTTGTTTTGGAATCTATGAAATGCATCTTTTAGTTTTTCTAATGTTACTTCATCTATCGGGAGTTTCTCGGACGGAAACAACACAAACTGTTCTCCTGGCAATATCTTTCTGACTCGTGTCTCTATTCTTTTGTAAGCATCGACTATCAATCCATTTTCAACTAAAACAACATTTGAATGTTTTCCCATGATATCGAAGTAGATTTCATATTCATGTCTCTCACCAATTTCATCAAATTTGCGCAGTTTCATGACCATCGTTCTTTCGTAGCCATTTGTTGTAAGTTCTGTAACCTTTCCGCCACGGATTCTACTGCGCAGTAACTCAACAAACGTGTGTTTGTCGGGTTCCTTAACTAAATGGTTCGTAAATGAGATATGCGAATAATTCGGATTCAAGGATATTTTCAAATCACCTTTGTCGAAGGAAAGGTATATCACTTTATCGTAAAGGTATATATTTCTAACGTTTTGTCCAAGAACAGAGTTTCTAATTTCTTCAACAACGGTTTTCATTACAAAACCATCGAATGGCATTTAGATGCTCCTTTCCAATGCTTTATTTCTTATCAGTACTCACTTTTCAAGTCAACAATGTTCTTTGGCATTCCGCCAGCAAGAATTCTTCTGAGATTTTCAATAGTTTCATCTATTCGTCCAACTTGCCCTTCTATCGTAAAACCTCCAACGTGTGGTGAGATAACCACGTTTTTAAAAGTATGGATTGGGTACCTAGATGGGAGTTGAACTGCGTGGTCGGAGTCAGGGTACAGATACCACGTATCAATTGCAGCACCTGCAAGAATTCCATTCTTCAGAGCATAGTACAGCGCCTCTTCTTCAATAATCTGTCCTCGACCGACGTTTACCAAAAACTTTCCTTGCATTTGTGATATGATTTCTTTGTTTATAAGATGATACGTTTCCTTCGTGAGAGGCAAAGCTACGAAAATAACTTTCCCAAATTTTATTGCTTCTTCAAGATTGTTGGTTACATAATTCACCCCTTCGACTGGTTCAATATTCTTCTTAAACCCCATTATTTCACACTCAAAACCACTCAACAACTTAGCTAAGTGTTTTCCAATTGCACCAAGTCCAAGGATTGTTACTCGCTTTCCTTGGAGCGAATACCAAAAGTCTTCAGGTTTTGCTCCTGCCTCGTAACCATGCCAAATACCTTTTGCAAGGTCGTTGTGGTATTCTACAACCCTACCCAAAAGTGCTAATGCTAATCCCAACGCTCTCTCGGCGACAATTTTTCCATTACCGTGGTTGTTTGCTACGATAATATTCCTTTTATCTAGTAAGTCAATAGGTAATCCATTAACTCCTGCCCAAGGAACTAGAACGAATTTCAAATTCTTTGCATTTAACACTTGCTCTTTTGTCAAACTCCCACTCACTATTACATTCGCATCTTCAATGTGTTTATGCGCTTCTTCTCTAGCTTTTGGAACAATGAAGAAATCGTTTGGAAATTCCTTTTTTAGGTCTTCTATGCGCTGTAGAAAATAGTCTATCATTTTAGTAAGGAAGAGAACTTTCATGTGCATACCTCCTTCAATAACCTATTCCACTTTATACCATTTAATTATATCACGTGGCGCATGACAAATAAATAAAAAGGTCCCGCCGAGGGACCAAATAATCGACTGTATTTATATTGAAATAGCAAATTTGATATCAAAATAACCTCGTGAAAATTAAGTAAAATATAGCACTGACACCTGCAGAGAATGGGACTGTTATAAACCATGAGATAAGTATATCCTTAAGTATCCATATATTTATAACTTCGATTCCACGTGCAAGTCCTACGCCAGTAACTGCACCAACAACCGTATGCGTTGTGCTGACAGGGAATCCAAAAATCGATGATAATAGAACCGTTGTTGCCGTTCCAAAATCAACGGAAAAGCCTCTCGTATTATTTAGTTCTGTAATGTTGTGTCCTACGGTTTCCATAACTTTGTAACCGTAGACTAAAACTCCTAGGGCAATTCCAAGTCCTCCAACGAATAGAATGTACTTTGGAATTTCTATAGCACCCACATTTGTTGTTCCTGCTTGCCGTATCATAAATATCAATGCTACTGGTCCGACCGCATTTGCAACATCGTTAGCACCATGTGAAAAACAAACATAAGCGGATGTCATAACCTGAACACGCCTAAATATACCTTCAACAGCATTGTATTCGTCGCCTTTGTTGTTAGTTATTTTTCTTAGGAGTAAGGAAGATAATATAAACGTAACAACAAAAAATACTGAACCAGTCAAGAGAGAAACACTGTAAGGTTTTTTGAGGGTCTTAAGAGAGAAGAGGAAAGAAATGAGGAAGAAAGTGAAACCAATCAAAACAGGAGAGACTTTC
Organism: uncultured Fervidobacterium sp.; assembly: GCA_964452455.1. Classification (GTDB taxonomy): domain Bacteria; phylum Thermotogota; class Thermotogae; order Thermotogales; family Fervidobacteriaceae; genus Fervidobacterium. The sequence goes on along the minus strand of CAYVMA010000086.1, from coordinate 106,284 downwards.
TTAGCTGCTTTCAGTGGACTTGGGCGGTGCAAGATTGTTAAGACGATTATTTTAAAAACTATAAAGGCTAACAATCCGCCAACTACGGGAGAAATTATCCAAGACAGCACAATCTTTCCAAGCTTTGCCCAATAAACTACCTTAACTCCACCACTCACCAGTCCGAATCCTATCATTCCACCGATTATTGAGTGCGTTGTAGAAACAGGCATTCCAAAAACGGTTGCTAACATTACCCAGATAGCTGCAGCCAAAAGTGCTGACAACGCACCATATATAATGTGGTTTGGATTTGTTATATGTTCTATCGAAACTATTCCATTTGCAATAGTTTTTGTAACCGTGGCACCGAACATAACCGCACCAAGAAATTCAAGAAAAGAAGCAAGGAATGCTGCTTGTTTTGGTGTTATTGCCTTTGCACCTACGGCTGTCGCCATACCATTTGCCACGTCGTTTGCACCTATGGTAAATGCCATGAACATTCCAACAAGTATGGTAAAGAGTATAATCACGCTCTTTCCCTCCTCTTTAATGTGCGCATATATAAACAATTGTTCTTAATTTCAAAACTCACTCAAACTTTTTTAACTGTGTGTTATCATCCTAATTCGCTCAACAACATTTTTTGCCCTATCTTCTATTCTCATCAGAAGGATAACAACATTGTTTAAGAACATTATATCAACCGGGTTCATCTCATTTTTCTTTGCGAACAACCTTTTACCAAGTTCCAAGCCAAGTTTGTCCGATGAGCGCTCCTCTGCTTCAACAGTTTCTACCTCTTTGTCTTCTTTCTCAATTTCCTTAGGTGCAAAACCAGATTCCACAATGGTCTTAAGTTCTTGAATTGTTACATTCATGTGCTCCACGCTCTTTCTAACAGCGTCTGCAAGTTCCAAAATAGGAGCTTTAATATCTTCAGGTATTTGGTTTATCTGGTTTATTGTTAAGACCTTAACCACATCGTCTGTCAAATCGATAATGGAATCTGTGTTGTGAATTATGTCAAGAAAATCGGACTTATTAAAGTATGTCCATTTGAGTTTGCTGTATATATTCCTAAGTTGGAGCTTAAGTTGGTCAGCATTGTCCTCTAACCCATCTATTTCTTTGGACAGCTCACTTACCTCAATGTTGTTTAAATATTTCTCAATGGCTGTATACATCAAATTTGCAGCCTTTACGCAGAGTTTTGAATGCTCACTCAGCAACTCAAGAGGAGAACGGTAAGGTATCAGTTTTTGAAAAATGTTCGCCATCACGCCACTCCTTTCCAAAAAAAATATCTTGGGTTTCCGCGAAAATTATATCGTATGAATGAGTTTTTCAAACTTTGAGTTACTTAACTCTAGTTAGATTTTCTTTTTCAGACTTATATCTCTCCAAGAACTCTTCAATAGCTTTAACCACAATGCTTATTTGTTCGTATGCAGTGATTTCAGCCTCCTTGTCACCTTTTTGAAGACCGTAGCTTCCGAATTGTGAGTGGTTACCTCCAAGTATTTCAACATATTCCGTTGATGATGGGAAAAAAGCTTTCTTTTCCCTAATCTTTTCGGGAGGCAAAACCCCATCTTCAGAACCGTAGATGCACAGTGATTTTATAGGTAAGTGTGAAATATCTTTTGCCGGGTATGAAGCAATGAAAATTATCCCTTTAACCCTGGTTCCAACAAGTTCTGGGTGTTTTACCAAAAATTCAGAAGCTACCACACCACCAAGTGAGTGCCCTGCCAAGAACCATTCCTTATCAGAAAACTTCGTATCATTTATTATTGTTTTCGCTGAATCCACATCAAAAATTGCAAAACTCAACGGAACATTTAGTATCACTGTTGTTATTCCCTTTTCGACAAGTCGATAAGCAAAAGGTGCATAAGCAGTGTAATCGACATGCCCTCCAGGATAAAAAATAATGCCAACATTTTCAAAATTGTTCTTTTTAACATTTCTTGGTATGAAGTATACGTTCTTTTCCTGTATTACTTCTACATAGTTTGATGATTGCAAATATTCTTTCACTTCTGCGGCAGGATTTAGAGGATTGTAAGCCCAAATGAGAAAATTCAAAGTGAGTGCGGATAAAGAGACTAAAAAGATGAGTGGCATGTAATGAACTACTATCTTTCTCATACAAATTTACCTCCGTTTGCTTAGTTGATTTTTATTCATGGAATTGAATTTTGTAACATATGTGCAAATCGTATATCCTACTCTCGAAATATTAAAATTCCCTATCTGGGATTTTTCTGCCTTTCTATCATCTTCTACTAACTATTATTTTAGCAATTTTAACACATTTGTCCACCATGTCGTCATGAAAAGTTTTAAAAAAATACCCCAGCTTGGTCAAATTGCTGGGGTAACTTTGGTACTTTGTTTTGTCTTTGTTTCCAACTTTCTAAGTTTCTTTCTTCTATGGGAGGGGAAGGGGGTACTGGGGTATAAACGGTTCGGTATAACTACCACTTGATTTCTTAACTTATTTGTGTTCCTCGAGAATGTTTCGCATCCTTTTGTATTCTTCCTCTGTTATCTCTCCTTTTGCAAAGCGTTCATTGAGGATTTGTATTGCTTGGTCTTTCCTTCGAAAGAAATTCGACTTAGCAAAGAAGAGTCTATAAATAACGTAAACGGCTATGAGGAATAGTGCAAAAGATAAGATAGGTCTTAGCCACCAAAGTGTCGGTACAAACCAAGCTCCATTGTAACCTCCGGCACAAGCGGTTCCTAACCATGGTCCAAACCAACGAAACATCATGCAAATTCACCTCCAACTTTCAAAAGTCCCAATCGTGTAAAATATTAACTGTGACCAATAGATTTTACACACCTATGCTTAAGAAATCCTTAGAAATTTCAAAAGCAATTTCTAAGGATTTTTTTAAGTTTCACAGCTATAATATTATATTTGGTAGGTGAAACTGGTAGGCTTGTTTCTTTTTAGACCTCACCATGTAAGCTGGCATATTAATTTCTAATATTCTCAAATCCTGGCTATTGGCGTAAAAGTGTTATCAAACTCACCGAATACTTTTTGGGAGGGTGGTGGAAAGATGAAAAAGGTATTCTTGGTATTTGGGTTGAGCGTTTTGGTGTTGGTACTTTTCAGCTGCAGTCAATTAAACTTGTTTGAACCAAGAAAATCAACCGTATCTGTTGTTCTGTCGGCTGGTGTTGACGGTAGCGGAGACTCTGTGAAACCACAAGAATATTCCTCTCTTGACTTGCAAGGTTTAAATCAAAGAACAGAAGCTCCTTGGATAAAAGATATTGAACATTTATACGTCAAAATTACCAAATTTTCGTACAGATATTCAACAGGACCTGGTGCTGGGAAGTGGGCTACTCCAACGATTGTTGAAAAAGAAGTGGATCTTGTGAACTTAACTGATGAAGCAACCTGGCTGACATTTGATATTCCAAATGGGGCAGTTATAGTTGCCTTAGCTTTTGAGGTAACACAAGCAACAGTAACAATAAACGGTTCAAACTACGCTGTGACAATTCCGGCAGAAAAAGGCAGAGTAGTTATCCCAAATCTCAACTGGCAAGTAAAGACCGATGAGTCACAGATAGTGCTTTCCATCGATTGGACAAGGAGCATTGTTAAAACAACTTCAGAAAGTTACATGCTTGTCCCAAGGGTCGCGTATCGTTGGCGTGGAGAATTGAAGAAGTTGTGGGCGATTTACGGAAACATACTGATTAACGATGCGACCCCAACGGTTCCATTGCTTATCGGTTTGTTCGAAGGAACGGACACAACAGCTACACCAACCGTACTAAAAATGAGAAAACCACGGGATGACGCTTACTTCTGGCTCGGAAAACATCCAGCTGGAACATACACAGTTGTCGTATGGGATAACATCAAATGGGAATGGGATGGTGAAAATTATTCCGTAACAGGACGTAAGGCTACTGAAACAACGTTTGAACACGGGAAAACAAAACCAAATACAGAGCTACATTTGAGATACTCAACTAGTGAGTAAGTTAGCAGGAAAATCAAAAACACCAAACAACCCCCCGACTCTAACGAGCCGGGGGTTATTTATTTCTTTAATCTTTTTGTGTTAAGACATGTTTTAATTTCCGATAGTAAATTGTCGTTAGAATAATCAACACAATTAGAGAGCCAATGAACGTTAGCCAAACAGCGTAGAATTTCCAAGTTGTTAAATTAGGTTTTGCTAAAATTATGGTCAACGTTACAAGCAAACCAAAAGATAATCCCAACACCACACCCTCAATCAAAAAGGTTGCTTTCAAAGAAAACGGATTATTTTTTGTCTTACTTGGGTCAACAATACTGTAGTATGAGCCTATCAATGTGCTTAATGCGAAAATTGCAAGCGACAAAGGGAAGAGGAACAGGCTATTTTTTTCAAACCTTCCGAAAATGTAAGAAATAACAGCCACTACGACTAACAAACTTTCGTTTAGGATGATTGGTATTGCCAGTTTTGGAGTTATTATCGTCTGTACGGTTACTGGGAACGTACGTAGTATTTCTCTGTATTCAAAGTCGTTCTTTGTCAATAACCCAGCCTCAATAGCACAGTAAAGAGAAGCTATGGCCAAAAATGGAATAGCAGCATTCATTGAAGAGCTACCAGCAAAAAGCATGAATAGGGAAAATATAGCAGGATAGAATATGAGGAATACAAACTGTTCACTACGTGAAAGAAATTTCAAATCTTTCCACACAAACCCTCCAAACTTTGAAGCGTATGTTCTTTGACTAACAACAACTTCTTTCGATTTGTTGTTTTCTTTCTTGGTTTGCGTGTTTTCATAAACAACACGTCCTGCAAGGTGCCAAAATGAATACAGAAAGGCACCTGTTAAGATAATTACAGATATCAAAGAAAAAAGGTCATTTGAATAAGACCAGTTGAACGGGTTATATTTCGACGTGGTGAAAGCCACAAATTTTGCAAATCGTGCATTTTCACCAAGTTGTTCGACATTCACATCTTGAATGTAAACGAAGAATAGATAAACAACAACGAGTAGAAGAACAATTACAGCGTTTAACATTCTAACAAACCGTTTTGAACTGATTCCACCACTCAGTACTGAAAGAAGTGCTGAGAGTGACGTCAAGAAAGCAATATGGAGTAAAGTTTGAAGGATGAAACCAACAATGTTGGTTCTAACCGCCAGTAAAAATCCAAGGACTGAAGCTACAAAAAAACCTAGTGTAAAAAATTGATTAGCGAGTGTTACGACTAAGTTATATACGGTGAGCGCGCTCCGCCTTATTGGCATTGTAAGAAGCAGTTCCATTTCATCACTTCTTGAGAAGGCATGCATACCAGTTCCAACAAACCCCACAACATAAAAGAGAGAGAAAATGGACATCGAGGCAATAAAAAATGACTTGGCAACATCTGGATAGTTTGCCAAAAGCTTGTAGATGTTGTAGTTGGAAATCGTCAAAAATACAGCCATAGGAAGGATTGAACTAAACATAAGCAAGATATATCGTAAGGCGTAATTTGGTTCTTTTGGACTTGTAATCTTCTTTCTTTTCGTTTTTGCCGTGTTTTGCGGATTTAAAGAAAGCCCAAGATACTTGAATAGAATCCTAACTTCTCGCATAGTTTTATCCCTCATTCCTTGGAGTTGTATGATTTCAACATGTAGTTACAGGTTTTCTACAATGTCTCTAATGTCTTCGGTTGCTGTAAGTGAAAGGAAGATGTCTTCAAGGGATTTTCCGTGTTTTTCTTTCAATTCGATGACGTAGCTTTCAGCAATAATCTGCCCTTTATTGATAATGGCAACGCGGTCGCACATCTTTTCTGCTATCTCAAGTATGTGAGTCGTCATGAATATCGTTGTTCCTTCATCTGCATATTTTCGGAGTAATTCTTTCAATATCTTTGCACTTCTCGCATCAAGTCCAACGGTTGGTTCGTCTAAGAAGAGAACTTCGGGTTTTCTCATGAGTACGGAGATGAGCATAAGTTTTTGTTTCATCCCGTGAGACATCTCACCTACGAACTTGGAGAGATAATCCACTCCAAAGGCATTACATAATTCTTCTATGCGATGTTTTAATTCTTGCTTGTTCAATCTGTAAATTGCGATAACAAAATCCAAGAATTCGTATCCTTTCAGATGTTCATATATCTTAGGTTCATCTGGAACGACGCCGATTCTTCTTTTTATCTCGATTTCGTGGTCTTTCATATCAAGCCCAAGTATTTCTACTTTCCCGCTTGTCGGTTTCAAAACTCCTGTTAGCATTCTTATGGTAGTTGTCTTTCCTGCTCCGTTTGGTCCAAGAAATCCAAATATTTCACCACGTTTAACCTCTAAGTTCACGTTATCCACGGCTGCAAAATCGCCGAATTTCTTTGTAAGTCCTAAGGCTTTGATAGTAATATTCTCCATGCCTGAGCATCTCCTCTCGTTTATTTACACAAGCGTTTTGAACAACCAGTAAATTCAGAGAAGTTCAAGCATCTCATATTTTTATTTTATCACAGAAGCTTTTGAACTGTCTAATACTCTTTTCAGATTAGCCATTTCCAGTGCGGCCATGGCAGCTTCAAATCCTTTGTTACCGCTCTTGATTCCTGCTCTGTTCAATGCCTGTTCCACAGTTTCCGTTGTTAGAACGCCAAAAGTTATGGGGATTTTTGATATTGAATTAAAGTGTGCGACAGCTTTTCCTATCTCGTTAGCGACTATGTTGAAGTGGTATGTCTCACCCTGTATGACAGCTCCTAGTACGATGATAGCATCGAAGTTGTCAGAGTGGAAGTTAACCAGATGGTTAAGCACAAATATGACTTCCATGCTTCCTGGAACATGTATTACCGAGATGTCCTCTTCTCTGACGTTGTGCCTTGTCAAACAATCTATCGCACCCTCAAGAAGCCTTTCTGTTACTGTGCTGTTGAACCTTGGAACAATGATAGCAAACTTCAAACCACTTCCGTCATACACTCCTTCATGCATTTTAAGTTTTGGTTGCATAGTTTTACCCTCCATAGGCTCTCTTTACCCTCCTTTTAAATTTTTCGTTTTTTCCATAATAAAGCATATGTTGATTCTTAAACTAAGTCCTCGAAGCCTTCCAATAAGTGATTGAATCTTACCATTTTTGTTTTCAGGTAAAATTTGTTATGTTCCGTTACTCTGCCAAACAGTCTCTCTGTTCTTTCTACGTAGATGCCGAAGTCCTCAAGCTGTTTAACCTTCTCTGGATTGTTTGTGAGTAATACTATCCTCTGTACACCAAGAGATTTTAGTATCTGGTAGGCAGCAGCATAGTCGCGTTGGTCCGCTTTGAAACCAAGCTTAATATTTGCCTCGTAGGTGTCCATTCCTTTGTCTTGCAAGTTGTAGGCTTTAATTTTATTGGTTAGACCTATGCCTCTTCCTTCCTGTCTTAGGTAAATCAATATTCCGCCATTTTCGGCTATCCTTTTTAATGCGCTTGAAAGCTGACTACCACAGTCGCATCTTAGCGAAGAAAGTGTGTCACCTGTAAAACACTCGGAATGGATCCGGACAATTGGAATTGACTGGTCAGACCATTTTTTTACAATTGCTACGTGCTCTTTTCCATCAAGTTTGTTATCAAAAGCATAGATTTCAAATTCGCCGTACTCTGTTGGTAACTTTGCCATGGATTTTACTTTTATGAGTTGTTCATGCTTTACGTATAATTTCCATATCTGGTTTATAGTAAGAACCTTTAATTCGAATTTCTTAGCCAGAAGTTTTGCGTATTCCAAATTGTGAGAGTTGCCATATTCATCGAGAATTTCTACAATGCAACTGAAAGGTCTAAACCCTAACAATCTAACAAGTTCGACCGAAGATTCGCTGTGCCCACGACGAACAGTGAATTCTTTTGCACCTATTAACGTTACATGACCTGGATATCTGAAGTCTTGTAGAGTTGTATTTTCGTCGGAGATTTTGTTGCAAGTTGTAGCTCTTTCAACTGCACTTATACCAGTCCCAGTGCCCCAATCAATGGGAACGAAATAATTAGCTCCATAATTGGAAGGTAGCCTGAAAAAACCTCTTTTAAGAAGGTTTGCTTCTGGACCAACAACACAGAAAAGACCTTTTCCATAACGTACAAAAAATTCGGTTATACGTTCATCCATTAACTCTGCTGGAAAGACGAAATCTGCTTCAATTTCACGTTCTTCGTCAATGACAATCACAGGTTTGCCAGTTAAAAAGTCATCTCTGATGGATTGTATAAGTTCCTCATCCATATATCTAACACCCCTTTCATGTATCGGGCAAAAATATCGATTTCGTAATTTACAGGTGAACCTGGGACTAAGAACTTTAAATTGGTTTTCTCGAGAGTATGTGGAATTACTTGGACTGTGAATGTTTCATCGGATACAGCTGCTATTGTTAAGCTCACACCATTGATGGCTATGGAACCTTTTTGTATAATTCCCCAGTGTTCTCTTGGTTTTTTGAAAGTCATAAGCACGGAATTTTTCGCAGTTTGTTTTGAAAGGAAAATAGTTGTTCCATCAACGTGTCCTGTAACATAATGACCAGACAACGAATCTCCAACTCGTAACGCCCGTTCTAAGTTGAAATACTTTTCAAAACGCAGGTTTGTCTTATTCAAAGTTTCCACTCCGACATCGAAGTGTAGGTTTTCGTCAACTTTAACTACAGTTAAACATGCACCATTGACGGATATACTTTCACCAATGACAATGCACTGTGAACTGTCTTTGGGACATCGCCAAGGGTTTTCAATAATCAACCTCTTACCATCAAAGTATCCTTTGCATACGTGTTGAATAATTCCTGTGAACATCTCCTCATCACCACCATTAGTTCTTTCCTATTCTTAGCTATTTTTACCTTTTGAATTTCGAAGGGTATTTCACTTTCTTCGACTGGAATTTCCAAATGTTCAAAAATCGATTTCCCTTTGCCAAATATTTTGGTTGAGTAGAATCCGTATACCTCATCCGCGTATGGCAAAAATTGTGAAAATACAGAAGCACCACCCTCAATTAACAAAGAATCGATACCTTCCTTTGCCAACTCTTTTAGGATGTTTTCGACAGATGGACTTGCTGGAGTCTTTACTTTTACATTCCCTGGAAGCTCGACGTTTTGATACTGGTTTGAAGAAAAAATAATAACTCTTCTATGGTAGTCAGGATTAAAAAGCTCAAATTTATCAATGTCAGAAATAACCTTTTTTAAGATTCTTCCATTCTCATCAAGAACAATAACATCTGGGTTTTTGAATTTCCTCTTTGGAAGTCTAACGTTGAGCATGGGGTTATCTTTTAGCACGGTTTCAGCACCGACTAAGATAGCTTTATGAATACCTCTCAATTTGTGTACTTCTCTTCGTAGTTCTTGAGTAATCCACTTTGAATTTCCAATTTTATCAGCAATCTTTCCATCAAGGGTGGAAGCATATTTAATTGTGACGTATGGCAGACCGGTGGTAACGTATTTGAAGAAGAACTTTGCAACTTCTTTTGTTTCATTTTCCAAAACCCCAACCATAACTTCGATACCATTTTTCATCAGTTTTTTAATCCCATCCCCACTGATTGGATTAGGGTCCCTTGCCGAGATAACTACCCTTTTTATTCCATTTTCAATAATTGCATCGGTGCATGGCGGTGTTTTCCCGTAGTGGTCACAAGGTTCCAACGTTACATACATTGTTGCACCAGATACATCGAACCCTCTTTTCTTGGCATCTAACAAAGCTTCTCTTTCGGCATGAAGAGCACCAAAACGTGTGTGATACCCTCTCCCTATTATATTCCCATACTTTACAATTACCGCTCCAACAGGGGGATTTGGATTAACAAAACCAAGTCCTTTTTTAGCCAACCTTAGAGCTATTTTCATATAAAACTCATCGTTAGGCGCTCTATGCTTGTCCATGAAATTCCCTCCTAGTTTAAAATAAAAAGCCCCGAGAAAATCTCTCGGGGCTTAAATTTTTGTTGTTACCAGGATAGATAAGTATGGCAAGCTGGTAACTTATCTATCGTACTCTCTCCCATCCGGACTTTCACCGTCGGCTCCGGAATTCCACCGGATCAACCCTCTACATTTGTAGAGGGCTCGCGGGCTTTCACCGCCGGTCGGGAATTTCACCCTGCCCCGAGAGTACGTAAAAGATTTGATTAACTTTCTTGTATCGATTTTACTTTGAGAGTAAAGTTTAGTCAACTCTTAGATTTGTAAGCCTGAAAATAAATCACTTTGCAACCCCATTTTTCCATTTCATCAAGACAAACATAAACGGGGCGCCTATAAATGACGTGATAATTCCAACTGGAATTTCAATAGGGTTTAACAACGTGCGTGCCAGTGTATCACAAACCGACATTAGTATCCCACCTATTAAAACCGTTGCTAAGAGGTTCTTACTATGTTTGGGACCAGCAATTATCCGTGCCATGTGTGGAACTACCAACCCAACAAAGCCTATGATACCTGTTTTGGAGACAAACGTAGCAGTAACAAATGAACCAAGCAAGTAAAATGTCCATTTTATGGCTTCCACATTGATTCCTAAACTTTTTGCTTCCTTTTCTCCTAGGGTCATAACATCCAGCTGTTTGCTTAGTGTGAAAGCCAAAGTAACAAACACTCCCAAAGAAGATGCAGGGACAATCAAATCTCGGAAAGTCATCCCGGAGAAGGAACCGTAAAGCCAAACGTGTCCCGTTACGAGGGATTTATTTGCAATGTTTAAAAGCAACATACTACCTGCAGAAAATAGGGTGCTAACCAGTACGCCGCTTAAAACAAGATGAACTGTTGGTACGACACTACCTTTTTTCGCAAGCAGTATGGAAAGACTTGAGGCAAGCACTGCAAAGATAAAACTCATCGTAGGAACACTCACATATGCAATAGAGTTTACAATAAAGTATATTGCTAACAGAGCACCAAAACTAGCGCCGGCAGATGTTCCGATAAGATAAGGGTCGACAAGTGGATTTTTCATTATTGCTTGAAATATGTTTCCTACCAACGATAACGCTATCCCTGTTAATGTTGCCATTAAGACCCTTGGAAATCTTAGGTTCCATACCATGTATTTCTCAGCGCTTTCTTGTTGGAGAAGTTGAAATATTTTTAAAGGACTTACATACACTGTTCCAAAGGACAAGTTGAAAACAAATACAATGACGAAAATAAAGGGGAGGGAATACCTCCCCAGCGTTTGGAACCAGTTTTTGTCCCTAGCCAATTATTACTTACCTCCGTAGAAGAAATTGTAGAAAATATCTAGATAATTAAACAAATGTGGTGCTGCTTGGCTAACTTCATCACCATTAACTACAAAAACTTTACCTTGCTTTACCGCTTTTAAATTCTTCATTATTGGATGGTTTTTCACGGCTTTTTCGACTTCTTTTGGGTCACCGTATGCACCTATTATTATGATATCTGGGTCGTTTTTAACAAGCCATTCCCAACTTACAGGTAACCATCCATTATTTCCCGTGTATGGAGCTGCTATATTTCTACCACCGGCGATGACAATGAGTTCGTTCATGTACGAACCAGTTCCTGCTGTCCATAGTTGTTTTGCATTTTCATCAGGTGTGGTTATTGTGAAAAACACGGTCGGTCTGTTCTCCAATGGGATTTTTGAAGTTTTTTGACCCATTTCTTTCATCTTATCTCTGAGCTCAGAGACAATTTTGTCAGCCTTGGCTTTGACATTGAAAATCGCCCCTAGTTGACCAACAGCTTTAATTATATCTGTTAAAGTGTTTGCGTTTAAAACATAAGCTGTGAGATTAGCTTTTTCTAGCTTTTCCACTTCTGGGAATTGGAAACCACCAAACATGATAACGAGATCCGGCTTGAGAGAATAAATTTTTTCGATGTTTAAAGGCACCATGTTCCCTATATCCTCTGCCTTTTTGTAGCTATCCCAAGTAGTAACAGCAACGATACGGTTTTCGAGTCCAAGAGCTTGAAGATATCTTGTCGCACTTGGGGCAGCCGAGACAACTCTTCGTGGTGGCATTGGAATATTCACAATCCTTCCGGCATCATCAACAACCGCAATAGCAAATGAAAGGACTCCTACAATAAGCATGAATATCACGAAAAGCTTTTTCAGAGAATCAAGAGAAAACGACTTGACCATACAAAAACCCTCCCTTTTTGCAAAAATTTGTTGCCATCCCCAGGCTACGTGGTGGATGGCCACCTTCCTTCGTATGTTAGGTCTCCCGACTCGCGGATCATCCTACTTCCTGCGCCTTCCCAGCTTTAAAGCCAGCGGCATTTTGCAGGTTTCGTCCCCGCTCACGGTGGCGGCCCCGTGCCGGATTTTCACCGGACTTCCCTTGAACATACGAAGGGAGGTTTATTTTGACTTGTTTTCAAGTACTATTATACTACCACCATTAATCAGTGACAACAGGTTTTATTGGCATCTGTATTTATTGAACCTGTTCTATTAGATTTTAACGCCGATTTTCGTAAGTGGATCACGTATATAATTGAGTATGCACCTGTAATTAGGAGCATAAGGTCCCCAGGACTCGGTTTATAGATTTCTTCGTCTATAAGGATATTGACTATAGAAAATGCGAACGCGAAGAATACATATCCTGCAGCAATCAAGAAAAGTATGCTTGCAACATACAAGTGTGCGATTTTAAAAGTGTACGCATTACTTCCAAATTCTTGGAAACCTGATATTAGAACGGACATAAACGACAGTATCACCAAGGAGAATACGTATTGTCCTTCGGCAACGTATAAAACAAAAGTTACCACGGAAAGAACTAACATCACTGCAAGCATTCTGTTGATACTTCTCATAATATCCACCTTCCTACTGTGTATACTACCAACGAAAGCAGGTAGGAAATAGCAAGACTGTAAAAGATTGCAAATAATGTATATTTTGAACTGTTCGTTTCGCTTTTTATTGCTGCAAGTGTAGCAAAACATGGCATATAACCAAGTATAAAGGTCATTAGTGTCGCACCTACGAGAGGGTCGAAATGAATATTAGACACATTGCCGTAAAATTGGGAAAGTGAAGATACTATGACTTCCTTTGCAACTCCGCCAAATATAAGAGCTGACACTATTTGCCATGAAAATCCTAAAGGTGCAAACAATGGTTGAAGGAATTTTCCAAGCATAGAAACAAAGCTGTTATCTACGTTTCCTCTACCTGGAAAATAAGTTAACGCCCAAATTACAATACTTGCAGCAAAAATAATCGTTCCAGCTTTTTCAAGGAAATGCTTTCCTCTATTCCAGACGTAAGTCAAAACATTTGAGAGCTTAGGAAATCTATACCTAGGTAATTCCATAACAAGAGGTACGGATTGTCCTTTCAGGATAACTTTGTTTACTATCCTCGATGAGAAAGCTGTGAGAAGAAGACTCAAAGCATATATTGCAAAAAACGCTTCTGCTTTGTGGTTCGGAAATGCAATGCTTACGATTAGCAAATACACGGGAATCCTTGCACTACAACTAATGAAAGGTGAAACCAAGATAGTTGTAACTCTTTCGCGTTCGTCCGCTAACCCGCGGGCTGCCATGACGCTGCTTACGTTACACCCAAAACCTAACAGCAATGTCATGAAAGACCTACCGGTTAATCTCAGTGAATACATCAACTTGTCGACTAAAAAGGCTATTCGTGGGAGATAACCGCTCTCTTCCATGATTCCAAGTGCAAAGAAGAGCGCAAAGATACTTGGGACAAAAGCCAAAACACTACCTACACCACTTATGATTCCTTGCGATATTAATGAACTTACTATAGTTTCACTTCCCACAGAATCTGCGATTTTTTCAAAAAGGTACTCAAGTAACCCTACCAAAGGTTCCGATACCTTGAAAGTAAAATTGAACGCCAAGTACATTAGAGCCAAGAATATGGGAATACCTATATACTTATGTGTCAAAACGTGGTCGAGTGCTTCTGTAACTGTAAGTGTTTCGTCTGTTCTTTGAATCGAAAGCTGGACAACGTTTGTTATGTATTCGTATTTCGTCAAAGGTATTGATGTTCTGATTTCCTGAGAAATCGTGTCTAATATATCGTTCGGACAATCTTTTTTCAAAAAACCCCTTGCGTATTTGTCGCCTTCAATGATTTTGATTGCAGTAAATCTCTTATTGAAAGTTTCTTCTACACATTGCTCTATTTCTTTAATCTTTTTTTCAGTTTCGTTTCCATAATCTATTACGATAGGTCTCGTTGTTTTTCTGAAGGATTCCACAATCTTTTCTTTAAGCTCTTCAATTCCTTCGCCTGTGTGGGCAGATGTAAGCACTACTGGAACTCTGAGAAATTTTTCAAGCGAATATTTATCAATCTTTATTCCTAATTTTTTCGCTTCGTCAATGGCATTAAAGACTGCGATTACATTTAATCCTAACTCGCAAGCTTCTAAGAGTAAAAACATCCCTTGCTCAGGGCTCATGCTATCTATCACAACGACAGTAACATTTGGTGGAGAAAAAAGTAGATAATCTCTTGTCAATTTTTCGTCGACAGATGTAGCCGTTAGGCTGTAAACACCTGGTAAATCGACAAAATGTAAAGTGTAGTCCTTGTAAGCTGTAGCTCCCTCAATCCTTGTAACTGTAACCCCGGGCCAATTAGCAACATACTGCCTGGCGCCTACTAATCTATTGAAAAGGCTAGTCTTTCCAACATTTGGGTTGCCCAATAAGCCTACAGTTATCACCATAGCTTTCAACTCCCTTGCTCGGATTGAGTTTCAGCGCTTATTACCAGTATCTTTGAAAGCTTCCCAAATCCGATATCAAAGGTTCCCAGCGCCGTAGCAACCCTTCTATCCTCAAGTAATCTGATAATTGAACCTTCTGTTACTCCGATTTTCGATAACCAACGATGTATACCGTACCCTCCCAGAATTTGTTTTACTTTATATAATCCTGGGATGGCACTTGAAAGAGGTATAACTGAATCTTTAAGTATCTCGACTTCAACAAGACTTGCTTCTGAGTACCTCAAACTTATAAGTTTGTTGAAAACCTTGTACATCCTCGGGTCACCCATTGGCGCATTCTTTACTACTGTTATCGTTACCCCGGGCAAGATGCCAATGGCTCTGAGCTTTGGCGAAATTTCGGATTCTTCTACATCTTCAACCACTACTTTGGCACCAACAGGCACTTCTGACAGTTTCACATATCTCACCTCGCTTTTTGGAATTAGGAAGGATGATTTCAGAGTTTTATTGAGAATAATTCTCAATAATATTATAAAGGGGAAAGGAAAAAGTGTCAACGAAAAATGTTTTGATACATAGCGCATCTTCCTTTTTTGTGTTAACTTTGCGTTGGACGAAATTACCCGAAATGTGTGGTTATAATTGACTGCCAATAGTGAAAGTGATAAAATACAGTTATAGTTGTTATTACGCGTTTTTACTCACTATTTTTAGATTACGAAAGGTGGGGGGAAAGTTATGGCGTCGAACAAAGAGATGACTCGTGAGGAGCTTTTTGGGTTTGTGGAAGAAAACCAGGTCAGGTTTGTAAGATTGCAGTTTACGGATATAAACGGGATGATGAAAAATGTTGAAATCCCTGTTGATGAACTCGAAACAGCTTTAGAATCGGGTATCATGTTTGATGGTTCTTCAGTTGAGGGGTTTGCAAGGCTTCATGAATCTGATATGTATCTCAAACCAGATTTGAGAACTGTTGCTATGCTTCCCTGGACATTTGACGGTCACAGAAGTGCGAGAATTATATGTGATGTTTACAGCGATTCTGAACATCCCTTTGATGGTGACCCAAGATATAGGTTAAAGCTTGTTGAAGAAAAGGCTCGAAAAATGGGGTTCATTCCCTACGCAGGTCCAGAGGTTGAATTTTTCATCCTTCCTAGACAAAATAACAGACCCGTTTTCGAGTTCTTAGACAGCGGTAGTTATTTTGACCTTCTACCAGTTGATATTGCAGAGCATATCAGGACGGAAGTATCTGTTCACTTAGAGGAAATGGGACTGGATGTTGAGACTACTCATCATGAGGTTGCACCTTCACAACACGAGGTAGATTTTAGATACGCAGAACCTGTTATTGCAGCTGATAACGTTCAGACTGTAAAGCTTGTAATAAAAACGCTTGCAATAAAGAACAATCTCTATGCAACGTTTATGCCAAAACCGTTCTTTGGTGTAAATGGTAGTGGAATGCATGTTCATATGAGCTTATTTACACTTGACGGGAAAAACGCCTTTTATGATGAAAGTACTCCTGATGGGATGTCTCAAGTTATGAAATACTTCATAGGTGGGTTGATTGCACATGCGCGAGAAATAACGGCGATAACAAACCCAACGGTCAACAGTTACAAAAGG
The DNA here is from genome assembly GCA_964452455.1 of uncultured Fervidobacterium sp. Classification (GTDB taxonomy): domain Bacteria; phylum Thermotogota; class Thermotogae; order Thermotogales; family Fervidobacteriaceae; genus Fervidobacterium. The sequence continues at coordinate 89,899 of CAYVMA010000086.1, read as the reverse complement.
CTTGTTCCTGGTTATGAGGCTCCTGTGAACATTGCTTGGAGTAAGGGAAACAGAACAGCGTTGATAAGGATACCAAAAGCAAGAGGAAAAGCAACGAGAATCGAGTACAGGTCTCCGGATCCATCATGCAATCCGTACTTGGCATTTGCTGTAATTCTTGCAGCTGGTTTGGACGGAATTGAGAACAAGATAGAACCTCCGGCGGCTGTTGAGGAAAACATTTATCAGATGTCCGAGAGTGAAAAGCAAAAACGTGGTATTTACAGACTACCTGCGAATTTAAAAGAAGCACTAAACGAGGCTGAAAATAGCAAGCTTGTTAGAGAAGTCCTTGGCGAACATATTTGGGAAAAGTTCTTAAAATTGAAAGAGCGAGAATGGTGGGAATATTCAACCACTGTCACTGAATGGGAGAGAAGGAAATACGAGAATATATGAAAAATTCTGACTTAAAGATGTTTTTACCAACGACAGAGGAAGAAATAAAAGCGCGAAATTTAAAAAGTTTAGATGTTATCTTAGTGACGGGTGATGCCTACGTGGATCACCCGTCCTTTGGAGTTGCTTTATTAGGTAGGCTGTTGGAAGCGAGGGGTTACAAGGTAGGAATAATAGCACAACCGGAAGGTCCAGATGATATAAAAAGGCTTGGAAGACCTAATTTGTTCTTTGGGGTTACATCAGGAAACGTAGACTCAATGGTTGCAAACTACACAGCGTCACGTAAGAAAAGAAAAAGTGATGACTACACTCCAGGTGGTGTTAATAACAAGCGTCCAGATAGGGCAGTCATACAGTACGTGAACTGGATTAAGCAAGTATTCAAGGATATAAAAATAGTTATTGGCGGTATTGAGGCAAGTCTCAGAAGGTTTGCACATTACGATTGGTGGAGTGATAAGGTTAGAAAGTCGATACTTCTGGATTCAAAGGCTGATATCTTAGTTTACGGAATGGGTGAACGCGCTATCTTGGAGATAGCTGAAAGGATAGCTGCGGGAAAGAGCCTTGATGGTATTTCTGGAACCGTTATATGGAAGAGCTCTTTGGAAGGTTTAGATTTAAAAGAAAATTTGAATCTCATTCATCTTCCATCATATGAAGAGGTTGTAAATGATAAACGAAAGTATGCAGAAGCTTATAGGATAATGGTCGAAAATACCGAACCTTTGAAAAAGGTAGTGCTTGTTCAAAAGCACGACAATCGATACGTTATCCAGTATCCTCCAGCTTTGCCCTTAACACAAGATGAGTTAGATGAGCTTTATTTGCTACCATATACCAGGAGAGTTCATCCTTATTATCTTGCCAAAGGGCCGGTAAAGGCTATAGAAACTGTAAAGTTTTCCATTACAGCTGTGAGAGGTTGCTTTGGAAACTGTTCATTCTGTGCAATAACAAATCACCAAACAACACATGTTATTTCACGCTCAGTTGATTCAATAATTGAAGAAGTTAAGATTCTCACCAGAATGCCTGAGTTTCGTGGAACCATTGTTGACATTGGTGGACCAACCGCAAATATGTTTGGTTTGTCTTGTCCGGTTAGAAATACCAAAGGCCAATGTCTTAGAAGTTGTCTAGCACCTAACGTTTGTAAGTTATCCTTGTCGGGGGAAAGTAAAAATGACGCAACTGATGAATTCATTGAACTTTTGAAGAAAGTTAAAAGTATCCCAGGGGTAAAACATGTATTCGTAGGCTCTGGTATAAGACATGATTTGATTCTTGCTTCAAAAAACGCAGACTACATAATATCGTCTTTGGTTGATTTTACATCAGGGCAACTTAAGTTAGCACCTGAACACGCTCATCCGTATGTTCTAAAAATTATGAGAAAACCTTCTGCTGAGTTATTCTTAGAGTTCAAAAAAAGGTTCGAAGAAGCAGCAAAAAGAAAAGGACAAAAGAAATACGTTATTGGTTATTTCATAGTTGCTCACCCTGGGGAGAGTGAAAAGGAAAACATTTACCTAAGGGAATTCATAAAGAAACACCTTGGTTATGTTCCTCAGCAAGTGCAGATATTCACGCCTACTCCTGGCACACTCAGCACAACGATATACTACACTGGTTTTGACCCATTCACTGGTGAAGAAATTTACGTCGAAAGAAGAGACAAGGTTAGAAATGCACTAAAGGAAAACATCATCAATCTTCGATGAAGACTTTTTCTACATATGGACTTGTGAAAGCTCTCAATGCACAGCCATAGCTCATTCTGAAACGAACAATGTCTCCTAATTTAAATGTTTCAGTGCTTTCTGTTGTGTCGACTATCAAATGATCACTTGATGCGTGGAGAACATGCAAGCCCTCTACAAGAGGTATTAATCCATCGGGTTTAACATCCTGCTCACCCACGGCAAGTATAATTCTTTTTCTGTATCCTTTGTCTTCAAATTGTGGTGTTCTTCCAAACGCATCTTTCCCCAACTCTCCAACAGGAACAGACGGTTTGTAATCTACTTCTATAACTTCAGCCTCCAGAATTACTGTATCTTGTCTTAGATATGGAATATCCCTGTCTCCCGTAGCATCGGTTCCAAGTATTATGCCTTCCCCTACCCTGAATTGATTAATTCCTTCTGGTAAAACACCATTTTCTAAAAGACTAAGCGTAACTGTACTTCCACCACTAATTACCAACTTATATCCAAGTTTAGATTCTAGTTCTTTCGCGATTTCTACAAGCACGGTCATATTTTCTTTTGTTGGTAAAACCCCACCGTAACATCCAACGTTTGTTCCTATTCCTCTTAAAATAGCGTGCTTTAGTTTTCCCGCAACTGAGAGAATTTCATCAAGTGCGTTTTCAAACCACACCCCTTCTCTTAAATCTCCAACATCTATCATGTAAATAATGCTCACGTTTTTATCTAATTCTCCTGCTTGTTTATCAATCTCAAAAGCAGTTTCAGGCATAGAAACCAGGAATTCATCTACCAAACGAACAGCTTGGGGAATTTCCGAGAGCATTGGAATCCTTAGCAACTGGAAAGGACCTGGAACACCATTTTGGTAAAGATTTAGAATATTCTTCAGCCGAGATTCTCCAATTTTGTCGACGCCAGCAGTGCGCATTACCTTTGCAATTATTGGATTTCCAAGCGAAAGTTTCGTAACTCCAACAAGTTCTATGCCCCTTGAATGGCAAAGCTGAGCAACTTTTGAAGCGTTCTCTCTTATTGCGGAAAGATTTATTATCATACGCGGGTATCGTGTTTCTGGTTTTATCATAACTTGCTCCTCCTTTCAATCTTTCACGTTTTTTTGGCTTTGGTTTTAAAGAAGTTGTGGTATAATAAGATGAAAAATGAAAGCTACAACTCAATTTTAAAACAAGAATGAGATAATGCAAAGAGATTTCTAGGAGGGATTTTCGTGGATAGGCGAGTAAAAGAAGCATATGAGTATATAGCTTTGAGAATTTCTTCAAAACCCAAGATAGCACTTATACTTGGTTCCGGATTAGGTTTTTTGGCTAATGAGGTAAAGAACGCTACACATATAAACTACAAAGATATTCCAAATTTTCCTTATTCTACTGCACCTGGACATGAGGGAAAATTAATTTTCGGTGAACTCTTCGGTAAAGAGGTCGTTGTTTTGAATGGTAGATTTCATATATACGAAGGTTGGAATCCAAGTGATATAAAGGTCGTTATACACACGCTAAAACTTCTCGGAATAGAGCGGATGCTTATCACAAATGCTGCAGGTGCAATTAACACAAGTTACAAGCCTGGTGACATAGTCTTGGTTAAGGATGTTATAAACCTTATGTTCCGAAATCCTCTGAGAGGTCCGAATGATGAAGAGATAGGTCCAAGGTTCCCAGACATGCTTGGAGCTTTTGACAGAACATGGATGGAAAAAGTAAAGAGCGTTTTTCCAGACATGAACGAAGGAGTCTATTTAGCTGTAACTGGTCCTACTTATGAGACACCGGCGGAAATAAGAGCTTTTAGAAAACTTGGAGCTGACTTAGTAGGGATGTCGACAGTTCCAGAAGTAATCGTTTGTGCACACGCTGGTATAAAAGTTTTAGTATTCTCTTGTGCGACAAATATGGCAGCCGGTATACTTGACCAACCTTTGTCACATGAGGAAGTTGTTGAGGTCGCTAACAAGGTCAAGGAAAAATTTACACAAGTAGTTAAGAAAGCTTTGGAGGTGCTTGAATGAATCGCGATTTCCTTTCAATAGTAGGCGAACTTAATCTTGCTAAAAAGGTTTTGGTTGTTGGACATATAATGCCTGATGGCGATGATATAAGCTCAGTTCTGAGCGCTACGTTGGGGCTCCAAAAACTAGGCAAGGAAGTATTGGCGGGTATTGATTGGAGAATTCCTTGGTATTTCTACGAGTTTGATGAGACAAATATTATTAAGGGTTACGATGAAGTAATCAACAGCGGTTTTGAACCAGATTTTATGCTAATTGTTGATGCATCAAGTCCTGATAGGATTGGGCGTTTTCAGGAGTCTCTTGGAAAAGTCAGAACGGCTGTAGTTGACCACCATGGTACAAATACACTTTTTGGAACGCTGAATTGGGTTGACACAAGGTTTGGTTCTACAGCCCAAATGGTTCTCAGGATTAACACGGAACTTGGGGTGCCGTACGATGAAAGACTTGCCACAATCAACCTTATGGGAATAGCCACGGATACAGGCTTTTTCAGATACTCCAATGCTGACGAAACTGTCTTTGCAGATGCGACAAAACTTGTATCTATGGGCGGAAAAGCATATCTGGTTTCAAGGATTTTCGAAAATAAAAGAATTGAGCAATTCAAACTACTCTCAACGATGGTGGAACACATCCGAACAGAAAACGATGGACAGATAGTCTATTCTTACCTTTCGAAAGAAGACTATGAATCAAACAACTGTACAGAAGACGACAGTGGTGGTTTTGTAGGAGAACTACGTTCAATACAGGGTGTAGAACTTGCTATTTTCTTTTCTGAATATGAAAAGAACGAGGTACACATAAGCTTCCGCTCCAAGGATTGGTTTGACTGCAGTAAACTTGCAGTTCTTTTAGGTGGCGGTGGACATCCAAGGGCTGCAGGATGTACGTTGAAAGGAGAATTATCCGTTATCGTAGAACAAGTTATTAGGGAAGCTAAGTTGATGTTTAACACGCAATTAGAGGCTGTTAAGAATATTTAAACAACCAACATTACCAATAGAACAAAAAGGCTTTAAGTGTTTGTTGGTGTTTTTCCTAAAGCCCAGGGGGGATAAATACGCGTTTAAGCTGTAACTTAGCACTCATTAGAGATTTACTTTGCAAAGAAGAGATTACTGAAACAGAGGAAGGAAGTATCTTAAAATGGACCATCAGCAAAGATTTTGTGAATGACTTTCACGACTTTGTAGTCCATTTAAACAGTTACACATTTTCTAAGAGATTTATACTCCCTGTCGCGGTAGAACGTACAGATGAAAGTATAGTCGTATTCTTCAAGTACTCAGGTGAAAAACATATCATAAAATCCTCAGGTGAATTAGTCTCGCTATCTTATGAAGAACGAAAAAAACTTGTAGAGTCAATTCTAAGAATCGCAAAATTTGTCTTGCTTGGTAATATCCCCCCGTTTCCTGCTATAAGCTTGTTCGATATCTTCATGTATGCAGGAGAATTTTTCTTTAGACCTCCAGTAATCTTTACTTCGGAATTTTACAAGCAGTTAATGGATAGTTCCAAAATGATAAAATCATCAAAAGGTTTTATCTGTGTTTTCGTTGATGAAGAGTATATTAAAAATGGCACCTACGATAAAAATTCAACAATGCGCATTTTGGGCGAGATGATTGAACTTTTTGATGAAAACGGAGAGAAAGCAAGTATAGTTTCAAAACTTAAGAGCTGTAGTGTTACCGTTGATGATTTAGAAAAAGATATGTTAAGCGATGGCACACTTTACAAGATAATTTCAGAAATCACGAGCGCTAAGAAAAACTACACGGTGGTCCAAATTGATACAAACGGATATTATCGTTTATTTAAGGATTACATTGCAAGAATTGATTACCGCTTTACAGAAAAAAACGAGGCGATATTTTACATAGGCGATGATTTTACAAACGTTCTAAGACAGTTGCTTTTGAAAAAAAGGGATGAATTATCACAAGAAGAATTCTCGGGCTTGGTGAAGTGTTTATATTCGGTTTGCAAATTTGACACAGTAGTTGGTGAACTGATTAATATCTTCAAGAGATTCGGAAAGATAATATTGATTGTCAAGGATGTTGACGAACCGCATTACCTTGTAAGACGATTCTTAGAAATTTTGAAGAATTCTGAAATTAAAACGGTTGTTTTGACTTACAAATCGAAGCAACCGGATAAAACTTTCAGTATTGAAGTACCAAAGAAGAATTTATCTGATAAGGATTTTGAAGTGAAATTTTCACGTATGGCAGAAGACTTGTTTTTGGTAAGAGTCTTAGGCAAAGAATTCGATAGACAAGACCTGATGATATTCAGTTCAGTCACAGGAAAAGATGGAGAAAGTATGCTAAGAAACTTGTTAAAAGAACAAATTGTAAGGTCAGATGACGGTGAGTATATAGTTGATTACGATTTCACATTTCAAATGGAAGATAACGCACAATTAAAACTAATTCATGAAATGATGGCAAAAGAGTACAGTAGACACATTAGCCCATATAATCAATACGCGCTTAAAGCTGCTTCTCACTACATGTTGGCTGGTAGAGAACTTTCCGCTGCGGTCACTTATCTTAAGTTTGTGAAGGTAGGATTGGAAAAATACACATTTTCTCCTTCTTTTCTGTCGGATGTTTTATACAGAGCTTACGAAATCCTGAAGAAAAGTAGTAAAGATGAATCATATGCATTCCACAAGTTGAGACTTGAGCTTCAAAATCGAGCAGGGATTGGTTTTGAGTTTAAAGACATACAGCTTCCAGAAAAAAGAATTTTTACATACCTAAAAGCCCTTGAACTATTTATCGAGGAAAGATACTTAGACTGCATTTCTTATACTGACAATATTTTGAGGTCTTTCGAACTGCCAAAATACAAGTCATTACAACTATCTTTTATCAGAGAAAGAGCATACCTTTCATATTACGACAAACTATCAAATGCTGGTCCTGACCTTGAAGAGATTCAAAGTATGAAAATTTGGAATGAAAAATGGGCTGAGTTAAAGGCGGAATGGTTATGGTTAATTGGCAACGCTTTGGTATACACAAATAGGAAAAAAGCTACTGTGTATCTAAACCAAGCGCTGGAGATTGCCAATCAGTACAATTTGAAACATCTTTTAGTAAGTATATATAACTCTTTTGGTATGGTGTACGATGGATATCTACTCTCCATAATGTATTTCAAAGAAGCCCTAAGAATAGCTGGTGAAATTGGATACACACGCCGCAGTTTGACTCCGAGGCTCAGTCTGGCACGTGAGTTACTCTACTTTGGAAAGTTCAAAGAACTATTTACTGAATTTTCCTTGTTAGAAAACTCTCTTAAGGATTACCTAAGTTATTCTGACTTATCCTTTTTGTACAGACTCCATGGTATGGTTTATTCATATCTTCATCGTTACGAAGAAGGTTTAAAATACTTCAAGAAAGCTTTTGAGATTGAATCTGAGAAGAATTTACCTCATCACTCTTTGCGGGGACTGATCCTCCATGAAATGCTTTGCGGGAATAGAGAAAATGCAAAAGAGTTGATCCAAAAATACTACGACAATCCAGCAATTCATACAAGGGCCTTTGAATATTTCACCGCAATGATACTGGCTAAGGATGACAAAGAATTCTTTAGGGCATGGAATGATTATATTACATCGAACTACACTTTGCTAAGAGAAGAGATTTTATACCTGTTTACAGAGCAAATTTTCAAAGTTGACAAAGAAAGATTGGCTGATGAACTTGACAGATGGGACAGTTTCTATACTTCGGAAATGACAAAACTCTCATTGCTTTACATACTTTTGGCTAAGCAAAAATATTATGAGCTAAGTCGTAACGAAATGAAACATGACTTAGTAAAGTTAAGAATCGCGAGGATTGTTTTTGATTTGGGAATTGGAAAAGACTTTAACCAGTCTTTGAAGGACAGTTTGTTCATTGATTTCCGTAAAGATACAGTGGAAAACGAAATAATTGATACACTCGAGATACTAAAATCAATTGACCAAAAGATAGGATTAGATGAGTTTCTAAGGATATTCTCGAATATACTGATTAACCTTTTCAAACCTCAGCATGTTTTTGTGTTAGTAAGGGATAAAAAAACAAATCTCAGTTCATCTATAGGTATTGCACCATTTGATGAAAAGAAAAGCACTGTTAGATTTGACCCTCTTGAGGTGTATATCAAGGATAATGTAGACAAGGATAGCGAGTATTTAATATTCTTCTCAAGCAACTACTTTATGTTATCGGAAAAAGATAAAAAAGATGTATGGGACAAGATAATACTTTTGGATGAGTTGTTTGCAAGCCAAGTAAGAGGCATAATATATAGAGAAAGGGCAACGAGGGATGTTTTGACAGGACTATACAACAGATGGAGGTTTTTGGAAATCTTGCAAGAATATATGAAAGAACCTGCCGTTTCACAAAATGAAAAAGAAATAAGTGTCTTCATAGCGGATATAGACAATTTCAAAAAAATTAACGATACTTATGGTCATTTGACTGGTGATATTGTGCTTAAAAATATTGCAGCTATTCTTAAAGATAGTATTGAAGAAAAAGGAACTGTTGCAAGGTACGGAGGCGAAGAATTCGTTGGTGCGATGAAAGTAGACAAAGCAAGGTGTGTTGAAATATGTGAAAGCATTCGAAAAGTAATAGAAAAGATTTCTTATGATATTTTCGGGTTTCAAGTAACAATAAGTTTTGGGGTTGCATCTTCTTCCGAAAAACACAACATAACTGAACTTATAGGGCTTGCAGATAAAAGATTGTACATTGCTAAAGAAACTGGAAAGAACAGAGTCTGCTTTTCCTAAGTGTCTTTTGAAAGTTCTTTAGTTTAAATTTGGTGGGAGGCGTGGTATAAGTTGGAAATACTTGAATACATTGGTGATACTTACTGGAGCAGTGATTATATAGTTGAAATTGAGGGTTACAAAAAGGTAGCGAAATTCGTAGAAAAAAGCTTGATTAAAACTCAAGCAAATGTTATTCTGCGTTCAGAACTAGCCCGCAATGTTCATGGGCTTTTAGTTCCTGAAAGCTTTTATTTTGAAGAGAGCGAACGAGATATTCTTGTATATGATATTCCTTCCTATGATTCTATTAGTAGGTTTGGACGCGAATATATTGAGAAACTCCTTCCACAGTTGCTTTCTGTAATGAAGACAGTTTTACATATTCCTGGTCTAACTATTCCTTATATAGGGTTAGATGACATAGTTATTGTTAACGATGAAATTAGGATATTTCTACCACTGATACAATCTTCTGAACATGTTGAAAAATCGGTGAAGACTGGGAGAGTATTCGCTGCGCCTGAGTACTTCAAAAGAGAAATAACGGATAAGTCAACAATCTATGTATTTGGAAAAATAATATATGACTTAACAAGCAACGAAGAACTCAAAAGAATCGCTCAACAAATGATAGTTGATGAGCCAAATCAAAGAGATTATGTTGAGGAGATTCCTTTCCAAAATGTGCTTAGTTCCAAGAAGGTTCTGACTATAAGAAGAATTCACAGAGAAGAGGAAAATGAAATATTTGAACTTGTTCTCTCACCAATGCCAGGCCAAGGCTTCATAGGTGTTATTGGTCCACAAAGAATTGGTAAAACAACCATGATTGAAAATTTACAGAGTCACTTTAGGCAAAAAGGGATACCTTTTCTCCATGTTAGCATCGGGTTTGATTTAATTGCACAGACATTGCAAGTTTGTTCAGACAAAGTATCAGAGAAACTTGTTTCCAATTTATCGTATTGCTTGGAAAACGTTTGCACTATTGATACGGTAAGCATAGATGTAGTTCAAGCTCTGAGACACCTTGAAAACGTGGTTATATTCGTTGATGATTATCAGGAAGCAGATGAGCGATTGAAATCATTCTTAAGAAGAATCGCAAGATTGGACAATACCGGGAAAATAAAAATTCTTGCTTTTTCTGTAGAGGATTCGGAGGACTTTCAACTTCGTATTGAATTAAAAACATTTGACAAAAGCACAATAAAAAAGCTTCTAGACTCTTCTTTCATAAAAATACAAAATCAAGAAATCCTTGTTGACTGGCTTTATGCTGCCAGTGGAGGTTTACCAGGGCTTATTGTCGAATACCTTAGATACCTTTACGAACAAGATGTGCTAAGAAAAGAACATGAGGGGTTTGTTTTTGATGTGGAAAAACTTGAAGAAGTTAAAGTCGAATCTATTTTTGTCGAGAGGGTAGAGAAATACAAGAACTCGAATGTGAAATACCTTTCAGTTCTCGGACAAAAGTTCAAACAAGTAGAAGTAGAAATTTTGGAGAAGTTATTGGGTGAGGATATAGATTTGACAACGCTTTTAGAAGATGGAATACTTTATAGAGAATACAATATAATCCGTTTCACACTTAAGCAGTACTGGGAAATACTATACGAATCTATTGTTGAAGAGGAAAGGTTAGAACTCCACAAAAAATTGGCATCTTCTCTGGCTGACTATGAGAAGAAAGCTTGGCATTTGGAAGCATCAGGAAACGAGGTGTCCGCGGCTGTTGCTTACCTAAAGTACGCAAGGGAGCTTCTTGATTTTTACGCATCACCATCTGTTGTATACAGTGTGTTGCAAAAAGCAAGAAGAATCGTTAAAAATCGAGAATCTTACGCTTATTATAAGTTCCTATTAGAACTCGCTGAGCGAACAGAAGACGAAAGTTATATAAGCGAGTTAGATATACCTGATAAAAAGATATACACCTATTTTAAATCGTTCAAATACTACTTACTTTACGACTACAAGAACGCTGTAGAACTTCTGAAAAATTCGAACGTTGACCTTGGTCCGTTTGGTAATTTGAAGCGTGAGTTTTTATTGCTAAGGTCCGAAGCGGGACAAGCTCTTGGAAGAAAAGATTATTATGAAAGAGCAAAACGAATAATGGAACAACTTGACGAAAACAATCCATTGCACGTGAGGCTTCTCATTGACATTTACATATTTATATCGGTTATAGCCCGCTCGAATCCATCAAAAGTTTTGGAGTATTTAAGAAAAGCTGAAAAATTGGCACTTGATTACAACGTTGCACATAAACTCCCATCGATTTATAACAACCTCGCTGTTGAGATTACAAACACCACTATCTCTATGCAGTATCTTGAACGAGCAGTAGAGGCTGCTGAAAACATTGGTTTGCCTGCTCGAAGCTATTTAGCAAGGTTAAACATGCTTTCTCATGCGCTTTATGCAGGTAAGATAGGAGAATTCGTATCCGGTATTGCTGAATTAGAACCAAAACTTGAAATGTTAAATCTAAGAAATGAGATAATCTTCGCACAAACATTAGAGGCATACTATCATAGCTATAATTTCGAAGTCGAAGAAGCTCTTGAACATATTGAACGCGTAAAGGCACGTTACGGTGTGGATACTTCATTTGATATCTTTGCCGTTCACTTTATAACACGAAACCTTAATAAATCACTGGAGTATGTACAAAGTGTGTTGAGTAGCGAGGAATATGATGAAAGTACAAAGGAGATAGTCGAGGTTATCTCTGCCGCTGGGACTGAAGAATTTCCAATAAAGTGGAAAAAGTATAGAGACGCTGGTTCTAGGTATTTTAGAGAAGAAATAGTAGCAGTTTTGGGACTCGAGTTGGCAAGAACTGTTCCTGAACTATTCAAAGAGGAACTTGAATATCTTGAAACGAACTACGTGCTTGATGGAGCTTTGTTATCCTTGGCAATGGTGTACGAGGGATTTGGTCATTACTATAAAGCTCTCGGTAATGAATACAAATCAAGGTCATACTATTCTAAATCAATAACTATCTACAAAGACATTGGACTCGAAAACGCCGTTAGAACGCTATGTGAACTATACGGAGTCAAAATAGAAAAAGACGAAAAAGAAAAGCAATCAAAGCAGCTGAGCTGGCTTTCTTACGATTTGCTCTCTAGTTTAAAAGCAATTGACCCTAAAACAGAGCCGGAAAAACTTTTAAATTACTTCGCCTCAAAGATTCTGTTGCTGATACCCGCCAAAAGCCTTTTGTTTAGGCTTTACGATAAGGTTCTGGATAAAACCTTCGAAACGAGTCTTGGAACACCAGATGGAGAAAAACCCGTTAGGGAGACTTTAAGCGTAGCTCCGTTAGAGATTTTTGTTAGCGATAAAATTGACAAAAACGCAGTATATGAACTTTGGCTTTCGAATCAAAAGGTTCGATTTCCTGAAGAATACAAGAAAGAGCTTCTACCGATCTTACAATTACTTGAGTACAGTTTTGTAGCTGTTATGAAAGGAACACTGACATGGTTAAGAAGCTTAATAGACCCTCTCACAAAACTCTACACGAGGTACCATTTTAGTGAACTGTTGCACCATTACTTCGAAAAGGCTAAGTCCGAGCAAGGAGAATTAAGTGTTGTTATGTGCGATATCGATAATTTCAAAAAGATAAACGATACGTACGGCCACCTTACAGGTGACGAAGTCCTAAAGGAAGTGGCAAGAATATTGCGAGACAATGTTCGTTCAACAGATGTTGTAGGACGTTTCGGTGGCGAAGAATTCGTTTTACTCTTCCCATCGACCGGCGAGGAAGAAGCAAAGACTGTTGTTGAAAGGCTGAGAAGATTAACTAGGGATTCGGATAAATTTCCATTTAAGATTACCCTGAGCTACGGGTTAGCCGTTTATCCTCTATGCAAGGTCAACGACCCCGAAGAGCTGATACAAAAAGCGGATATCGCACTTTACCATGCTAAGAACACAGGAAAAGACAAAATTGTTGTTTATACGGAGGGAATGAGCGGTGGATTACACGCATGACGCAGTTAACGAACAGGTCAGGGGCTTTAACAAGAAGTTGATTGAGAAACTTTGGGATTTAGGCTGTGACCTGTTTTTTAATGAACAACTTTCACATCACGTTAGTTTTAGACTCGGTGGAAGTGTTCCACTTTTTATAATTCCAAGTTCAATGGAGGCTTTTTTAAAAACGATAGAGATACTAAAAGAATATGAGGTCGATTTCAGAATAATTGGTAAGGGTACAAATGTAATCCCAACGGATGAGGAAAAAGATTTTGCCGTTATCTCAACAGAAAGAATAGATTCCATAGAAATCCACGATGAATTGATTAACGTATCAGCTGGAATGTCGTTTAAAAGTCTTTGTTTATTGGCGCTTGAACATTCACTTTCAGGTCTGGAAAAGGCTTTTGGATTGCCTGGTAGTGTTGGTGGGGCTGTTTACATGAACGCCGGATGCTATGGTTGGGAAATGGCTCAGAATATTGTTAGTATCAAAGCATTTGATGGAAAAAGTGTTATAGCCATAAGTCCTTCTGAGGCACAATTTAGTTACAGGGATAGTATATTCAAACACGAAAAATCTCTGATAATACTCTCAGCAGTTTTAAAGTTAACAAAAGGCGACAAGAAAAGTATTCATGAACTTATGATTGATACTATGCGCAAACGATACGAGAAGCAACCATTAGAATATCCCAGTGCCGGTAGCGTCTTTAAAAGACCAAGACCTGATTTTTACGTTGGAACGGCTATAGAATCACTTGGTTTGAAAGGTTATCAGATAGGTGGCGCACAAGTTTCCGAGAAACATGCTGGGTTTATAATTAATAAAGGAAACGCAACGGCTTCGGATGTCTTGAAACTGATTGATTTTGTCAAAGGCAAAGTTAAAGAATTCTACGGTGTGGAATTAGAAACAGAAGTCGAAATCTGGTAAATTATAATAAATCATAAAAAATCTGGAGGTGGCTGGAAATGGGGTTGAATGAATTAGTATGGAAAAAACGAACAAGGGAAGAGATTGAACATTTTTCTGATAGGTACAAAGAATTCATTGATTACGCAAAAACTGAACGGTTAGCTATTGAATATTTTGAAAAGATACTTTTGGAAAATGGTTACGTTGCACTCGAAAAATATACCGGAAAGGAGAATAAGGTCTTTTACATAAACAGAGAAAAATCTTTGGTTGCGGTTAGTGGAGAAATACTGAACGGTATTAATTTTGTTGCAGCACATGTAGATGCTCCGAGAATTGATTTGAGACCAAATCCATTGTATGAAGATTCAGGGATAGCACTTGCGAAGACCCATTATTACGGTGGAGTTAAGAAATATCAATGGTTGAGTCTGCCCCTGGCACTTGTGGGCGTTGTTGTAAAAGAAAACGGCGAAAAAATTAAAGTGTGCATAGGATGTGAAGAAAAAGACCCAGTATTGGTTCTTCCTGACTTACTTCCTCATCTGGATAAAGAGGACAAAAAAGTAAGTGAACAGTTCAAGGCAGAGAAAATGAATGTCATACTTGGCTCTATACCTTTAGAAGGTGAGGAAAAAGAACCAGTTAAGAAATACATACTAAAGCTTTTGAAAGAGAAGTATAACATTGAAGAAGAAGACTTTATAAGTGCTGACTTAGAGCTTGTTCCCGCTTTGAAACCTCGAGATGTAGGTATAGATAGCAGTTTTATAGGTGCATACGGCCACGATGATAGAATATGCGCTTTCGAGGGTGTCATGGCTTTATTGAACGCGCAACCAAAAGATAAAGCTATTGGAGTTATTTTGTTTGACAGAGAGGAAATAGGAAGCGAAGGTGATGCAGGAGCTCAAGCAAGGTTTTACAGAGCATTTTTGAGAAGGATGCTTTCTGTTAAGGGATTTAATGATACCGAGCAAGTTTTAGATGAGATTATTAGTAAGTCAACGGTTCTTTCAGCTGATGTAACTGCCCTCTTTGACCCGTCTTACCCAGATGTTCATGATAAACTTAATGCTGCTAAAGCAGGTTACGGTGTTGCTATAGTAAAATACACCGGCAGAGGGGGAAAAAGCGGAGCAAGCGAAGCACATGCTGAACTGGTTGGGAAAGTAAGAGCTGTACTAAATCGAAATGGCATCTCTTGGCAGGTTAGCCTTTTAGGTAAAGTTGACGTTGGTGGCGGCGGAACCGTTGCAAAATTCCTTGCAAAAGAGGGATTTGATACGATTGATATAGGCCCCGGCTTAATGAGTATGCACGCACCTTTCGAACTTGTCTCAAAAGCAGACCTTTACGAAACTTATCTTGCATTCAAAGTTCTTATGGAAGAGCTGTGAAAACTGAGGTGGTTCGATGTTTGGAGAAGTAACTTATTCAGAGAGCGATTTGAAAAACGGCTTGCCGGCACACTTAGAGCAATTGATAAGAACCATATGCTTTAGAATACGTGTACATGGACGTGAAGCCTTGAAGAACTACAGCATTACGGCAGCACAATTTGACTTACTCCAAAGGGTCTATTTCAATGGTCCCCAGACGATGACGAAATTGAGTCAGTCGTTAGGTATTGCAAAGAGTACAACCAGTGGACTCGTTATGAGACTTGTGAGGGACGGATTTTTAAATCGAAAAAGGGATGAATCGGACAGAAGGGTTTTTAAGGTAGAAATAACGCCTCTTGGTGAACAAGTGATAAAAGCTGTTATAGAGATGCGAGTCAAATACATTGAAGAGGTTATTAGGCAAATACCCGACGAGAAGACGAGATTAATCCATGAGGCCTTGGACCTCCTTTACGAGGTTATAAGTTCCAAATAATCTAAAACTTTGAAATTCTATGTTTTAATAAGGGGAGAATCTCTTTGAGGAAAAACGTGGAATTTAGAAGTTTGTTCAAGCTTGCTATTCTCATCATAGCGCTATTTTCAGAAATCACTTTTTCGA
Organism: uncultured Fervidobacterium sp.; assembly: GCA_964452455.1. Taxonomy (GTDB): domain Bacteria; phylum Thermotogota; class Thermotogae; order Thermotogales; family Fervidobacteriaceae; genus Fervidobacterium. Next base: position 73,973 of record CAYVMA010000086.1, on the reverse strand, counting down.
TAACAGTTTACGCACCAAAAGGGAGTATGGTTTACTACAACGACAAGCTTATGGGGATTGTACAAAAAGACTCCATAAGTTTCAACGCAGAATTTCCAGGGATTCTCAAAGTTGTAAAACCCGGTTTTGTTCCGTTTGAAAAAATCCTCACAGATGAGGCTACTGTGACTGTAGAACTCTCATTGCCATCGTTCTTGAATGTAAAAGTAACGCCGCAAAATGCACGGGTTTTTGTCGATGGTCAACTAGTTGAGATTGATACTTCCAGTGGTACCGCAAGGTTTCAAATAAATTCTGGGATTCACGAAATTAAAGCAGAAGCTCCGGGATATGCAACAAAAAATGTTAGAGTTGAAATCAACCCGTATGAAGAAAAAGATTTAGAAATAACACTAAAAAGAACGGTAACACTGAAATTAATCTCCGAAAAAAACATTGATAACGCGATTTTAGGCGGAATGCTCTTGCGGTTACCTGCAACGATAGAGGTAGAACCTGGTAAATACAAACTCTATCTACCAAATGTCTTTTCGAACAGCCTTCAAGAATTTGAAGTACCGTTTGTTGATGAATACGTGTACAAAGTCGACTCTACACAGATGTTTAAGTTGACTATTGATGGAAGTCCGGCTGAAGCATATGCTTGGATATCTGGTCAGATTTGGAAACTTCCAATAACGATAGTATTACCAGAGAACAGTTACGATATTCGAATATTCTCCCAAAGCTATGAAGATTACGAAACAAAGGTTGAACTAAGGAAAGATACAAAGATTTTCTACAATCTGAAACCCAAGCTGGAGGTAACTCAAAGAACTGGCGACAACAACTTTGTTATTGAGTATGATGGATACGTAAGGGACAGAGTGGTCGTCAAACCATGGTTTACGACAATAAAAGATAATGCAGGAAATATAGTGTGGTATGGTTTCAGCGACGGAAGTCTTAAAAACCTACCCAAAACTGTTCCTGTTTTGATAAGTAAAGATATGATTTGCATGGTAGGAAATACGATATTCAAAGGACCTACAGTTTTACAGGTAACGTTTGGCACTAATATTCTTGTTTCTGACAACAGAAGAGCGAACAGTGAAGAAATGATCCAAGTGGAAGGAATCACAGTGATTGATACTGAAGATAGGGTTTTGGTGAATGTATATTCAAAAGATGTCTATGAAGTTTACTGGGATGATGAATTCATAGGGAATACCCCCATATACTTCTTTGTCACATCAGCTGGTAAGCACAAGTTAACTTTTGTACGAAATGGTTTAAAAGTTAACGAACAAATTGTTGATGCAGTCCAAGGACAACTCAACGAATTTCGCCAATCATTTTGAAATACCATTTTCAGGCTACGATGTGTGAGGTGAAGAGTATGACTTACGTTTTCTATCAATTGTTAAAGTATCGTGGTATCATCATTCTTTTCCTGATTTGCATTAGCGTCTTTGGTTTTTCTACCACAATAAAAGATCTTTCTCCATCCGCAGCTGAATACAAAGCTGTGCTTTACCTTGTAGAACAAAAGATTATGGACGTAGATCCAAATGGAAACTTTAAACCCTCTTTGCTTGTAACGAAACTTGACCTTGCTCGTTACTTGTTTGCACTCATAGATAAGTATAAACTAACAAATTTACAAAATTCTAAGCTTGACAATTTGGATAAGATTGAATCAAGAATTGTTAACCTGGAAAAGCAGGTATCAAGTGTCTCTAACCAATCTCAGAGCATTTCATCTTTACAGAAAGAATTAGGCGATTTGAAAAAAAGAATTTCAGAAGTTGAAAGTAAGATAATAACACTTGAGTCCAAAAGTATTGACTCAGCGAAAAGTGAAGCAGCCCTGGTTAAAAGGGTTTCTGATATTGAAGCAAAACTTTCAAACATTTCTCAGTTGAGAGACTTCAGCAAGGACATATCTCAGCTAACAGCTCAGATAAACAATTTGGAAGCAAAACTCTCTGCGATTACGCAACCAAAGAACTACGATAATGAGATCAAACAATTAAAGTCACAAATAGCCAACCTTGAAGCAAAAGTAAATGCAATTAGTCAAGCAAAATCAGCTGAAGAAATCAATCAACTGAAAGCTCAGATGAACGATTTGGAAACAAAAATAAAGACACTTACACTATCAACTTATTACGATTCCCAAATTGAAAATCTTAAAACAAAAACCAAGGATTTAGAAAGTAAATTAAATACCACAATAAACATGGTGAGTGCGCTTGCTGACAGAGTTTCAAAACTTGAAGCCATGTCCTCGGAAGATACTAAAAACTTGCAGAGCACTACTTTGAACAGATTGTCAGAAATAAACAAAGATGTAAATGAGTTTAAAAGCCAGCTACTGAATGAAATTGAAGTGCTGAAAGCACGTCTTAAAGTCATTGAAGAAGTTGTGGGACAAGGACAAGATTTCTTACAACGTTTAGATGCTTTAGATGCTTTGACAATAATCAATACATTCTCTAACTTGGAAGTGCTTTCTAACCGATTTGACCAACTCGAAGCAAGATTCAAAAAGCTCGAAGACAATCTTTCACAAGTGGTCTTGGAACAAAGATATATACTCAACGAACTTGTCGTTTCTCAGAACTCTGTGAAAAAGTTCGACTCTTTGGAACAAAAAGTTTCTCAACTCGAAGCCTCTAATAGTGCTAATAACGAGGATATGAAAAAGCTTTCAGCACAAGTGGAGAGTTTAAATAGTCAGGTTATGACTATGCGAACAATAACTTACGTTAGTTTGCTAATTTCCATAGTTGCAGGGATTCTCGTACTTCTCAAGTGAATGTAGAATAACCAGAAAGGATTTGATACTGATTATGGTTGGACTTGCTCTTCAAGCCGGTGGTGTAAAGGGATTTTCGCATATCGCAACATTGAAAGTTTTTGAAGAATGTAATGTCAAACCTGATATTATTTCAGGTTCATCAGCTGGTTCTATTGTTGGAGCCTTGTATTCATTATATGGTAGTTCAGAAATTGTTTACAAGGTCTTTTCAGAGACGGTTCGTAAATTTCTCAAAAGACAAAGAACGAAACCCGAACCGATAATGAATTTAGAGATAGTTATAAAAGAAGCTCTTTACAGTTTAGAAGAGTTCTATCAATTTTTCAAAGAGTTATTTGGTAAAAAGAAATTCTCAGACTTAAAAACAAAACTTTTAGTTGTAGCTTTTGATATTGAAACTTGGAAGAATTTTGTTATAGATGAAGGTTACCTTGTTGATGCAGTACTTGCAAGTTGCACTGTTCCCGGAGTGTTTGAACCTACATACATTGCAGGTGTTCGAATGCTTGATGGCGGAATTCTATCCCCAGTTCCTACTTTTGAATTGAAAGAGTATGGAGCAGATACCATAGTAGCTAGTGTTTTTGAAGAGTACGTACCACCATACACAACACATATGGAATTAATGCTTGCTGTAGACGCAGTTAAAGAATCATACATTGTGCAAAACGAGCTTAGTGTGGCAGATTTCTCATTTGTTTATCCTGTAAATGTTTTCTGGAGTGATTTTGCTAAATACGCAGAAGTTTATCAAAATGCTTTAATTGTTGCAAGGAGAGTGAAAGATGAGTTTGAAAATTTCATTAGGCGGTGATATTGTACACTATCTGGGAGCTGTCGGTCTCTTAAATGCTCTTTCAGAAAAGCAGGTTACAGAAAGGGACGATTTAGAAATACACTGCAGCGGTTTTTCTTGCATACCACTGATTTTATGGACATATCAAAGAAATAATGCATACAGCATTCTTTCAAGTATGTGGGGTGAATCTTTGAAGTTTTTCAAAGGTATCTCTAAACCTTCTTTACCGGAGATTGGGAAAAACTTTATGCTTCTATATAAGATGCAGAAGAAGATAGATTTAGAATCATCAAGGCAAAAGCTCAGTGAATTTGTTGAAAAGTGGATTCCGAATGTGGAAATTGAAGAGCATGATAAAATAAAAATACATGCTTTTAACTTGGAGAAAAAACGAGACGAAATTCTTCACGGCAATGCAAGAGAAGTTTTAATACATGCTCTCCCTTATCCTATTGATTTTGCTCCTGTTGATGGGTATATTTCTTCAAGTTGGGTCCTTGGAATTCCTGAAGGTGATGGTATAATATACATTGATTGGTACGTTCCTTTTGAACCTCGTAGAGCCACTGATTACCTTCTAATTGCTACCTTTGCTAGAGTGTCTGCTTTAGTAAGCCTATTAACATCAGAAGCAAAAGTAACGGTGAAAATTCCATTAACTGATTGTGCCTTGTACGATTTCAAGCGTATGGCAAATCGGTTTTATTTGGCTGGAAAAGAGCTTGTCGGTAGACTTTGAAAAAACTAACCTGGTTATTTTATACATGATACATGTTAGAGTAAACGAGGCATGCTCCCAACAGAAATGTGTATTTACTAAACAAAATTAGTAACTTGATTTGCTTTATGCAACCAATGAGCTTTGGTATCTTTTAACAGTTTGGAATTAATATTATCTATCAGTACACTGGAGGGATGCAGATGAGAAGTTTCTTGAAACTTACAACTATTTTTATAATCTTTATAGTTGTCACTATGGTCCTTACTTCACAGACCGTTACTACAACATCTCAGAAAAAGTCTAAAACCGTTCGAGTTTCAGCCGATTATGTGGAACCAAAGAAGGATGTTATATACTTTAGAGGAAAGATCATTGTAACGATTGAGGAAGACAAGGTAAATCTTAAAACTTCAGAAATGTATGTAAGGAAGTCAGGTGATAAATGGAAGAGTATTGAAATACCGGTGAAAGTTGAGTTTACATTCGATGGTGGTAGTGCTATTGCGGAAAAAATGACTTACGATATAGATAACAAAACTGGGAATTTGACAAACTCAACTGTTACAATTACTGACACGAAAAGCAATGAAAAAATAACAGTCATCAGTGAGACTTTAAGTTTTGACCTTACAAATGACAAATACAGTGGTTCAAAAAAAGGCGGAGTTACCATAACAAAGGGTGACATTACTGCTGTTGCTGACAGATTCGATTATGACAAAAAGGTAGGACAACTCAGCTTATATGGTTCTGTTATCATAAACGACCCGCAGAAAGGAATTAAGATGACAGCTTCTGATGCGGTTATCAATACAGAAACAAATGATATGAAAGCTAACAACGTTAGTATCGAGTTGAAAGTCGATTAATTTTATGATTTGAACTTTTAGTATTTTATCAACTCATTAGGATTTAACAACTTGACTGAATATTAAAAAGATGGGGGATTAAAGTGAAAAGAATAATAATTTCCGGGCCAACCGCTTCAGGTAAAACCGAATTTGCAATCCAGCTTGCGGAATACTTGCCCATAGAAGTTATTTCTATGGACTCCAGACAGATATATAAGTACATGGACATTGGAACGGCAAAACCGGATCCATACCAGTTGTCCCTAGTAAAGCACCACATGATTGACATTATCGAACCAAACGAGTATTTTAACGCCTTTCTGTATCAAAAAATGGCAAAGGAGAAGGAGGAAGAAATTAAAAAAGCTGGTAAAATACCAATATATGTAGGCGGCACAGGTCTATACATAGATGCGTTAGTAAAAGGCTTTTTTGAAGGTGTCTCTCGTGATGAAAACATTAGGAAAGAACTCAGTAAGCTAAATGAACAAGAACCGGGGATTCTAAGAAAGATGCTCGAGGAATTTGACCCAGAAGCTGCGGCCAGAATACATCCACAAGATGTGAAGCGTACGATAAGGGCATTAGAGGTCTACCTAAAAACAGGTAAAAGAATTTCTGAATTACAGACCCAAAAAGTGAATTACGATGATTTCATTCTTATTGTTTTGAACCCGAAAAGGGATGAACTTTACGAAAGAATAAATCAACGCGCTGAAAAGATGATCGAACATGGACTTATCGATGAAGTAAAGATGCTTGTAGAAAAATACGGTAAGAACCTTGATGCTTTCAAAACTATAGGTTACAGGGAGATAATCGACTACTTGGATGGAATTTACAGTCTAGAATTGGCTTTACACTTAATGAAAAGAAACACTCGCCATTATGCAAGAAGACAGATAATTTACCTTAGAAGGTTTCCAAATGCTGTGTGGCTTGAACCTGGTAACCAGGCTTTGGAAACAGTGCTTAAAATCATACAAAAGGAAGTCCAACCGATCTTGTGAAATTTACATCAGTATTTCAGTATTTAGCAGAGGTGGAGCATATGGAAGCACTGTATAGAAAATATAGGCCAACAAGGTTCTCAGAAATAGTGGGACAAGAACATATCAAGAGGTTGTTAAAAAACGCCCTTGAAAAACGAAGAATTAGTCATGCATACATTTTTGCTGGTCCTCGTGGAACAGGAAAAACAACGACTGCAAGAATTATTGCAAAATCATTAAATTGCGAGAAGAATCAGTATGGAGAACCATGCAACGAATGTGTTTCTTGCAAAGCTATCGACAGTGGTTCACATCTAGATGTCATAGAACTTGATGCAGCATCAAATAGAGGAATTGACGAAGTAAGGAAAATAAGAGATGGTGTCAATTTCACACCAGTTATGGGAAAATATAAAGTTTATATTATTGACGAGGTTCATATGCTTACGAAAGAGGCATTCAACGCTCTTTTGAAGACCCTTGAAGAACCTCCCGAACATGTTGTTTTTATCCTAGCCACGACGAACCCTGAAAAGATACCCCCGACTATCATTTCTCGATGCCAGGTTTTGGAGTTCCGGAACATATCAAACGAAGAAATTAGAAACAGGCTCAGAGAGATTTGTATTAAAGAAGGTTACGATGTGACAGAAGATGCCTTAGAGAAAATAGTAAAAAAGGCTGCAGGTGGACTTAGAGATGCGCTTTCCATTCTCGAACAAGTAGTGAGGTACTCAGGCGGTGAAGTTACTGCAGAAACTGTGAACGAAGCTTTGGGACTAGTAAGTGAGGAAACAATAGATAAATTTATAGAGGCTATATTGTCTGGAAATCTTGAAAGCATTGAAGGCATCATAGATGAAGTCTACGCCGAAAGAGGGGATTTTGACACATTCTTGACACAAGTTATGGAGAAACTATTGGAACAGAAAAGTGCTCAAGGTATTAAGTTGGCTTCTGAGATTTATAGAATACAAAAAGAGTTAAAAGTTGCCGAAGAAAAACTACTGTTAGCAAAAGTGTTGTTAATTAATCTGGCGCTAACAATCAATAAATCGGGTGGAACTGGGACTTCCGAGATAACCTCAACGGTTTTGGCAAAAGGTGAAAAAATTACCGACCATGGTCAAGTTACAAATGAGAAGCAAGTATTAACTCAAACTGGGAACGATAGAAAAGGCGAAGTAACTAACCAAGAAAAAGAGGAAATATCAACAGTTGGTTCTGAAAAAGCTGAAGTCAGACAACCAAGGGCAGCGGTGTCATTTGAGCAATCTGATGAGCTCAAGCAAGAAGAAAATACAAAAGAATCGCCTGAAGCTACAAAATTTTCATCTCTAGATGGGAAAGATGTAGAGCGTTCTGCTTCAGAAAACACATCTCAACTAAATCAAACATTTGTGACAAAAGAAATATTAGAAGACTTAAAACTCAATGGTGATTTATCCATCTTTGTTGGTTTGTCACTTGCTACGGTCTACGAGCTTGACGACGTTGTAAGAATTGTTTTTGACAAATCAAAACAATTCAGTTATGAGGTACTGAAAGAAAAGAAAGATCAAATAGCTTTGCTTTACCAGAAAAAATCAGGCAAGAATAGAGAAGTTGTTGTAGAGCTCACGGATGATGAGCATGATCCTGTTTTGGAGAAATTAAAGATTCTGCTCACGGACTAGACTAAGAGAAAGGATGTGAGCATGGCATGGTTGATATCTATGAGGTTATAAGTAAGGCAAAAAATGCAAGAGCTACCGATGTTCATATATCTGTGGGAAATCCTCCGATAATTCGTGTGGATGGTTATCTAACAAAAATGCAGGGTTACTCACCACTTTCTTATGGTGAGGTAAAGGAAATTGTAACTCGCCTTTTGGAAGAACATGATATCATGAGTCATAATAAAGAGGTAGATTTTTCTTTCGGATTTGAGGATGTTCGAATAAGGGCAAATCTGTATTACGAACGTGGTAATCCTGCTCTTGCCTTAAGAATTATTACCAAACGTATAAGAACATTCGAAGAACTCGGACTACCAACAACAATTCGAGATTTTTGTGATAGGGATACAGGATTAATTATTATAACTGGTCCTACGGGGAGTGGTAAATCAACAACCCTGGCGGCCATGGTTGATTACATTAACTCTAAATACGCCTACCACATAATTACAATAGAAGATCCTATAGAATACGTTTTCGAAAACAAGAATTCATTAATCCATCAACGCGAAGTTGGAAGGGACACTGAGTCATTTGCAGATGGTCTCAAATACGCTCTCAGACAGGACCCAGATATAATTCTTGTAGGAGAAATGCGCGACTTAGAAACGATATCGTTAGCTTTAACTGCCGCTGAAACTGGGCATCTTGTGCTTGGAACTCTTCACACTAATTCTGCTGCAACGGCTCCTGAGAGGATTGTTGATGTTTTTCCTGCACACCAGCAAAAACAAGTTTCTTTGCAACTTGCTAATACGCTTGTCGGAGTTATCTATCAAAGACTTGTGCCAAAGAAAACAATAGGAATGACGCCAATTGCCGAAATTCTTGTGGCTAACGCTGCTGTAAAAAATCTCATAAGAGAGGGGAAGATACACCAGATAGAAAGTATCATGCAAACGGCTCAAAAGCTTGGTAACGTGCTTTTTGACGACGCCTTACTAAAAGCATATTTCGCTGGGGAAATAACGAAAGAAACGGTAATGGGGTTTGCTCGCAATCCAGAGGAGGTGGCTAAGAAGATAGGATGGACAGGAATTTAATGGAAAGTATCAGGACTTGGGTTAAACAGATGTTGGATGAGCTTGAAAGAAAAATGACAGAAAATTTAGATTTAAAAGAGATGATTAAAATATCAGCTGATTATACGAATTTTAAGGAAATAGACGAAAAAATATCTGAGTATTTTAATTTACTAGACGAAAAGGAACTCTGGAAAGAAGAGCCTGGTAGCGAAGCCGAAATCGAAAAAATAGACCGCCAGTTAGAAAAGTTAGCTAACGAGATACTTGCCCAACTTCTCCCAGAGGATGAATTCAGAGATAGAAACGTATTCTTAGAAATTCGTGCTGGTACTGGTGGCGAAGAAGCAGCACTTTTCGCAGGAGATTTGTTGAGAATGTATTTACGATATGCCGAATCGAAAGGTTGGGAAACAGAGATTCTTGATGAAAGTAAGTCTGACCTGGGTGGCTACAAGGAAGTCGTTGTGAGGATAAAAGGTAAAAATAGTGGTACCTATATGAAGTATGAAAGAGGAGTTCATCGAGTCCAGAGGGTTCCAGTTACAGAATCTGGAGGACGGATACATACATCAACTGCAACTGTAGCTGTTTTGCCCGAAATCAAGGATATAGACATATACATTGACCCCAAAGACTTAAGAATTGATACATATCGGGCATCAGGTGCTGGGGGACAATATGTAAACAAAACTGAATCGGCAGTTAGAATCACGCACTTACCTACAGGAATTGTAGTTACCTGTCAATCTGAGAGATCCCAACATCAAAACAAAGAAAAGGCAATGATGGTTCTTCGCTCAAAGTTGTATGAACTTGCACGTCGAGAACAAGAAGAAAAGATCTCGTCCCAACGAAAAAACCAAATAGGTAGTGGTGAAAGGAGCGAAAAGATTCGAACTTACAATTTCCCGCAAAACAGGGTGACAGACCACAGAATAAACTTGACAATATATAATCTTCAAGCAGTTCTTGACGGGAACCTTGATTTAATAATACCAAAACTTATGCAGTATGACATTGAACAACAGCTCAAAGAACTTGGAATTCTGCAAACAGTGGAGGGATAAAAATGTTGCATGTTGTTGAACACCCGTTAATAAAACACAAGCTCACGATAATGCGCAAAAAGGAGACTGGACCCAAAGAATTTAGAGAATTGCTAAGAGAGATTACTCTTTTGATAACATACGAAGCGACCAGACACATTGAAGTTTACGAGATAGAGGTAGAAACGCCTTTAGAAAAGACGAAGGGTTACTACATAAACGACAAAGATATTGTTATAATTCCCATACTAAGGGCAGGACTTGGAATGGTTGACGGAATTCTTGAATTGCTCCCGAATGCATCGGTTGGTCACATTGGTATCTACAGAGATCCAGTAACACTCAAAGCAGTTGACTATTATTTTAAGACCCCGAAATTACATGATAAGAGTGAAATCTTCATCCTGGACCCGATGCTTGCAACAGGAGTTTCCGCAATCGATGCCATTGGAAAGGTCAAAGAACTTGGTGGCAAGAGAATAACCTTCATATCACTTATAGCCTCACCAGAAGGAGTCAAAGCGTTGGAAGAAGCACATCCAGATGTAGATATTTACACAGCTTCCTTGGATAGAGAATTGAATGACCACGGTTACATCCTCCCAGGACTCGGTGACGCAGGTGATAGACTTTTCAGAACAAAGTAGCGATTTTTATCAAGACTTAATTATTTTTGATTTGCAGGAGGTGGCTAGTAGTTGAACGAAGGTATCAGCATGAAACAACTTGAAGAAATGACAATGAAAGAGTTGTATGAATTAGCAAGAAAATACGATATTCCAAGATATACCAGTATGAGGAAACAAGATTTAATATTCGAAATTCTCGAGGCTAAAGCAAAGGCTGAAGGATACTTTTTTGGGGAAGGTGTTCTTGAAATAGCTCCCGATGGTTATGGCTTTTTGAGAAGTTTGGAAACGATGCTCTCAGGACCAAAAGACATATATGTTTCACAATCGCAAATTCGCAAATTCAATTTGAATACTGGAGACATTGTTTCTGGTGTTATCCGCCCTCCAAAAGAGGGAGAACGTTTCAACGCAATGATTAAGATTGAAGCAATAAATTATAAACCACCAGAATTTGCCAACGAACGTGTCAATTTTGAAAACCTTACTCCAGATTATCCAAAAGAACGATACATACTTGAAACCAAACCTGATGTATTTTCCACAAGGCTTATAGATTTATTTGCTCCAATAGGAAAAGGACAACGAGGTATGATCGTTGCACCACCAAAAGCTGGAAAAACAACAATTCTTAAAGAGATTGCAAATGGGATTGCGGAAAATCATCCAGATACGTTCAGAATAGTTTTGCTAATTGATGAAAGACCAGAAGAGGTAACCGATATTAAAGAATCTGTTGATGCAAAAGTAATTGCCGCTCCCTTTGATATGCCATCTGAAAAGCAGATAAAAATAGCCGAATTAACATTAGAAATGTGTAAGCGTCTTGTGGAGTACGGTAATCATGTTGTTGTGCTTTTGGATAGTTTAACAAGGCTTGCAAGAGTCTACAACGTAACGGTACCACCAAGTGGAAAATTACTAACAGGTGGTGTTGACCCTGCCGCACTTCACAAACCAAAGCAGTTCTTCGGAGCTGCCCGTAACACTCGCGAGGGCGGAAGTTTGACCATAATAGCAACCGCACTTGTTGAAACTGGTTCAAAGATGGACGAAGTGATATTTGAAGAATTCAAGGGAACTGGTAATATGGAACTGGTTTTATCAAGGCAACTCGCAAACAAAAGAATATTCCCAGCAATTAACATCACACTTTCTGGAACAAGGAGAGAGGAACTACTCATTGACCAGTCCAACCTTAAGAAAATCTGGTTACTGAGACGTATGCTTGATTCTATGAGTGAAGAAGAAGGTCTGAAATTACTTCTTAATAAGCTCAAAGATACGAAAACAAATGCAGAATTCCTTGCACTGATAGATGCTCAAAAAAGTGTTTAGACGTATTGAATGATGTGAGAGGTGCATTCATGTTTTTTGAACGCTCCAACTTACTGCGGAAGCAAACTAATGGAAGGTTTTTGTTTTTTTTAGTCATGTTTTTGATATTTTTGAGTCATGTGACCCTACTATTAGCAGTTTCACAGAGGGCGATAGAATATTATTCTGCCGCGGAGCTCTCTTACAAATCCGGTGACTATTCCACTGCCTTGAAGAATTACGAGTTGGCACTCTCAACCGACCCTACAATAGAAGGATACGACCCACAGATAAAGTTTAAAATGGGAATATCTGCTTATATGATAGGCGATTATGATAAAGCTAGAAGTTACCTCGCTGGTTACGACAACGATTTTGTCAGAGCACTGCTTGATTCTATAAGTCAGCGAAAAGCTCAGGATGAATGGAAAAAATGGATATCAACATACAAGCCAACTACAGTAGAGGAAGCTACACAGTTAGTCTCACAAGTGCAGAAAGAATCTAAAACCAACCTTTTACCTGTCCTTCTTATTTTCGTAATAACATTTGCTGTTCTTTTGGTTGCAGAGTTTAGAATTTACAAAGCTAGAAGGATGGTAATTGAACTTCCTAAAAAACCTGCCGAAGCTACTTTGTCATCTTCAACCGGCGGTCAAACTGTTTCTGAAACTCTTGTAGAGACTTCTGAAAAATCGGTTTCAGAGGAATTCGAGCTTATACCAAAAGAAGCAAGGATTGTTGATTTTGAACAACTGTTGCAGAGTGAAATTGATGTTTTCAAAGATATCTTCGAACAGATACCTCAAAAAGAAAAAACGGAGCAAAAACCAGCAGAAGCTAAAGGTGTAAAAGAATTAGAAAAGGAACCTCTTGTTGGGGCTGCTGAGAAAGAAGTTGAAAGAGAGAAAGTCGTGGAGGAAATACTGGGCGAAACTAAAGAACTAATCGAAGACCTAGGGAAAGAAATAGTTACACAACCGCAAGAAGAGAAGTTCCAAGTAGAACAAATAGAGATGGAAAGTATTGAAGCAGGACTTTTAAGTAGATTGAGGGCTCAAAGAGATAACTGGGTTGAAGAGAGCCAGTCCTCCGCGGAATTCTACGAGGAGATGCAAAAAGAATTCTCAGAATTCGACACTTTGGAAAAAATAACAGAAGAAGAAACAAAGATATTAGTCGAAAAACTCATTAAACTTAGGCAAGGTGAGAATAATTGAGTGGAATAGTTTTACTTTTGTATGCATTAGCTTACGCTTACATAATCTTTTTGCCACACGTTTCTTCGGTAACAACGTTTTTATTTGGCTTAACGTCTGTCTTAGTTGTTGGTGATTTTGATTTTTCTCGGCTCTCGGTGATTGTTGACTTTAATACCCTGTTTATCCTTCTTGGGATGATGACATTGGTTGCCATTTTGAAAGAGAATGGCGTTTTTGTTGAAATTTCTAAAATAATCCTGAAAGCCAGCAGGGGAAGGGTTTACGTAACTATATTCTTCATATACATCGCTATATTCTTTCTGTCGAGTTTCTTGGATAATGTCACTACCATTTTGATTTTTATTCCTATACTTTTCTATATTTCCGATGTGCTCCGAATAGATTCTAAAATGCTCCTTATAAATGCTGTGCTTTTCTCCAACCTTGGTGGGATGACAACAGCCATAGGTGACCCTCCAAATATAATTATTTATAGTGTGTCCCGTTTGAGTTTCATTTCTTTTATAACCCACCTAATGCCTGTTGGTGCGACACTGCTACTTGTACAATTTGTATTCTTAGGGAAAAAGCTCCGTGCGGAAGGGGTAAATATAAGATTTGAATCAAATGTGGATGATGATAATTCAAAAAACCTTACATGGCGATATTACCTGCTGTCGTTTCTTCTTGTTGCTATTTTGATGGTTTTCCATGAAGAACTCGGTATTGAACTGGGTACAATAACGATGATGGGAGCAATGATTATTTTGTTTATTGAGGGTAGAGATTTTCAATCAATTGTAAAAGAAATTGACTGGGATACTTTAATACTCATAACAGGTTTGTACTTTTTGAATTTTTCAATAGAACACCTTAGTCTTTATGAACCTTTTGTTTCGGTACTTTCCAAAATAAACAATCCATATTTGCTTATCCTGTTTGTTTTGTGGTCTTCAATCATATTAACAGGCTTTTTAAGTGCCTTGCCAGTTACCCTTGTGTATTTGATTATCATAAAAAAACTAATCCTCACAGGTGCACCAATTACATTATACTGGGCGCTTGCTATTGGGGTCGGTATCGGTGGAAATTTGACACCAATAGCATCGATGTGTAATATTGTTGGTAACAATCTTTTCAAAAACTTAAAGAACGAACAATTAACTTTTCTGGAGTTTACAAAGAACATGTCAAAACCAGTTTTGCTTAGCGGTATAATCTCAAGCGTATTCTTGTTGATATTTTATCGCATAGGGTTTTGAGGTTGCACTTTTATGGAGGTGAAGCAATTGAAATTAATTGTGGCCTTGACATTTACATTAGTTCTATACTTTGTCATTACTGGTAAACTCAACAAAACCGTTGCTGCCATGGTAGGGGGATTAACATTATTAGCTATAAGAGTTTTTCCTGACCCGTATGAAGGTTTAAAGGAATCTATAGATATCAACACCTTACTCTTTCTCATAGGCATGATGGTATTTGTACGCGTAATGGAAACATCGGGAATATTTGAATACATAGCTATTAAGACTGTTAAGATTGCAGGTACAAGCCTGCCAAAATTGTTTTTTGCTATAACATTTGTTGTTGGTTTTATCTCGGCTTTTATCGATAACGTAACAACGATTTTGATATTCGTGCCTGTTACATTTGCAATCAGTGATATTTTGAACATAGACCCGGCTCCTTTTGTCCTTGGCGAGATATTTGCGTCTAATATCGGTGGGACAATGACTCCAATAGGTGATCCACCGAACATATTAATTACTTCCGCAGCAAAGATTCCATTTACCGAGTTCATAAAATATATGATTCCTGTAAATTTAGTTATATTGCTTTTAGCTGATCTTTCATTGCTCGTTATTTTCAGAAAGGAATTCAATAAGCAATTTTCAAGGGAATTTCTAAATGGATTTGATGAATCAAAGGTTGTTAAAAGCAGAAAACAATTCGTAATAGCCTCTGGATTCATGCTTTTCATAATCTTTTTGTTCTTGCTACAGAAACCATTAAAGCTTGAAAGTTCCATTATAGGTTTGATTGCCGGATTTTTCGGTTTGCTAATATTTGAACCCCAAGAGATTACCCCATTTTTGGAAAAGGTGGAGTGGGAAGTTATATTCTTCTTCCTTGGCCTTTTCATAATAACGGGTGCCATGGAAAAAGTCGGGATAATGAAAGATATAGCAGACCTCCTTGTTAAGATATCATCAGGTTCTATGGTCACCCTGGCTTCCGTTATAGTGTGGGCATCTGGAATTCTTTCCGGAATTGTAGACAACATTCCATTTGCTGCAACAATGATTCCTGTGATAAAAGGTTTACCAACAATTAGTCCCCAATTTTCCAACATAACCCCGCTTTGGTACTCGTTGGCTTTGGGAGCTTGTTTAGGTGGTAATCTTACACCTGTCGGTGCATCGGCAAATGTTGTTGGACTAACGCTCATGAAAAAGTACAAAGGGAAAGAGATAACATTTCGTAGTTTTGTTAAGTATTCTTTTGTAGTTGTTTTCATAAGTTTGGTAGTGTCGAATGTCTATTCATTAATACTCCTCAAAATTATTTAAACACATATGGTGAGTGTGGGTATAGGTATGCAAGGTATGCTTGGTCTTTCAAGTTTATTGGAACCAAAGACTTTAGAAGAAGCTGAACAGATACAAAAAGAGTTATTAAAAAAACTCGTTTTGCTTCCTCTTGATTTTTCTAAGACATCTTTAATTGCAGGTGTTGATGTTAGCTATGTTAACGATCAGGCATTAGGAATCGTCGTTGTGATAAGTAAAAACTTTGAAGTTATCGAAGTAGTGCATGAAAGAGTTAAAGTTACCTTTCCGTACATTCCGGGGTTCCTTGCCTTTCGAGAGGCACCTGTTATTCTAAAATGTTTTGAAAAGCTTAAAAACACTCCAGATGTTGTCTTGTTCGATGGTCAAGGAATTGCACACCCTCGCAAACTTGGAATAGCGTCACATGTTGGTATACTCTTGGATATCCCTACAATCGGAGTAGCAAAGACGATACTATATGGGAAGTGCGAAAGACCATCCGTTGTCGGACAGGCTACTGAGTTAAGGGATAAAAGCGGAGAGGTCATCGGCTTTTGTTATCTTTCAAAGAAAAATACAAAACCAATAGTCATTTCTCCAGGGTACAAAACGAATTTAGAAAGTTCCCTCCACATTGTTAAATCCCTCCTGAACGGTTTTAAACTGCCCGAACCTGTAAGACTAGCCCACTACTATTCACAAAAACTGAAGACGTGATTTTCTAAGCTATGACAACATATCAAACGTTCCACGAAGGTTTCTAAGGATTTTTTAAGCTTACAATAATAAAATCACTGGTGCCGAGTGAGTGAACTACTATCAACTCTTAAAAAGGGAGGTGTGGTTATGAGAAGAGTATTACCGTTGCTGTTCGTTTTGCTTCTATCACTTGTAGTATTCTCAGCTACTCAACCGCAGATGAAAGGTTTTATAAACAACTTCATTTTAGAAAAAGAGCCTTTTGAAATTACAGGAACGGTTAAGGAAGTTGTATACAGAGCTGGAGGGTTTGGATATTTGGTTTTGACAACAGAAGCGACAGAGGTTAAAGTGCCTATTGCCGGCAAACTTTCATTAGTGGTAAAACCTGAGGAAAAAGTAACTATCAAAGGGTCAAAGATTACAGTTTTCATACCTACCAGTCTGGAAGTAAAAGGTTACCGACTGGTTTTCAGAAATAAAGTTCCAAAAGATGCTCAACTAACAGACTTTGAAGCCGAAATCAAGAAAATCGAAATTGGTAAAAACTATGCAAACATTGTAATCCTCGACAAGAACAACAAAGAGTACAAATTCCCGGTTGGTTTAGTCCCGTTCTGGAGGAATTTAAAAGAAGGCGATGAAGTTAACATCTCGGGTTTCAAAAGAACATTTGAAATCAAAGAAAGCATAACCGTTGATGGAAAGACATACACATTACCAGCTAAAGAATTTTTGACGAATCTTAGTCAACGCTCTAACATGTTTAAGAAAAGATTCATGCCGAGACTTTTCAAACATAGACTCTAATGATGGAAAAAAACAAAAGCCAGGCTTCATGCCTGGCTTTTTCATGGTTTTGTTTTTATATTTTAAATTATTCTCTACTTCCTAGTTCTCTATCAAGCATATATAAACCGGTTGGACTGTCTTGGAGCTTTTTAAGTTTTCTTACTATCAAGTCCGTTTGAGCCTCTTCTTCAACCTGCTCTTTTATAAACCATGCAAGGAACTGTTCGGTAGCGTAATCTTTCTCTTTCCTTGCGATTTCCAGTATATTGTTGATGCTCTTTGTTATGGATTTTTCATGTTCATACGCCGCTTCAAATGCTTCTAACGGGCTTTTCCAAGTGCTCTTAGGTTTTTCCAGAGCAGGAAGTTCAACCTTTGACCCGCGTTCATAAAGAAAATCATAAATTTTCATCGCGTGTCCCAATTCTTCCTTAGCCTGTACTTTCATCCATTTTGCAAAGCCTGGCAAATCTATAGAATCAAAGTATGTTGCCATTGAAAGATATAAATATGCTGAGAATATCTCTTTACCTACCTGCTCATTTAAAGCTTTGAATACCTTTTCACTCATGCTAAATCCCTCCTTTTCATAATTTTTAAAGTACCTTTTCAATCTCATCGTACGGAGGTTCAATTCTTGGGTCTTCTGTAACCCATGCATAAATTACTTGACCATTTTCAACAATAAAAACGGCCCTCTTAGCCACTGTGTAATTTGGAATGCCAACGAAGTTCTCATGCACCCCACCGTATTGCCGAGCAACGATGCCTCCAAAATCTGAGAGCAATCTAAAGTTGAGTCTGTTTTTCTCAGCAAATGCTTTGTTAGCAAATGGGGTGTCAACACTGATTCCAAGCACAGTTGCGTTTAAATTGTTGAATTTTGCTAGCATGTCTCGGAAAGTACAAAGTTCTTTTTCGCAGACACTTGTAAATGCACCGGGATAAAAGACTAAAACTACTTTACCTTGAATCTCTGAAAGCTTTACTTTTTGAAGATTAGTATCAAACAATTCAAAGTCTGGAGCTGATGAACCTTTTTGAAGCATAAACTCAACCTCCTAATATAAAAATTTGTATTACCTAACACATTATACCAAATATAAGTTTGTAAGTCAACCAACTTTGAAAACAAAATTGTTGGCAAGATTCAGTTTATAAATCAACAGAATTATTGAGTTTGCCAAAGAAAATTACGAAAATCTCTCTTTCCCCACTTTAAGCCACTGAAAACTTCAAAGTAACAATTGCAACTTTTTTGAAATGTGTGGTATAATATAACTGAACCCACTGTGCGGGTTAATAGTCTCTCATCACATCCTTTTGAAGGGGGGATTTTTGTGAAAAAGGTACTGGTAGCATTCTTAAGCGTTCTTCTAACGGCAGTTCTCCTTGCATTTGATCCCACGGTCTACGTATCGGCAACCATAGGTGAACCAGACACACTTGACCCACATCTGGCTTATGACACAGCAAGTGGTGAGGTTATTTACAACGTCTACGAAAACCTTATTCAGTACAAAGGCAGAAGCGTTAGTGAATTCGAACCAAGGTTAGCAACAGAAGTTCCAACGGTTAAGAACGGTCTTATCAAAGATGGTGGTAAGACATACATCTTCCCAATAAGGAAAGGGGTAAAATTCCACAACGGAAACCCATTGACACCAGAAGATGTTGAATATTCATTTGAACGCGGTCTACTCTACGACCCAGAAGGCGGTCCAATGTGGATGCTCTGGTATGCAATCTTTGGAACACACTCAAGAGACGAAGCACTTGAAGAATTTGTTGGGAAGCCAGTTGATGAAATATTCGATAAAAGCGGAGAGCCAAAACCAGAATACAAACAAAAACTGATAGACTTCTACAAACAAGTTGTCGACCCAGCAATAGAAGTCGATGGAGATAACGTTGTTATTAAGCTTAAGAGACCATACGGTCCATTCCTCAACATCATTGCACAAAGTGCAAACTGGGCAGCAATCCTTGACAAAGAAACATGTGTCAAACTTGGCCTTTGGGATGGAAAACCAGATACATGGTGGAAATACAAGGACATGGAAAAAGAAAAATCTCCACTCTATGCATGGGCAATGGGTACTGGACCTTTCAAATTTGTGGAGTGGGACAGAAAACAACAAAAAGTCACACTCGTTGCTAATGAAAACTACTGGAGAGAACCTCCAAAACTAAAGAAAGTAATAATCTGGGGTATTGACGAATGGTCAACAAGAAAAGCAATGCTTGAGAAAGGTGACGCAGATTCTATAGCTGTTGTTCTTGAATACCTCGACCAACTCAGAGGTAACAAGGATATTCAGATTATCGAAAATATTCCAACGCTCTCTGTGACAGTTGTTGGTTTCAACTGGTCCATCAACCCGTCAAGCAAGTATGTTGGAAGTGGAAAACTGGATGGTAACGGAATACCTCTTGACTTCTTCAGCGATGTGTATGCCAGAAAAGCAGTTGCAGCTGCTATTAACTACGACGCACTCATCAGGGATGTTCTAAAAGGTTTCGGTAAGAGAATTCCAACAGCGTTGCCAGAAGGATTACTTGGATTTGATCCTTCTCTGCCACTTTACAAATTTAATTTGAACGAAGTCCGTGCAAATCTCCAGAAAGCATGGAAAGGAGAAGTGTTGAAGAAGGGAATCAAGTTCAGCGTTGCATACAACCAGGGTAACGTTGCAAGACAAAGAATTGCAGAAATGATAAAGATGTACATGGAAATGGCAGCACCTGGAAAAGTTAAGATAGACGTTCAACCACTCCAGTGGCCAACTTTCCTTGATGCAACGAAACGCGGAGAACTTCCAGTGTTTATACTTGGTTGGCTTGCTGACTTCCCAGACCCAGACAACTTCATATTCACCTATTACCACAGCAAGGGTGACTACTCGACCAGGCAAGGTAAGAAGTTCCAGGAATTCGTAAGCACTCCAAGGAAAGAACTTGGCGGTAAGAGCCTTGACGAGCTCATTGAACAAGCTGCAGCTGAAAGCGACCCAGCGGTTAGGGCAAAACTTTACTTGCAGATTCAAAAGTTCGTTGTTGACAACTGTATAAGTGTTCCAGTTTATCAACCAGTTGGTGTTCGTGTCCAAAGAACATGGGTAAAAGGTTGGTATGATAACCCAATGAGACCTGGTAACGACTTCTACATACTTTACAAGCAGAAATAAAACATTAGCATCTTAAAATGGTGTGAAAGGGTCGCCTTGTAAGGCGACCCTTTCGTTTTTATTTAGATTATCTTAGCTCTTTTGCCTTGGTAAGTATCTCTTTCTATCAATCGCTTTTCTATCAAATTAACAATCTCGGTTTTAGTCCTTCCCCAATTTCCAAAAAGCGTACCGGTTAAGGGTGGATCTGCGACAAGTCTATGAATAACTATCCGCGGTGATAGATTCTCAAGGAAAGTAACTGCTCGCTCCACGTATTCTTCAAGAGTTCCTAACTGTAATTTTCCTGCTTTGAACATCTCACCAAAAATGGAGCCTTCAACAACATACAACGAATGAAGTTTCACCCCATCCACTCCAAGTGCGGAAATTATCTTTGCACTTTCTACAACATCTAATGTATTATCTCCCGGCAAATTCAAAATTACGTGCGATACAACTTCGAATCCATATCTTTTTAGAAGGTTGACAGCAAAAATGTATTCTCCCAGTGTATGACCTCTATTTATCTTAACCAAAGTATGATAATTTGCCGTTTGTAACCCTACATCAAAAGAAACCTGAATACAGTAGCCTTTCCTTATCTCATCAACCATCTTTAATATCTCTTCGTTTATGCAGTCTGGTCTTGTGGCAATATCAAGTTGAACAACATCCTCATCTATTGCCTCTGTATAGGTTCGCCTCAAGACGTCTAAGGGAGCATAAGTGTTTGTATAGTTTTGGAAATACGCAATGAATTTTCTAATACCTTTTTTTCGGTACTTCTCCTTCATTTTCTCTAACTGCTCTTTAACACTTAATCCTGCAAAAGTGCTGAAACCACTGCCTGTTTCATCACAGAAAAAACAACCTGGTCTGCCATTTTCTCTATTTGGACATGTGAAACCTGCATTAAGCGGTAATCTTTGAACCTTTTCTCCAAATTTCTTCTTCAATTCAACACTTAGCTTTCTATACCTGTAACCATCTTCGAGAAAGTCGAAAATTTTCTCAGCACCTCCTCAACGTCAACCGTTGGATATGAGCCGTTAATATAGACGAACCTACCATTTACCATCGTTGCAAAAACTCTATCCGTGTAAGCGTGAATGAGGTTCTTCAAAAAGTTATCGATGGGTTGTAACTGGATGTGTGAGGCTTCGAAAATCGCAAAATCGGCAGGGTTTCCCACCTCGATTGTTCCACCGGTTAAACGGAGCGCTGAATAACCGTTCTTTGTTATAGCATTAAATGCCTCTTCGACTTTGAAATTCTCAGGTGAATAACTCTTCTGAGCTAAAACAGAGAAGCGCAAATCAAGGAGCAAATTTTGTGAGTTATTACTTGCAGGTCCATCTGTTCCAATTGTAATTTTGATTCCACTTTTGAGCATCTCGGTGACAGGTGGTATTCCATTCCCAAGTTTCATATTGCTTACTGTGTTTATTGACGGATATGAGCCCTCAAGCAAAGGTATATCCTCACGTTTTAACTGTGTGCAATGAACAGGAATGAAGTGCACTTCGTTGAACCCTATGTCCATGATTTCCTTTGGAGTATACATTTCGTATTCCCATGCATTTTCAAAAAAATGCATTGTTACTGGAATATCCTCAGTTTTTGCGATATCTACAATCTTTGAAAGATAACTTTTAGAACAGCTGTAAGGAGCATGTGGACCAAGCCCTATGTAGATTCTATCTTCATATCCATTCCACTTTCTGAATAACTTCAAATTCTCTTCAAGTCTACCGTTCTCATCTCCGCCAACGTCAACGAGTCCTCGTGTCAGTAATGCCTTCAAACCAAAATCTGCCACGGCTTTTGCCACCATATCTTCATGGAAATACATGTCGCAAAAGGCAACAACACCGTGAGACGCCATTTCCATCATAGAGACAAGGGAACCGTAGTAAACGGCTTCAGGCGTGAGTTTTTCTTCAGCAGGTAGTATTTTACCAAAGAGCCATTCCTTGAACGGAAGGTCTTCCGCATATCCTCTGAGTAAGGACATAGCTACATGAGTATGAGTATTAACAAAACCAGGTGTAACTATCTTCCCTGTTAGGTCTATAATATCTTCATTATCTAATGGGACCAAGGTTTCAGATATTTCTTTTATTATTCCGTTTTCTATCCTGATATCACACTTTCTAAGTTCTAATCCAATAAGTGCTTTCCCGTTCTTCAAAAGCATTAAAAAACAACCCTTTCTGCATCAATCCATAGGTGCTCTAAATCGTAGAACTCTCGCGCACTTTTGGTAAATATGTGTACCACAATATCGCCAGCATCGATAAGAATCCAATCGTAACCTTCTCCTCGGTCGTAATAGATAATTTCTTTACCTTTTTCATTGAAGAAGTCAACAACCTCATCTCTAAGGCTTTTCATATGTATATTACTGTTTGCCGTGCAAATGACAAAATAATCAGTTAAGAGTCTTGTTTTGCTCATGTTAAGCACAACAGGTTCAATTGCTTCTTTCTTTTCAAGTAATATAAGTAGATCTTTGATTAAGCTGATTTCACTTTTTTCTTTGCTCACCAACCCTTACGCACCTCCTATCGTTAGTTCTTCGCTTATCTTTCCATTCATTAGATAATCGCGAACATATCCGACCAAATAAAATGAACCAGTCACAAATTTAACATCTGCATCTGTTCCTTTTAGCAAGTCGACGGCCCTAATATAATCAGGTTCAAGAATGACATTTGAGTTGTATCTCTTCGCAATTTCATAAGTTTCGGCCACTTTTTCGGCCCTTTTCGAAGGGGGCTTTGTAACTATTAACAAATCGAATTTCGGAGCAATTACTTTTAGCACACCCTCTTTATCTTTGTCATCTACTATACCAAAAACTGCGGCCTTCCTTTTATCATGAAAGTATAAATCCAAATTTTCCGCGAACTTTTCAGCCGCTTGTGGATTATGAGAACCATCTAATATTACACCGTTGACCAGTTCAAATCTGCCGGGTATAAATGCTTCTTCAAAAGCTTTCTTCACAGCTTCTTCATCAATTCTGTGTGTAACTTCAAAAGCTTTTAACGCCAGTCCAACGTTGTATAGCTGGTGCTTTCCATTCAACCGAACTTTTATACCTTTGATGGTTGTATCACCGTAATAATTATAGACATTTTCGTTAAATGAGAATCGGACTGGTTCCACATAGAAATCTTTTCCGTATTCGTACACCTTAGAATTTTTCTGTGTGGCAATCTGCCTTATTACTTGTAATGCCGAATCTGCCATTAAACCAACGACGACAGGCTTTTGTTCTTTTATGATTCCGGCTTTTTCAAAGGCAATTTGCTCAACAGTGTTACCAAGAACGTTTGTATGTTCTAAAGAGACGGTGCAAATTACGGAAATTTCTGGTGTTATAACGTTCGTTGAATCAAACCTTCCACCCAATCCAACTTCAACACTTCCGTATTCTGCTTTCCTCTTTTTTGTTATGTAAAAATACATCGCCGTCATATACTCAAAGAAACTCGGAGAAAATTCTTCACCAAGTTTATCCATCTCTTCCGCATGCTTTTTAACCTCAAGTGCTGCTTCCACAAACTCTTGGTGAGTGATATTCTGTGTGTTGTAGTGGAACCGCTCGAGGATTGTCGATAGATGTGGCGAGTAAAATCCTGTTACGTTATGCCCATGGTGATATGTCAAGTATTCAAGAAAAGTTGTAACACTTCCTTTTCCATTCGACCCAGTCACATGGAAATACTTAACTCCAGAATGGGGGTTACCCATTCTGGAGAGAAGATTTTCTATTCTGAACAAACCAAGCTTCATTGTGTTGTATGGACGTGTGAAGTATAGATATTTTAGAGTGTCTAAAAATGTTTTGGAACTCATCCCTGAGCCTCCAGGTCGGAAATTATATGTTCAATCCTGTTTATCTGTTCTAAGAATGTTCTTTGCTTTTCTTTTGTTTCTTCAACGATATCCTCAGGAGCATTCTTAAGGAAGTTTTCATCTTCTAGTTTCTTTGCAAATTTTTCTAAATCTGCCCTTAGCTTTTCAACCTTTTTCTTGAGCCTCTGAACTTCTGCATTCACATCGATGAGCTCGCCAAGAGAAACGTAAGCTTCTAAGTTTAATGACACGTAAGCTGTTGCACACAGCTTTGGCCTTGACTCTGTAAATTGAATGTTTGAAACATTGCCAAGGAATCTTATATATTCTTGTTCTTCTTCATTTAGCGCTCCTTTGATAAAGAGTTCTACTTTCGTTGATTGCGGAACGTTTACTTCGGCTCTGACGTTTCTGACACCTCTAATGAGAGCCATAATTTCTTCGAATCTCTTCTCGGCGGTTTCATCGACATATTCCTCTGTTACCTTTGGCCAGGAAGCAATAACTATTGATTCACCAGCAGTTGGAAGTTTTGTCCATAATTCCTCTGTCAAGAACGGCATGAATGGGTGCAACAGTCTTAAGCTCATATCGAGTACGTAAACAAGAACGTTTTGGACAATTCTCTTGTCTTCAGACTTGAGCCTATTTTTTACAGCCTCGATATACCAGTCGCAAAGTTCGTCCCAGAAGAAGTTATAAATCTCTCCCGCTGCTATATTGAAATCATAGTTATCAAGAGCCTCTGTCACCTTTTTAATCGTCTTCTGTAACCTTGAAAGAATCCATTTATCTGACAGCTTAAGATGTTCTTTTTGAATTTCTATCTTCTCAAAGTCATCAAGGTTCATGAAGACGAATCGAGAGGCGTTCCATATCTTGTTTGCGAACTTCTTGTATGTATCGAAGAAGCGCACATCGAGTTTTAGGTCTCTTCCTTGTGCGGCAAGGATAGCAAGCGTGAATCTCATTGGATCAGCACCGTATTCATCGATAACCTCAAGAGGATCAATTCCGTTTCCAAGAGACTTGCTCATCTTTCGACCGTATTTATCTCTTACAAGCTGGTGGATATACACCTCACTGAACGGTTTTTCCTTCATGAATTCATAGCCCATCATTATCATTCTTGCAACCCAGAAGAAGATAATGTCGAAGCCTGTGACTAAAACATCGGTTGGATAGTATCGTTTCAAATCTTCTGTCTCCTCGGGCCAGCCCATTGTACTAAATGGCCAAAGTGCCGAGCTGAACCATGTATCAAGCACATCTTCGTCCTGTTTCAGGTTTGTGCTACCACATTTTTCACAAACCTTAGGTTCATCTTCTGCAACATTGTAATGTCCACAATCTTGGCATTGCCAGACAGGAATCCTGTGTCCCCACCAAAGTTGCCTGCTTATACACCAATCTCTGATTTCATACATCCAATTTAGATAAACCTTCCTCCATCTTTCAGGGATAAACCTGACCTCATTGTTTTCAACAGCTTCTATCGCTCTCTTTGCCAAAGGTTTCATACTGACAAACCACTGGTCCATCAACCTTGGTTCTACAACCGTGTCACATCTGTAACAGTGTCCAACAGAGTGTTTAATTTTCTCGATTTTTACAAGGTATCCCTGGGCTTCTAACTCAGCAACTACTGCCTTCCTTGCTTCAGATGCGGTTAATCCTTTGAATTTACCACCATTTTCGTTTATAACAATATTTTCGTCGAATATATCAACAAACGGTAAGTTATGCCTTTGACCTATGAGATAGTCGTTTGGGTCATGCGCTGGCGTTACCTTCAGTGCACCTGTTCCAAACGATGGGTCAACGTAATTGTCGGCTATGATTGGTAATTCTCTTCCAACTAATGGCAATATCGCAGTCTTTCCAATATAGTTTCTGTATCTCTCATCCGATGGATGAACCGCAACAGCAGTATCACCAAGCATAGTTTCTGGCCTAGTGGTGGCTATCACCAAGTAATCCTCTTCATCCTTAATTGGATATCTGATGTAGTAAAGCGCTCCTTCTTCCTCGTGGTATTCTACTTCCTCATCTGAAAGCACTGTTCCGCATCTGTGACACCAATTAACTATGTACTTGCCTTTGTAAATTAAGCCCTTCTTATACAGCTCTACAAAAACCTTTCTGACTGCCTTGGACAAACCTTCATCTAACGTAAAGCGTTCGCGCGTCCAGTCAACGGACGCACCAATTGACATTATTTGCTTTTTTATCTCTTCTCTGTATTTAGTTGCCCAATCCCATACAATCTTTAAAAACTCTTCTCGAGTAAAGTCTCTACGGCTTTTGCCTTGAGTACCAAGGTATTTTTCAACCGCTGTTTGCGTTGCAATACCTGCGTGGTCTTCGCCCGGAAGCCACAGCACATCGAAACCTTGCATGCGCTTATAACGACTCAAAATATCTTGGATGGTGATATTAAGAGCATGCCCCATGTGAATTCTGCCTGTAATATTTGGCGGTGGAATAACAATAGAGTACTTCGGTCCACTCCCCTTTGGCGTAAAATAACCTCTTTCAAGCCACTTTTTGTACCACTTCATCTCAATATTTGTTGGGTCATATCGCGTTCCTATCTCCATCTTTGACACCTCCGATAGTACTTATTTCTATGTCACAATCTATTTGTATTCTCTCTGGACCATAAGTTAACAGAAGGTAATGCAAAGAGTCCTTTATTCTATTGGCAATTTTATTGACCTCATTTTCTCCCACCCCATGAAGAATTATACAAAAATCGTTCCCCTCAAGTTTGCAAACGAAATCTTTGGGTATCCTCACGCTGTGTTTTATAACGGAGGAGACTCTAGAAAGAACAAAATTTCGTAAATCTTCACTGCTGACTTGAAATTTTAGTTTGATGTGCAAAACATAGAATTGTTCACTACTTCGTCCAAGTTCTTCAACTACTCTTTTTACGAACTCCTGATTTGGAAGTCTTGTAATTGGGTCTACCCATTCACCTGTTAATAACTTGTGAAAACCTATCATATGAACTCCTCCCACTTTCCTGTTTAAATTATTTTACCACATATCTTATATTGTGAGAATATAGCATGTGTGATAGAATAAATAGCGATATTCGAATTGTTCGCATGACAAACTTTTAAAAAACCTAAAGTAATAAACAAAGAACTGGAAAGAAAGGAGAGCAAAACGGGTATGGCGTTGAGTTTAATGTCAGTGCTTTCAGTACTCTCCCACTTCTTATTAGATTTTTACGTCTCTTTTTTCACTCCCTTGGGACCTTTCATAATTCAGAAATTTCCTATAGAAATTCGTATACTCACTTCCTTCTTGGCATTATCAGCAGCGATAGCTAGTCTTTTGCAAGTTTTCTTTGGTTTCTTTTTCGATAGAGTCAAATACACCAAGAGCTTGCTTTTTACAATGTACGTTTTGGAAGCGATAGGTATTTCACTGATAGGTATTTCCACAAACTTTTGGATGTTTATATCCGCGGTTTTTATTGTTAGAATTGCAAACTCTGCTTTTCATCCTTTAGGTGCTTCTATGGCAGGTGAGGTCGGTGGTCGAAGCGTAGCATTTTTCTCTATTGCTGGAACGCTCGGAGCTGCACTCGGACCTGTTTTCATATCACTTTACGTATCGTATTTTCCGATGCAATCACTTTGGATAGTTGCACTGCCGGCATTTATTTTAGCTGGTTTCATACTCAGACTCAACATTCCAAACAGGACTGTTCACAACGTAAAATTTGATTTAAGAGAGGTTTCAAAGCTACTGCCTATACTTTTAGTTGTTACAGTTCGTAGTTTCCTCATGTCCGTTGTTCACGCTTACACACCGATATATGTTACAAAAATACGCTCGTATTCAATTTCCCTCTCAGGTTTGTTAATAACGAGTGGAATGATAGCAGGTGTCTTTGCAAATTACTTAGGAGTTGTCTTAATGGAAAAAATAGGTGCAAAGAAACAAGATTTGGTAGCATTCGTGGGTATGGGGTTAGCGATATTTTGGCTAATATACAGTAAGAGTGTTATACCAATCTTTGTTTCATTTGTTCTTTTTGACTTTTTCGGATTCTTGCTTATGTCTGCAAACGTTGTCCAAGCGCAGAAAATATTGCCGAACAGAAAAGCATTAGCATCGTCTGTTGCTATGGGTTTTGCATGGTCACTGGGGGATTTCATAGCAACTGGCTACAACTCTGTATTTGGTAACAATGTGGTTTTGTCACTTGGGCTCGCCATACCGGTGGCTTTTGTAGCTTCAATATATTTCGGACTCGTCCAAAAATTTGATACAAAATAATCTGTGTGATAAAATTAGTTAAGAAGCACTTAGACACGATAAAGCAGGAGGAAGATTGGTATGACTGACAAGGACTTTTACAAGAAAAGCGAATTCACTGAGCAATTTTACACAGTTTACATAGAAAAGTACGCTTACGGAGGGTATGGTATTGGAAAACTGCCCGGTGGTAAGTTAGTTTTTGTTGAGGGGACATATCCAGGTGATTTGGCTGAAATAAAAATCGTGCAAGAAAAATCTGATGTTGCTTTTGGAACGTTGAAAACTTTACTTGAAAAGTCAGAATTTCGCAGAACACCTAAGTGTAAGTATTACGGTGTTTGCGGTGGATGTCAGATGATGGATGTAAAGTATGAAAAACAGCTTGAGCTGAAGACTCAGGTTGTAAAAGAACAGCTGAAACGGATAGGAAAGATTGATGTGGATGTAAATCCGACTATTCCAAGTGATTTAGAGTTCGGATACAGGAACAAAATGGAATTTGCGTTTTCTTACAGCAATACCGAAGGAGTCATACTGGGATTGAAAATAAGAAATAGCAACAAGGTAATAAATATCAACGAATGTCCCATTTCGCCTTCTTCGTTTAACAAGGTGCTCGAGGTCACACCTGAGATTGTTGAAATGAGCAAAGCTAAGATTTACAATCCAAGAACTGGCTCTGGTATGCTCAAGCATTTAGTTATGAGGTATTCCCATTCAAATAATCAAACGATGGCGATATTTGTGACACGAACTGAAAGATTTGATGAAGCTAAGTTTATACGTGCAGAATTGCTTCGAAGAGTTCCACAAGTAAACTCGATTATCCATGTTATGAACTCTTCCGACAGTGTTGTTTTAAGAGGACCGTATAAAACGCTTTACGGTTCAGGTGTTTTGGAAGTAGAGATGGATTATGAAAAATTCCAGATTCCACCAACCGCTTTCTTCCAAAACAATTACCATACAGCGTCTAAGATGATAGAGTACGTCACTAAGCAACTTGACCTAAAAGGAAATGAAAAGGTTTTAGATTTATACGCTGGAGTAGGAACGTTTACAATGAGGTTAGCGATGCTTTCCAAGTATGTTGTTGCTGTTGAAAGTTCGCATATTGCAGTCAAAGCTGGAAGAGCAAATGCCAATATAAACAATTTAAGAAATGTGAAATATGAAGAAATGGATGTTGAAGAATTCATCCGTTCCTACGATGACAAAGCAGACGTAATTGTGCTTGACCCACCAAGAGGAGGCGCTGGGAAGTCCGTATGTGAACATATAATAAGAGTCAAACCTGTGAAAATCGCATATATTTCTTGCGATCCGTCAACACTTGCAAGAGATTTGGCTATTTTGAAAGAACACTACAACATACTATCTGTTCAACCATTTGACATGTTCCCTCAAACGTATCATGTTGAGACTGTTGTACTGATGGAAAGAAAAAAGTAGCTTGTTTCAAAAAAGTAGTCCAGAATAGTATCGGTAGCATATGGACCAGTAGAGCCCCACACTGAAGATAGTCTTGACCTATATCGGTTAATCAATGAGGCAGGTTAAAGTAAATAGAAAAATGAAGGAAAAATAAAGCCCCTGGTCAGTTCTATTAACTAAATAAACGAAAAATTTAGACTTGATTCAATTTAATCCTTCTGATAAAATCTAAACAGGTATGATTAATTACAAAACATAATTGATGGGGGAGGTATCAATATGGAAATTGTTGCGAAAATTGTCGATGGTGTATATTACGTTGGAGTGAACGACAGAGATACGCACCTATTTGAAAACATTTGGCCATTAACAAAAGGTGTTTCTTACAATTCTTACCTTATTGTTGACGAGAAGACGGCACTTATAGATACCGTAAAAGTGAACAAAATGAAAGAATACATCGAAAAAATTACACAGATTCTAGATGGAAAACCCCTAGATTACCTTATTATCAACCACATGGAGCCCGACCATTCTGGTGCCATATCATCGATAGTCCATGCGTTTCCTAATGTAAAGATAGTGGGAAACAAAAAGACGTTTGAATTTATAAAGGCGATGTACCATCTTGAGGGGAATTTCCACGAAGTAAAAGACGGGGACGAAATAAACCTTGGAAGCAGGACTCTTAAATTCTACATGACCCCGATGGTCCACTGGCCTGAGACAATGATGACTTACGATACGAAAGACAAAATTCTTTTCTCTGGTGATGCGTTTGGTGGGTTTGGTTCACTTGATGGTGGGATTTTCGATGACGAAGTAGACATCGGTTACTTTGAAAACGAGATTAGAAGATATTACTCCAATATCGTTGGAAAATTCGGACCTATGGTTCAAAAAGCTTTGCAAAAACTTTCTGGTTTGGATATAAAAATTGTTTGTTCAACGCATGGACCAGTGTGGAGGACAAATCCAATGCATATCGTCAGTGCATATGACCGATGGAGTAAGTATGAGTACGAAGAAGGAGTAGTTATAGCTTATGGAACAATGTATGGAAATACTGAAAAGATGGCAGACTACGTTGCAAGAGTGTTAGCAGAAGAAGGCGTTAAAAATATTAGGGTTATGAACACTTCAACAACCCACGAATCATTCATAATTAACGAGATTTGGAGGTTCAAGGGTGTGATTCTCGGAACATGCACCTACAACAACTGGATTTTTCCGCCTATGGAGAACTTAATTATAAACCTTTCACACAAAGGCCTTCCTAACAGAGTTTTCGGAGTATTTGGAACATATGGCTGGAGCGGTGGTGGAGTAAAAGGTATCGTTGAATACATCCAAAAGAACAAATGGCAACTCGTCGGAGAACCTGTTGAGGTTCAATTCTCTCCGAAAGAAGAAGACTTCGAGCGTTTAAGAAAACTTGCCATTGATATGGCAAAAGCTGTTAAGGAAGGTTAAAACTCAAAAAAATAAAGCAATACAAAACCTCCGGTTAAACCGGAGGTTTTTTTACGTTCCAGTGTCCAAAGAACTGATTAAATTACTATTTCCCTTGAAATATAGTCTTTTGTTCTGGAACCAAGTTTGGTGGAATCCTTCCTTCTAAGGCATGAATAACGTTGATTGCAACCATTTCCGACATCTTATCTCTTGTTTCGTATGTTGCAGAGCCGATATGTGGTAAAAGGACCACGTTATCTAACTTTTCCAACCCCGGAATGAGTTGAGGTTCGTTTTCATAGACATCAAAACCAGCTCCGGCTATTTTCCTTTCTTTCAAAGCTTCGTACAACGCTTTTTCATCAACAACAGGTCCTCTGGCGGTGTTGATTAGTATAGCGTTTGGTTTCATCCTTGCTATCCTTTCAGCACTTATTAAATGGTAGGTTTCCTTTGTAAGTGGTGTGTGGATTGATATATAATCAGCAGTTTCTATGAGCGCGTCTAAATCTACATATTGTGCGTTATATTGTTTTTCAATATCTTCGGGTAGTCTACGTCTGTTGTAATAGATAATCTTCATTCCAAATCCGAGAGCTCTTCTTGCAACAGCTTGACCTATCCTTCCCATACCAATAATTCCCAATGTTTTCCCATACAAGTCATATCCAAGGAAAAGTTTGGGTTTCCAACCAACGAACTTTCCTTCTCTGACAAATTTGTCAGCCTCCACTATTCTTCTTGCAACAGCTAAGATAAGTGCAAAAGCAATGTCTGCAGTTGCTTCTGTCAGAACTCCAGGTGTATGCGTTACGTAAATGCCTTTTCGTGTTGCTGTTTCTACGTCTATATTGTTGTAACCAACCGCATAGTTGGCTATAATCTTTACACTCTCGAGTGACTCTATGAAATCTTTATCTATAGGGTCTCGAAGTTGTGTAATTATGGCATCGGCATTTCTTGCTCTTTCTAACATCTGCTCTTTTGTTAAGAACTCTTCCCCGTCGTATACATCAACATCGAATTTTTCTTTTAGCATGTTTATACCTTTATCCGGAATTGCGTATGTTACGAATACCTTTGCTTTGGTCATACTCATTGTTCTTTACTCACCCCACCATTTTATTTCTTGTCCTTCTATGAACACTTTTTCAACACGTGACTGAGGTAAAAATGGGTCGTTGTCCCAAATAACGATATCCGCATCTTTTCCGACTTCGAGAGAACCAACTCTGTCTTCTATTCCCAATATCTTAGCCGGATTTATAGTCAGCATCTT
Source organism: uncultured Fervidobacterium sp. (assembly GCA_964452455.1). GTDB lineage: Bacteria > Thermotogota > Thermotogae > Thermotogales > Fervidobacteriaceae > Fervidobacterium. Next base: position 41,344 of record CAYVMA010000086.1, on the reverse strand, counting down.
TAATAAATCTTCTTTCTTTGCTCCATACTTCATAGCAAGAGCAGCGTGAACATTTGCAAATTCCTGATGTATCACAGGATGGTCAACCATTATTGCTGTCAAAACTCCTTTTTCGTTGAGAATTCTTACATTTTCATACGTCAAGTCCTTGAGCTCTATTTTGCTTCTAAAATCATGGGGACCAACTACAACAGGAACATTGAGCTCAACGAGATAATCAACAACCTTATATGCTTCTGTTGCGTGTTCTATTACGATTTTAAACCCGAATTCTTTAGCTATGCGTATCGCTGTTACTATATCCTGTGCTCTGTGTGCGTGCACCCTTGCCGGGATTTCTCCCTTAAGTACGAGCTCTCCAACTTCGAGTTTTGGGTCTCTATCAAGGAAGACACCGTCTTTCTCTAATGCCCTTTTCTTCTTTTCCATGTAATCTTGGACTTTCATAAAGTAATTCCTCATAACTGCGGCTATCCCCATTCTGGTGGAAGGCATCTTCTTCATTTCTCCGTAAACACGCTTTGGATTTTCGCCTGTTGCCATTTTCAAACCAGCTGGTGATTTTACGATACAGTAATCGACAATGTGCGATTTGAACTTTATAATTGCCCCTTGACCACCAATGACATTCGCACTTCCAGGGACAATCATCACAGTTGTGAAGCCGCCATTGAGTGCCCGCTTAATTGCAACATCGTACGGATTGAACGCATCTATTGCTCGAACGTCCGGGGTTACAGGGTCAGTCATCTCATTCCCATCCTGCACAAAACCTATGCCTTCTTCGAAAAGCCCTATGTGCGAGTGAGCATCAATAAAGCCCGGTAAGACATATTTTCCTGCTGCATCAATGATTTCAACGTTCTTTTCTTTCAGATTTATGGATTTTGCTATCTTTGTTATCTTTCCGTTTTCTATAAGAATATCTCCAACAAAAGTTCCAGATGTTATTGTTACAAGAGTTCCTCCCTTTATTAGTTTTTTCATACCTCTTTCACCTCCAAGCTATCTTGTAATATGCGGTCTTCAAAATGATTATAGCACATATAATTCGTAAAGCGAACTAAGAATTCCAGATTTTTCTGAAATTTAACCTTGTTACATGCCCAAAACTTCTGATTTTGTGGTAAAATTCAAAATAGAATTAAAATAATCTAACAAAGAAAGGTTGAGGGGCTGATGAGATGGGAAATAAGAGAAGTTAATGAGGCACTCGTTGACCAGCTCGCTAGGGAGCTGGAAATTGATCGTTTGGTGGCAAAATTGTTGGTGCTTCGAGGTATAAAAACAGCTGAAGAAGCTAAGAATTTCTTGTATCCGACAAGGAAGATATTGCGTTCACCGTTCCTAATGAAAGACATGGACAAAGCTACGGAGATTTTGCTAAAAGCAAGGGATAACCATGAGAAAGTTGTTGTTCACGGAGATTACGATGTTGACGGTATAACCGGAACCGCCGTATTATACACCTTCCTTTCGGAAAATGGTTGGGATGTAGATTATTTCATTCCTAAGCGTGCGGATGATGGTTATGGAATCCAGTCGCAGTTTGTAGAAGATGCTTATAAAAATGGCGCAAGGGTTCTCTTAACTGTAGACTGCGGAATTACAGCATTTGAAGCTGTTGATAAAGCGAAAGAATTGGGAATGAAAGTTGTGATTACTGACCACCACCAACCCAAAGAAACCTTCCCAAATGCGGATGCTATTGTTAACCCCAAACGTCACGACGAGGAATATCCATTCAAAGAATTCGCAGGCGTTGGAGTTGCTTATAAATTAGTATCTGCGCTGGCTGAAAAGCTTAACATTCATCCAGCAGTTGTTGATGAATTGCTTGACCTGGTGGCGTTGGGAACCGTTGCTGACATGGTGGAGTTGCTTGACGAAAACCGTTATATAGTTAAGGAAGGTCTTAAAAGACTAAACAATACTGCAAAGCTTGGTATTGTTCGTTTGGTACAAAAACTTGGAATATCTATGATAAGTTCACGTGATATCGGCTATAGGATAGCCCCAAAACTCAACGCTGCTGGAAGGCTCGATTCCCCGGATGATGCCTTCAAGCTAATCATAACAAAGGACGAAGCAAGTGCTACCGAACTTGCCGAGCTTTTATTAGGTTACAATGTGACAAGACAAAGCATTGAAGCAAAGATATACAACGAAGCAGTCCAAATGGTTGAAGAAAATGGTCTCAGTTCGCTTCCAATAGTTGTTGCATACGGTCACGGGTGGCACTTAGGTGTTATCGGAATAGTTGCTACAAGGCTTGTTCATCTGTATAATAAACCTGTTATGGTTATTTCTATTGAAGAAGGTGGTGTTGCAAGAGGTTCTGCAAGGAGCGTTCAGGGAGTAAATATTATAGAACTTCTCGAAAGGTTTAGAGATATTTTTGAAGATTTTGGTGGTCATACAATGGCACTGGGATTTAGCCTGAAAGAAGAGAAAATACCAGAACTAATAGAGGCTATCAAAACGCATATAACGGAAGACGATGTAAAAGTTGAGCCTGTTGTTATGATAGACGAGAAGATAACAATCGATGAGATTAATGATGGTATAATAAGGGCTATTGAATTGCTCGAACCATATGGGCACGGTAACCCGGAACCAGTGTTTCTAATTCAAAACAGTGCTGTTGAAAGATTCAAAATCTTCGGGGAAACTGGGTACAATGTTCGAGTAACGTTAAAGGGTAATAACAAAAGCATAGAAGGTGTCGGTTTTGGGTTGAAAATTCAACCATCTGAATTGTATGGATTGCAACCACAATTTCTTAGAATGGATGTCGTTGGCAATCTGAGAATGGGAGAAAGCGGTTTGCAACTGAACTTAATAGACTTAAAAGTGACACATGTTAACGATGAGGACTTAGCAGACAGGACATTTATACATTCGTTTATATCGAACTGGCGACAGCAAAGAGAAGAAGATTACGACCATCAACGGATAGAAGATGACATATACCAAAGACTGCCGCGCATTGCTGAACTTGTTGAAATTAAGAGGCCTGCATTGATACGTTTCGATATACCGTATAGAAATGCCTTTTTCTTCCATTTGATGAGAAAGGGAAGAACCCTCATTATTAATCCTTCAAGCACGGAGGCGATGCATGTCTACGAAAGCCTGCAAAGACACAACATTCCTGGACTGACCCTTGCAAATTCTATCAATCGTATAATAGGCAGACATTTGGTAACTAATGCTGTTTACGCAGAAAAATTTGTAGATAACCTTTCTGATTTCGATTTCATTGTGCTTAACGAAATTCATTTTTTGAGGAACTTTGACCCGAATCTTTATGAAAAGGTTTTAAGAAGGTTTGGAAAAACTGCGTTTTTCACAACGCTGTATACATTTGAAACTAATCTCCCAAGTTATGAAGTTAACGGGAAGAGCGATTTTTCAATTGAAGATAAAAGAAATCAACCGAAATCATTAAACAATTCTAATTCTGCATTGGTTTATCTATTTTCAACACACAATTCAGTAGAAGTGTTCTTCAATAATTACATAAAGCGTGTATCGAGCAGAGATACTGTTTTTTACTCGTCTCAACTCGAGCCATTCCAGAGACTGATAATTTCGCATTTAGTGAGGAAAAGAAAGGTAAAAAAACTTATTTCTTCTACCAACAATGATTCATTACCTTCGCTTTTTGGAAAGGTCGAAGTAAGGCTTTTTGACTTCCCGTATACTTTGAGTGAGATAATAGACACTGTGAGCGGCGAGGGAAACATACTCTTGCAACTGAACTACTCGACTCAAGACGTATCTAGGAAACGTGATTCGCTCAGGAAACTTTTCCCAACGAAAGAAGAATTGGAGAGAATTGTGGAAGAACTCAACGTATACCTACCAATGAAATTAGAGGAATTTGAACAATTCCTTACTAATTACAATGTGCCAAAGGGTGTTATCAAAAGTGTTTACAAGGACCTTGCTGGTATCAAGGAAAACCTTGTTTGTGCTGTTGACTTTGAGCCTGAAAAAATAACAAGACTTAAGGAACGGGACATAGAGTTAGGATATTTTGAACGCTACACCTTGCAAATAGAGTCACTCAACGTCAAAGAAATGTTTAAGCTTATCGATGAAAGGTATCTTTACGATGCAGAACTGATTGTCTAAGTCTTCAATATAGGAGCAGTTGAAAAAATGGCATTGATAGCAATTGATTACGGAAAGAGTAAGTGTGGATACGCAATAGGTAGTGTCTTTGTAGCTGAGAGTGGAACGATAAAAACCGCAGATTTGGTAAAGAAAATCGAAAGATTTGACACAGTTTTGTTCGGTTTACCTCTTTCGATGAGCGGAAACTACTCGACACAAACATTTGAAGTAATCAAGTTTGCTCTGAAAATCAAAAATTCAGGAAAAAAGGTTTTGTTGCTTGACGAGAGAGTAACCACAAAGATGGCAAAGTCTTTCGAGAAAAGAGACGACGATAGATTCAGTGCAGAACAACTGCTCTTTGAGTACATTCAAAATCCAGATAGAGCTATTGAATTGAAAGAACACAAAGTGATAGAAGCGCAACCAGTTTCTTGTAATTTTGCAGTGTTTGTAGAGGTCCCTTACGATGAATCATTTTCTGTAAAAGAAGGTATTGGATTTTCAAAAGACCCATACATTGCTTATACCCTTTTTAAACACGGAGTTTTCGTTTATAGGATTTGGCGAGACTTTCGAGAAGCTGTGGTAAATCTTGAAAAAGCTCCAGAGTACGTTATAATGAACATAGAAAATAGACAGGTTATATCGGAATTAGATATTAAAAATTCGCAGGAAATAGTCCTTTTTTTCAAAGTTGTGGTAAAATAAGCTGTGTTAGTGCGTGCTCGTAGCTCAATTGGATAGAGCGTCGGACTCCGGATCCGAAGATTGCGGGTTCAAGTCCCGCCGAGCACGCCAACAATTTCGATACAAAATAACGCTTAAGATAGAAGGAGGCAACTTTATGAAACCTACAAATTCAAAACTCGAGAAGGTAAAAGCGCGTGTTTTCGAAAAGGATGTAGATGCCATTCTTGTCATAAACATTGAAAATTCCAACAGTGTTACCACGCGATACTTATCTGGGTTTACGGGAAGTTTTTCCGCACTTTTGATTACTCCAAGAAGGCACATAATAATAACAGATTCTAGGTATTGGGTACAAGTTAAAGAAGAAAGCACTTTTGAACTTGTTAAGTATGTTCCACCAAGAAGCTTTTTGGATACCATTGTTGAGCTGATTAGAAATCTCGACTTGAGAAAGTTGGCTTTAGAAAAAGAGCGCATCTCTTCAAGTATTTACGATACACTCAAAGAAAAGCTCCCAGATTGTGAATTTGAGGATATATCTTCGTTGGTTGTTGATGTGAGGTCTGTTAAGGATGAGGATGAAATTGAAACAATGAAAATTGCTGTTGAAATCGCACAAGAAGCTTTCAAAAAGATGCTGGAAATTGTCAAACCGGGAATAAAAGAAAGAGAACTTGCGGCATATCTCGAGTATCAGATGAAACTGTTGGGAGCAGATGATATAGCATTTGATACTATTATTGCTTCCGGTTACAGGGGAGCGCTTCCACACGGGCGTGCTTCTGACAAAACTATTGAGAAAGGTGAACCTGTGGTCGTTGATTGGGGTGCAAGATATAAGGGTTACAATAGTGACCTAACGCGTGTGTTTTGTATCGGTGAACCAAACTCAAAAGTTAAAGAAGTGCACAGGATAGTCTTTGAAGCCCAGCAAAAAGCTTTGGAAGCTATAAAAGCTGGCGTTACCGGAAGAGAGATAGATGCTATAGCGAGAAACTATATTCAAGAAGCTGGATATGGGGAATACTTTGGCCATGGCTTAGGTCACGGGTTGGGACTTGAAGTCCACGAAAATCCAAGTCTCAGTTTCAGATGGGATAAACCTCTACAACCAGGGCAGGTTGTTACTGTCGAGCCTGGTATATACCTCGAAGGTGAATTCGGTATTAGAATTGAAGAAGATGTCGTTGTGAGAGAGAATGGCTGTGAGGTCTTAACAACTCTAACAAGAGAATTGATAATCATCTAAGGGAATGAAAATTGTGTTTGGCGAACATAGCAAAGGTGTAAAAGAACCACACCAAGGCAAAGGCATCGGTAAAGAATTATCAAAACTGAATCTTATATCCAGTTTAGGATTCACGATTATAGCAAATATCTTAGTTGGTTTTGTTCTTGGTGCGTTTTTAGATAATTTGTTCTCGACAGCAAGAGTTTTTAAAATAATCTTCATAGTTCTTGGAACTTTATCAGGGGTTTATAACGGTATAAAGTACCTGGTTAAAGAGCTGGAAAGATATGATAAAATAGATAATGTTGATAGTGGAAACGACAGAGTAACTGACTTGAAGAACCGCGAGCATAAGCACAGGGAAGATGAAAAAGATGAGTAACTCTCCAAGTTATGATGTTCTGCGATTTGTGGTAAGGATAATAATCTATTCTTTACTGGTTTCTTTCGTAATTCTTCTTTTAGGTGTGTTATTGAGGCGTTTTAGCTTTGCTTTAGGTGTATTAATTGGCGAGGTTGGTGTTATAATTGGATTAATATCAAGCGTTACAACAAAGGACCGATTTATCAAATTTGGGAAAGGATACCTTAGGACTGGATACTTTTTAAGATATGCTCTTTATGCATCGTTATTCTTGTTAGCATCATTTATTTTGAAAAATCCGGCAGAAGGCATACTGGGGGTTTTTGCAGGACTGATGAGTTTGAAAATAGTGGTATTTCTCTTTGCCTGGAGGTGGAAACCTTGAGCAAAAAGAAAATGAGTACGAAAGCAAAAATACAACTAACTGTTTTTCTCATAATTTACATAACAGTCGGACTTTTAAATGCGAAGCTTTTGACTGCTCCTCCTTCAGAGGCTCTTAAGAACATAGCTAATCGTTGGATTGTGCAGTTTGGTCCAACAAACGCGTGGTATTACCGTATCAACCCTATGACGGTAGTTATGTCTTTTGTTGTAATTATCGTAATACTCGCTTTTGCAAGGTCAGTTCATAAAGAATTTTCTCTCATACCCAGTAGAAAACAAGCTTTTGCCGAATCTTTAATGGATTTCTTATACGAGATTGTTGAAAGTAGTGTTCCAAATGAGAAATATGCAAGAAGTGTTTTCAAAATCTCTATGACTTTGTTCATATACATTGCAGTTTCGAACCTTATTGGTGGTTTCATTCCAGGAATATCTGCAGATGTTTCTATAGCTGAGAATGGTGCACGGACTGTTAAATTTGTTCTTTTCAGCGATACATGGTTCCCACCCACAGGTGATTTAAATACGAACCTTACATATGCAGTTATGGTATTCGTAATCAGCCAGTATTTTGCGATAAAGACAAAAGGCGTGAAAGGATGGTTAAAAGGATTTCTTGAGCCTGTTGCATTTATGCTACCAATGAACATCGTTGGAGAGCTTGCTAAACCTTTGTCACATGCAATGCGTCTTTTTGGTAATGTAACAGGTGGTGGTATACTTGTTTTGGTCATTAGTTATTTAGTCAAGTACATGTTCTTACCACCTTTCCTATGGGCTTACTTCGGAATATTCTCAGGTTTAATTCAAGCATTCGTATTTTCAACATTGGCAATTGCTTATATGTCTTCACAAATCGAAGGGTGATTAAGTTCAAAAACTTACTATGAGGAGGGAGTATTTATGGAACAACTCACACCTGAAGTTATCAGTGAACTTACAAAAGCTATTGCAGTTGCGGGGAAGGCTATAGGTGCAGGACTTGCTATGGGTATTGGTGCTATCGGTCCTGGTATCGGTGAAGGTAACGTTGGTGCACATGCTATGGATGCTATCGCAAGACAACCGGAGTTAACAAACGTAATAACAACACGTATGATTCTTGCCGACGCTATTGCCGAAACAACTGGTATTTATTCTCTTGTTATCGCGTTTTTGATACTCTTCGCATTGTGAGGCGATCCTTATGGATCTTTTTGAAATTAATTTGACAGCTGTTGTTCAGCTCCTTAGCTTTTTATTTTTGCTATGGATGCTGAACAAGCTTCTTTATAAACCCTTCTTCTCGATGATGGATAAGAGAAGAGAGAAAATAGAAAGCGATTTAGCCGAAGCTGAGCAACTTCGTAAGAGTGCGGATGCTATGAAAAAACAAGCCGAAGAGGAACTTAAGGCTGCTCGTCAAAAAGCAGAGCAGGTCATCGCTGCGGCAGAGAGAGAAGCTGAAAAAATAATCGAGGATGCAAAACAAAGAGCTCAAAAAGAAGCTGAAAAAATAATTATCAATGCTCAATCAGAAATTGAAAGGCAAAGACAAGAAGCCATTTCCCAAGTTCAATCTATTGCAACTGAACTTGCAATTAGCCTTGCAATGAAGGTTTTAAAGGATGTTGTGGATGAAAAAGCAAAGAGAGAATACCTTATGAAAATCATAAGGGAGTATGAAAAATGATGTACTCAGCTATAGCTAGTAAATACGCAATGGCTTTGTACAATGTATCAAAAGTTAATAACAAGACAGAAGAATACAAAGACAGGCTCAAAGTGTTGGCGCAAATATACGACTATATGTCTGTCTTTTTAAACAACCAGGCAATAAAGCCTGAAAAGCGTGCTCAGGTTGTTTGTCAATTAATGAGCGAATTAGGTTTTCCTGCAGACCAGCCTTTTAGTCGTTTTGTTTATCTATTGATAAGTAACAAAAGACTGAAGTACATCAAACAAATACTTACGTTCTTTGATTACACTGTCCTTGAAGATAAAGGGTTGATACCTGTTGACTTAACTACAGCAAAGGAATTGAGTACTGAAGAAGAAAAACTGTTATCGGAATTTGTTAAGAAACACACAGGAAGAGAACCTGTGTTCCATGTTACCGTAGATGAGAATTTAATAGCAGGTGTCGTTATGGAATTTGCCGGAAAAAGGTTCGATGCAAGTATCAAAGGCAGACTTGAGAATTTAGCCCGTAACGTGCTAAGAAGAGAGGGGTGATACCTTGAGATTAAACCCTGGAGAGATTGTAAGAGTTTTGGAAAGTAAAATAGCAGAGTATCAAGAAGAAATAAAGCTTGAAGATGTTGGAAAGGTAATTCAAGTTGGAGATGGTATCGCAAGAGTTTATGGATTGAATAACGTGATGGCAAACGAAATGGTCGAGTTCGTAGAAACCGGAACTAAAGGTTTGGCTTTCAACTTAGAAGAGGATAACGTTGGTATCATAATCCTTGGTGATTACAAAGAGATAAAAGAAGGTCATACGGTCAGAAGACTAAATAGAATCATGGAAGTTCCTGTTGGCGAGGGGCTTCTGGGACGCGTTGTAAACCCTCTTGGAGAACCACTTGACGGGCTTGGACCCATTGAATACAGTCAGACACGTCCTGTTGAATTTAAAGCACCAGGTGTTATTTACAGAAAACCTGTTGATACGCCACTCCAGACAGGACTTAAGGTTATAGACTCTTTGATACCAATTGGAAGAGGGCAAAGGGAATTAATAATTGGAGACAGACAGACTGGAAAGACAGCAATAGCTATAGACACCATTATCAACCAAAAAGGGAAAGGTGTTTACTGCATTTACGTGGCGATAGGACAGAAAGCGTCAGCCGTTGCCCGAATAGTTGAAAAACTCAGGCAAACAGGTGCAATGGAATACACAATTGTTGTTGTTGCATCATCCTCAGATCCTGCAACACTACAATACCTTGCACCATATGCTGGTTGTGCAATGGGAGAATACTTCATGTTTAACGGCAAGGACGCGCTCGTAGTTTACGACGACTTATCCAAACATGCTGTTGCTTATAGGCAAATTTCGCTGTTACTTAGAAGGCCACCAGGAAGGGAAGCTTATCCCGGAGATGTTTTCTATCTGCATTCAAGGTTATTAGAACGTGCAGCGCGTCTTAATGAAAAATACGGAGGAGGTTCTCTTACAGCTCTTCCGATAATTGAAACGCAAGCAAACGATATCTCTGCATATATCCCAACAAACGTTATTTCGATTACCGATGGTCAAATATACCTTGAACCGAACCTCTTCTATGCAGGACAAAGACCCGCTGTTAACATAGGTCTTTCCGTTTCACGTGTTGGTGGAGCGGCACAAATAAAGGCTATGAAACAAGTCGCTGGCTCACTTAAACTTGATTTAGCACAGTATCGTGAACTTGAAACATTTGCACAGTTTGCTACAGAGCTCGACCCAGCAACTCAAGCACAAATAACAAGAGGTCAGAGGTTAATGGAACTTATGAAACAGCCTCAATACAGTCCTATGGAAGTTGAAGAACAGGTAGTTGTACTCTTTGCCGGAGTTAATGGCTACCTCGATGATTTACCAGTCTCAGCAGTTCGACCGTTCGAAGATGGATTCTTAAAGTTTGTGAAAGAAAAGTACAAAGATGTCCTTGATGAAATAAGAACGACCAAGCAAATATCAAAAGAACTTGAGGAAAGACTACACAAGATAATCAAGGAGTTCAAAGAAGAGTTTGTAAAAGTTTATGGGAAGTGATGTTGAATGAGTCGAGGTAAATTACTCCAGATTAAAAGAAAAATCAACGCTACCCAGTCGTTGAAGAAGATAACAAAAGCAATGGAGATGGTTTCAACTGCGCGTATTAAAAAGGTCGAAAAAAGATTGCAAATGGCGCGGGAATTTTTGAATGAAACAAAGAAGATAGCAGCCCGTGTTCATTTTGAAGTAAAACATCCGTTTGTGACAGGGGAAGGTAAAAAGGCACTCGTTGTTATAGGGACAGATATGGGTTTATGCGGGTCATTCCCAACGGAAATCGCAAAGAAAGCGATATATCTTGATAAAAAAGAGAACTTTGACCAACTTTACATCGTCGGAGCGAAGATTGCACCTATCTTTAGAAGCAATCCAAAGGTTGTTCGAATATACGAACATGTTTACGAAACTCCAACTTTCGATTTCACAAAGACTTTGATTAATGATTTACTGTCAAACGGTGTTGGGACAGTAAAGGTCGTATATGGAAAGTTTAAAAACAAGCTAGCACAAATTCCAGATGTTTACGTTTTAACGCCAATAAAGGTAGAAGAAAGTTCCAAAGAGGAACCTTCTGAAAAAGGTGATAGATACGAATTTGAACCAGCGGAAGAAAACTTCCAGAACTCACTAGTAGAGTTCTATGCCTCAAGTGTCTTATACGCATTGGCTTTTGAAACAAAAATAAGCGAACTCTACGCACGTCAGAATGCGATGAGAAACGCCACAGAAAACGCAGAAGAGGTTGTTAGGCTGTTAACTATCGAATACAACAAGGCACGCCAAGCATCTATAACCCAAGAACTCATAGAAATAGTGACTGGTGCAGATGCGTTGAAGGAAGAATAAACAATAGCAAATAGTAACTCTTGAGGTGTTAACAAAAAAGGAGCGTGGTAAGCGTGTCCAAAAAGTCTGTAGGTAAAATTGTAAGGGTAATAGGACCGGTAGTAGATGTAAAGTTCCAAGAAGGTGAACTACCAGACATATACGATGCACTTGTAGTAACAAATCCACAAACCGGTAGAAAACTTATTCTTGAAGTAGAACAGCTCATTGGTGATAATACTGTTAGAACTGTTGCTATGGACAGCACTGATGGTTTGGTCCGAGGGTTAGAAGTAGAAAATACCGGCGAGCCGATAAAAGCACCCGTTGGACGTGGAGTTTTGGGAAGAATGGTCAATGTAATTGGTGAACCAATAGATGAGCAGGGTGAACTAAAAGATGTAGAATTCTGGCCCATCCACAGACCTGCTCCAAGTATAACAGAGCAAAAGACAGAGATAGAAATCCTCGAAACGGGTTTGAAGGTCATTGATTTGCTTGCTCCATTCCCGAAAGGTGGTAAGATAGGTTTCTTCGGTGGTGCAGGTGTTGGAAAAACGGTGCTTGTTATGGAAATGATTCGAAACATAGCGATTGAGCACCATGGCTTTTCCATATTTGCTGGTGTTGGTGAACGAACTAGGGAAGGAAATGACCTCTACCTTGAAATGTCAGAAGCAGGAGTTCTAAGCAACACTGTTCTTGTCTTCGGTCAGATGAACGAACCACCGGGAGCAAGGTTTAGAGTTGCTCTTACAGCGTTGACGATAGCCGAATACTTCAGGGATGTTGAAGGTAGAGATGTGTTGCTTTTCATTGACAATATCTTCAGGTTTGTCCAGGCCGGTAGTGAAGTTTCTGCTTTGCTTGGAAGGATGCCATCTGCCGTTGGATATCAGCCGACACTATCAACTGATATGGGTGAATTGCAAGAAAGAATAACATCAACAAAGAAAGGTTCAATCACATCTGTTCAGGCTATATACGTTCCTGCTGATGATATTACAGACCCTGCTCCAGCAACAACTTTCACACATTTGGATGCTACAATAGTTCTTTCAAGGCAACTTGCAGCACTTGGTCTTTATCCAGCTGTTGACCCACTTGATTCTACATCAAAGATACTTGATCCAAACATCGTTGGTAAAGAACACTACGAAGTTGCCCGTGGTGTCCAAGAAGTGCTACAAAGATATAAAGACCTGCAAGATATAATTGCTATACTTGGTATGGAAGAACTCTCTGAAGAAGATAAATTGATAGTTCAAAGGGCAAGAAAAATCCAAAGGTTTCTAACTCAACCAACACACGTTGCTGAGAGATTCTCTGGAATACCAGGAGTTTACGTTCCGATTAAAGAAACAATTAGAGGTTTCAAAGAAATACTGGAAGGTAGATACGATGACCTTCCAGAAGCTGCCTTCTACATGGTCGGGACAATAGATGAAGCAGTGGAAAAGGCTAAGAAACTAATGAAATCAGCGGTTATATGACATAGAATCACCAAGTCAAATTGAACATTTACCTGTGAAAAAAGCTTGATTAGGAGTTGAGCTCGATGAAAATAAAGATAGTTACTCCATACAAAATTGTCGAGTTTAATAATGCAAAATTGATAGTTTTTAAAACTGTCGAAGGTGAAATGGGTGTTCTCGATAAGAGAGCACCCATTATTACAAAGCTATCGATTTCAGATGTTCGTATTCAAACCGAAGAAGGCGAAGAAAAGCTAAAGGTAATTGATGGATTCCTCCACTGCGATGGTAATAGTAACGTAGTGATACTTACCGAAGAAGTTGGAAAACCTGAGGAGTTTGATCCACACAGGTTTCGAAAGGAAGAATAAGGAAGAATAAAGTCAACTTAAGATTGTTAGTTCAACTAATTCAGGTGGATATTTTGGTCAATTTCTAATATCTTTAACGAAGAGGTGAAGAAGTCTGAAAAGTGCTGTTGTTATAGATAGTACAACGAAATTGAGGAAAGATTTCCACACAGATATTGAGATATACACCATACCTGTTCGGGTGTTTATAAATGACGAGGAACTCGACGATTCAGATGATATAACAGACAAGATACTTGAGGCAATTGAGAAGGGTGAAAAAGTGGAAACCTCCTTACCGCGCGTTGATGTAGTTGAAAAGACTTTTCATGAACTGCACAAAAAATATGATGTTGTTTACGTTTTGTCAATCTCATCAATCCTTAGCGGAACATACAATCTTTTCTACACAATAGCAAACAAATACGAGAATGTTTTTGTTTTTGATTCAAAAAGTGTTAGTATACAGAATACTTACGTTTTAGAGAGGATGTTAAAAGATATAGAGCTTGGTAAAAAAATAGAGGAAGATGATATAATATCATATAGAGATGACTCGCTCTTTTTAATAGCCGTTTTCGATGTAACACAGCTTCAAAAAAGTGGGAGAATTGGGAAGATTACTTCGCTATTGGGTAAAATGCTCCATGTAAAACCTATTCTCACTATAGCTCGAGACGGTGAGGTCCAGTTGGTACAAAAGTCTATAGGCATCAAGAAAGTAAAAGAGGTAATCAAAGAAAAAGCAGAAGAATTCGTTGAAAAAGCACGAAAAATAGAAAAAGGAATTAGGATTTACGCGGCAGTTGGTAAAGAAGATTACAAAGACTTTATCTATGAAGTGGCACAACTATATGATGTAAAACCTTACTTTGTTGACATTGGACCCGCTGTTACAACTCATGTTGGTAAAGAAGGTTTCGGAATACTCCTGGGCTTAGATTTCTGATTTATGCTATCACTGTTGTGCCCTGAGGAAGGGGGAGCTTATGAAGAATATATACCTTTTCGACAGTTCTGTAGATTATCAACCTGGTCTCGAATTTGGAGTTCCGACTGATATGTTTCCACTGCGCGTGTATGTAGATAATACGGAATACATCGATAAGGTAACGATAACTGATGAGCAGTTTTATAACTTATGTCTCTCCGGAGCAAAGGTCTCAACATCACAACCGAAACCTGAAATGATGAGAGAAAAACTGACAAAAAACTCAAAAGAGTATGAAAACGTATACGTAGTTACAATATCTCAGAAACTAAGTGGAACGTATGATACTGTTTCATCTATCGTTAAGGAAGAAAATCTGAAAAATGTAACAGTTTTAGATTCCAAAAGTGGAAGTGTAAAAACGACTTATGTTTTGTATCGGGTTATTAAAGCTGCGGAAAATGGTTTGAAAGTTACGCAGGAACTTGTCGATACATTTGTGAAAGATAGTTTATTGGTTTTTTCAGTCTCATCACTTGAATATCTCGAACGTGGGGGAAGGATAGGACACGCGAAGGCACTTCTTGGGAAACTTTTAAGGATTAAACCTATTCTTACAACAACAGAAGATGGTTATACTGCTTCGTTAGGAATGGAAAGAACACATGATGGACTTATAAGACGGATGAGAGAACTTACTAAAGAATTTATGGCAAAAATTGAAAATCCTATTGTAATTGGCGGATACGGAGTTTCCTACGTGAAAGAACATCTCGACAAACTCTTGGAAGGGTTCAATGTTCACTCGATAGCACGAATAGGACCAGCAATTGCTGCACATGTTGGGCCAGAGGTATTTGGACTAGTAGTTGGAAGGGGGTTTTAGTTGATGATTAAAGATTATTTAAACAGCGTTATCGAGGAAAAGTCTTCAAAAGACTTTATAGTTTTTTCGTCTGTGATTTTTTCGTTAGGTTTCGTCCTATCGATAATTTCTAATGCGTTCTTTTTCATTAACCATCCAGTAGTGAAAGTCTTTATCGGGATTGCGAATACGGTTTTCTTTATTGGTGTTGTGGGTATTAGTGTGGTTATTTCAAAATGGTTCAAAAATACCGATGAAAAGCTCTATGCTCTTGCAAATCTATACCTTACGTTCACATTAGTCTTTGCTTTTATGTCCTACTTTGTTCCGTTTCTTTTCTTAGTAACT
The DNA here is from genome assembly GCA_964452455.1 of uncultured Fervidobacterium sp. Classification (GTDB taxonomy): domain Bacteria; phylum Thermotogota; class Thermotogae; order Thermotogales; family Fervidobacteriaceae; genus Fervidobacterium. Next base: position 26,008 of record CAYVMA010000086.1, on the reverse strand, counting down.
GCAGCACTTATCATTGCTTTGATTATGACTGCAAAGAAGTTTATTCTTGGAGAAGAGCAATTGTTTGTTGGTAAATTGGTCTCTTATTTCCTTATCACTTTGTCTTTCTACACGATGGAGCTTGTGACTGAGCTGAACGAACAAATCATACGGAGGTGATTCTATGGACATCAAGACATTCGCTCGCGGCTTTGAACTATCAGAAGCTATCGAAAGTTATCTTAACGAAAGGTTAGAGAAAGTCAAAAGAGCATTAGGAACTTTTGTTTCACGTGATGATGTGAACATCGAAGCGCGTTTTGACAAAGATGGACCATACTATACCCTAAGGTTGATGACACACCTCAATGGTAAAGACATTGTTGTTCAGGAAAAAGCAAATGATATTTATGGTGTTATTGACGTTGCATGCGATGCTTTTGAAAAATCAATCAAGCGAGAAAGGGAACTGCACAAATCATATCATAAATCCAGTGTCAAGGGACTAACCGAAGCTATGGCTGAAGAACTTGCTCCAAAATATGAAATCGAGGAAGAAGAAGACAAAATAGATACAGTTAAGAGGGTTTACCTGATGCAAGCAACACTGGAAGAAGCAATTGCTCAGATGGATGTTATGGGACATCAGTTCTTTGTATTTAGGAACGTTGATACCGGCGAGATAAATATGATTTACAGAAAGAACGGGAAATACGGATTGATAGAATTCCAGGAATAAAGTAAATAAAGTTAAAAAGCAAAGTGCCCCGTAACGGGGCACTTTGTATAAAATATAGTAAGTTGTTTCAGAGAATTCCTACAATCTTTTTTATCTTTTCCATTACCTCCTTTGGGTTTCTTCCAAAGACCCTAATCATCGCTTCCTTTCCCCAGAATCCTTCATCATATATTACATCAGGTATCTTTCCAAAAGCTCTGAATGCTTGTTGAATCATCCATTCCATTGATTTTCCATCAACATTTTTGATATGTTCCGGTTCAGAATTTCTATCATATTTGAAAACTGTTAAGCCGGATTTGATAGCATTATCAATATACTCAGGACAATACCTAACATTTGTGACACATCTTATATGGGGCGAAAAGGATTTTGCAACAAGTGCCATTCTTGCTGTGTGTGAATGATCAGCAAATGACGCGTCTGAAACGAAAACAGGTTTTCCTTCTTTTAGTCGGATCCTTCCTGGAAATTTAGCAACTTCAAATTCATCTTTCGACCATGGCAAAGCATACGAGACGTTTTGTCCGACCTCTGGAACAGTTTTTTCTCCAACAGCCAAGAGCATTTCCTTTACACCATTTAAAGAATCCAACACGTCAAACTTCATCCAATCTCTTGCAAGCATTTCCGGTTGCACTTGCTCGTTGCTTTTTTCTAAGACTTTATGCAACAGTTCTAAGGAAGCCATTATCGCTTCTTCTGGTGAATAACCAAAAGACAGATGACCAGCAAAGAGGCTAGAAAATGCACATCCCGTTCCGTGGTATCTTCCTGGTAATCGCGTGGTTTCAAAAGCAAGACGATCAAACTTTACAATCACTTTTCCAGGTTCTTTTCCATGACCTCCTGTTACGATAACTCTATCTGAAGGTTCTAACCCTAATATACCTGCCTCTTCATTGTTCAGAATTACGAAATCAGCGTTAGCCAAGTTCTCCTTGACAATTTCAGGTGGTTCGAAATCATAGCCAGAACTTGAACGTAAGACTATGTTCCAAACGATGACTGCTGATGGATATTTTTCTCTTATGAGTCTAAGCATCTCCGGAGATATCAAACCTACTTTTATAACATCCGGTTCTGGGAGCACAGATAATTCTTGATCTATTTCTTCCCATTTTCGGAATCTTGCAAGAAAAACCTTGTGGGTATTTTGAATAGTGTAGGCACTAACAACCCCAAGCGCACTGATTCCCAATAGAGCTAAGGACTTAATATCTTGTAAAATCCCCGCACCAGCCGATGGGTCAAACCCTGAAATTACCATCACTCTTTTTTCAGATATATCATTCATCAAAGCATCACCTCCAAGAATTCCATAAGTTTAAATAACAACTTAGGGCAGTCGTTAGAAGGTTCTGCGACAAAGTCCACACCATCAAATTCCTTTATTACATCTAAAACTCTATTAAAGTTGAAAGAATCCCCCCACGGCGCATGGTGGCATTCCTCATAGGTTCTTGGATCAGCATAGTAAATGTGAAATTCAGTTATTAAATCCGCCAATTTCTCAATAAAAGAAACTGGGTCAAAATTGTAAACTTCGGAGTCAATTAATAAATGCCCGATGTCTAAACACATTGTGCAACCAGTCTCCTTAAGAACAAATAAATAATCATCTGCTGAATGAAAATAATCGTTCATATAAACGTTTTCTATCCGAGTTTCAATAATTTTGTTTAATTCATAGAAATGTTCGAGGCTTTCCATAACGATACCGTAAACGTCTTTCCAAGCTTCCTTTTGTTTCGCATTTGGAAAGTGAACAACAACGTATTCTGCACCAAAACTTTTGGCGAATCTTGCACCCTCAATGTTAACTACGTAAGTGTCGTTTCTCAAATTCTTATCTAATGAAGTTGGATTTGGATGAACTGATGCATATCTGAAAACAAAAGGTAAATGGATACCGAAGGATTTACCACGTTTCTCAAGAAATTCTTTCAAAATATCCAGGTCTTGCTTTTGAAAAAACGTCAATTCATACAATTCCATTAAAGGAAGTTCGTGTATCTTTAGTATATTTGCTCGAATAGTGCTTGTGGAAATCCCTTTCCTCTTTTTGCAGCGATAACCTTTCATTTGTCTATTTTTCCTCCGCAAAATCTTTAGTTATTTTTATGGCACAGAAAGGTCCACACATAGAACAACCGTCATCTGTATATTTCATCTTCTCAAATTTTCTTTGAGCCCTTTCTGCATGTATGGCAAGTTTGAACATCTTATTCCAGTCAAAATCCCTTCTTGCTTTCGCCATTTCTTCTTCCAATTTCATTGCTTTTCTATTGCCGCGTGCAACATCTGCAACAACTGCTGCGATTTTTGCCGCAATCACTCCTTCCTTTACTTCCTCAGCATCCGGTAACCCTACATGTTCTGCAGGGGTTACATAGCATAGAAAATCACAGCCATAATAACCAGCTAACGCCCCGCCAATTGCACTAACAATATGGTCATAACCAACACCTCTATCTGTTGGGAGTGGTCCTAGAAGAAATATGGGTCGTCCCAATCCTATCTTTTTCATAAGCCTTACATTCAGTTCGATTTCATTCAAAGGAACATGTCCTGGACCTTCCAACATAACTTGTACACCAGCGTCGTAAGCTTTCAAAACTAGTTCTTGCATAAAAAAGAGTTCTTCAAGTTGCTGGGGATCCGTAGAATCCACAATAGCACCTGGTCTCATCCCATCACCTAAGCTTAGTGTAATGTCATACTCCCTTGCAATTTGTAAAATGTCATCAAAGTATTCGTAAAATGGGTTTTCCTTATTGTTTTTAATCATCCAACCAGCAATAATAGAACCCCCACGGCTGACAATCTTCAAAACTCTCTTTGAGTTTTTCAGTTTTTCCAACACTCGCTTTGTTATCCCAACATGAATTGTCATAAAATCAATACCGTCTTCAGCATGCTGAAGAACCATGTTGATAAAATCCTTTTCAGAAAAATCCACCACGTTCCTCTTTTCTGCATAAGCCTTCACAGCTGAATCGTAAATAGGAACAGAACCAACCGGGACAGGACTTCTCTTAACAATTTCCTTTCGCATTTCTGTTAAATTACCCCAGGTAGATAAGACCATTACAGCATCGGCACCTGTATTTAAAGCTGCTTCTAATTTTTCTAACTCTTCTTCTAGTGAGGAATATCCTACGGATGTGCCTATATTGGCGTTTACCTTTACTGTCATTTGTTCGCCTATCGCGATAGGTCTTTTCACATTGTGTAATTTATTCCTTGGTATAACGACTTTTCCCTCGGCGACCAGTGCTCTGAGTTTTTCGAACTCGATACCCTCGAACTCAGCACAATACTTCATTTCCTTTGTGATAAGCCCTGCACGTGCTGATTCAAGCTGCGCCATATTTTCATCTCCTTATCAATTTTTACTGCTTCTCTTCTCAAACTCTCTTCTATTAGCTCCGCCGCTTTAAGACCTGACAAAATCATTCCACCAAAGATAGGTCCCATTCTTGGACCTCCACCAACGCTTACCGCGGCCATCCCCATCACATACAGTCCAGGATAAATTTCTCTTGTTCCTTCAACAACAAATTTCTCACCATTTTCCGCATCCATTGGGAATTCATATTCAACAGTTCCGCAGCTACAGAGATTTTCCGTGGAACCTGAAACGGAAACTAGAATTCCGCGCTTAGAAAGCAATCTTACGAGATTAGCCGGATGTCCTGTCCCGTCGACTGTAAACTTTGCAATAACACTTATCGGGTCAACGTGCAATCTTTCTCTAATTGTTGGCATCCAATTTATTACAACTCCGGAAACCCTCTTGTCGTACATCACAAGGTCTTCGACAAATACATTGTTAAATACTAACGTTCCAGCTTTTGTAGTATGGTACAATAATGCAGACGCAAAGTGCACAGAATCAACAACTAAAAATTCTCCAAATTCTTTGCATTTGATACCAAGCTCTTCCACATAGCCCTTCAATTCTCTTTCAAGCACTAACTCATTGAACATCATTCCTCCACCCCAAATACCACCGCCAGGTTCGTTCTTCGCTTCAAAAATTGCAACCTTGTATCCCTTTTTAGAAAGTTCAAGAGAAAGTGCAAGAGCACTGGGACCACAACCTGCAATAGCTACGTCTACCTCCAAAGCTTTGTTCAGCTTTTCAAAAAAACTTTCAACTATCAACCTGGAGATAATCAAATCTTTCTTCATCGTTTTACACCTCCATGCAACCTTTTTTTAAAAAGCAAAGTCCCTCCGAATTTTCGGAGGGACTTTTTAGTTAAAAGCAGTTTATTAGATTTGTAGCTTTGCATTGCCCATGTCCCTCCGCCGGTATTACCCGGATCAGGTTCAAAGGGTCGAAGGGTTGCCCCCTTCCTCTCAGCCCCGCAGTATGGAGCTCCCCTCTGGGCTATTGAATTTTTTCACATACAATATATCACTTCCATATAATCACGTCAAGTACAGAATGAAAAAAATAATACAACGTTTTGATAATTAGATTTAGAAAAAATCCTTAATTTCCATGGAAAACTAAGATTTATTGACCAAACATTGTAAGACGTTAGTTGACAAACAAGCATAGACTTAGTATAATCTAATTGTATTTAAGTTAACTTTATCACAAAAGACAGTTTAAACCACAAAATAAGAATTTCTTCAAAATGAAAGGAGGAAAAGCTGTGAAGGTAGTAGTTATTGGTTGCACACATGCAGGAACGGCTTTCATTACAACAGCAAAAAGACTCTATGGTGACAAGGTCCAAATAACGGCGTATGAAAGAAACGATACGGTTTCATTTCTCTCTTGTGGGATTGCTCTACATGTCGGTGGAGTAGTAAAAGACCCTATGAAACTCTTTTATGCCTCACCTAAATTTCTCTCAGATTTGGGAGCAAAAATGATGATGAGGCACGAAGTAATTGATATTAACATCGAAGAAAAATCTGTTCTCGTTAGAAACCTCGAAAATGGTGAAACTTTCAAAGATAACTTTGACAAACTTGTGATAACTACTGGTTCTTGGCCCATAATTCCAAATGTTCCAGGTGTTGAGTTGAAAGGTATAATGCTTTCAAAGAATTTTTACCATGCACAGGACATTGTAAAACATTCAAAAACTGCCAATAAAATAACTATAGTCGGAGCTGGTTACATAGGTGTTGAACTTGCAGAGGCTTTTAGACGTAACAATAAAGAAGTGGTCTTGATAGATATAGCAGATAGAATATTAGCCAAGTATCTGGACAAGGAATTTACCGATATACTCGAGAATGAGCTTACCATAAATGGAATCAGATTGGCGCTGGGGCAAAAAGTTGTGAAATTTGAAGGAGAAAATGGTTTTGTGAAGAAAGTGATAACAGACAAGGACACCTTTGATACTGACATGGTTGTGTTAGCTACAGGTTTCAGACCAAATACGGACCTATTCAAAGGCAAATTGGAAATGTTGTCCAACGGTGCATTGATTGTTGACTCTTATCTGCACACGTCTCACCCTGATGTTTTTGCTGCAGGTGATAGTGCGGCGGTTTGGTATACTCCCACTAACAGTTACGAATATATCCCGCTCGCTACAAATGCTGTAAGAATGGGAACTATAGCTGCATACAATATATTTGAAGACAGACTTAAATACTCTGGAACTCAAGGGACATCGGGTGTGAAGGTGTTTTCTTACAACGTTGCCACTTCCGGCTTAAACGAATTGCTTGCACAAGAAAAAGGTATAAACTATGGAACGATTTACGGTGTAGAAAACAACAGACCAGAATTTATGCCAGAGTATGAACCTGTTTATGTTAAGTTACTTTACAGAAAAGATGACCACACAATAATAGGTGGACAAGTTATGTCGAAAGCGGATGTTACAGAAAGTGCGAACACGTTATCAATCGTTATACAAAATAAGATGACAGTCAAAGATCTGGCATTTGCTGATTTCTTCTTCCAGCCATATTTCAACAAGCCTTGGAACTTCTTGAACACTGTCGCATTGAAAGCTCTGGAAGGATTGGTCTAACTTTCAGAACTTTTCGAAAAGATAAACCAACTTGTTAGTATCTAACTGAACCCAGATTTACACGCCCGGGGGACGTTGTCTTCCGGGTTTTTATTTTGTATTATCTCCACAAAAGTTGCACCGGTATTTGAAACTAACCCGTGTGGGTGTATAATTATATCAGGAAAGTTTGTAATACGAACAATAATGCATAACAATTGGCATGTTAAAGAGCCGGAGGTGAGAAGATGGAGTTGAAAGATGTCATTCTAAAACGGAGAAGTATAAGAAAGTTCAAAGAAAAAGAAGTCTCACCCGAAATTCTTTCAGAAATTGCAAAGTATGCTTTACTGGCTCCAAGTGGGAGGAACTCAAAACCAGTTGATTTGGTTATTTTGACCGAAAAAGACAAAATCGAACGCATAATGAAAGCAAGAGAAGGTGCGTTTTCATTCTTAAAAACCGCACCCGCATGTATAGTTGTCACTGCAGATGAAACCAGTTCAACATGGATTTCTGATGCCTCTATTGTGGCAACGTATATACAGCTTCTGTGTGTTGATTACGGTCTCGGAAGTTGCTGGGGACATGCACATGACCGCTTCCAAGATGGCGTGTCAGTCGAAGGAAAGATTAAAGAGATTGTTGGTATTCCAAATGGTTACAGGATACTTTGCGTTATAGGAATTGGATATCCAGCCGAAGAAAAAGATGCGCATGCTTTAAAAGAAGTTGATAATAACAAAATTCACCTCGAAAAATGGTAGATTCTTTTATTGCATCCTAATGTGATGAGGGGGAAAGAACTATGAAAGAAGTTAACAAAAAGAAAGAAAACAATCCTGTCAAAACGAACAAAGACCATGTTGTTCAACTTTCGATATTGGTAGAAGTAGCACACCCGGTTGTCCGTATGCCTGTTGTTGACGGTCATGGCACTTCGTTTTACATTCCCGGAGTTGGAGGTATCACATACAACTTCGGACTTGGTGACAATGCATTCAAGATGCACGGTGACCATATAGAGCCTGATGTTAGCACCAAAAACAAAGACAAGGACTTAAATCCCACTTGTATGGCTCTTGCGTGTATTGGAAACGAAGCAACAGTAATATCTGGAGATGCGAAAGGCATGAAAGGATACGTAATAGGAAAGCATGGTGGAATAGACCATATATTAATCTGGTTCCCAGAAAAAGAAAAGTTGGCAGTTGGAGATAAGATACAAATTAAAGCTTGGGGACAAGGGCTTGAAATAGTTAATTATCCTGAAATAAAGGTCATGAATATTGACCCTGATTTGTTTGAAAAGATACCAATAAGAATTAAGAACGGTAAATTACATGTCCCAGTCACTGCAATTGTGCCTGCACATCTAACAGGCTCTGGAATTGGGGCGGGTAATCCAGCAGCTACTGATTATGATATGAATACCTTGGATAAAGAAGAAATTAAAAAGTTTAAACTTGATAAAGTAGGGATAGGTGATTTGGTTGCAATATCAGACCATTACAATGGTTACGGAGCTGGAGGTTACAAAGAAGGTGCCGTTTCGATAGGTGTTGTCGTTCATTCAAACTGCTACAAAACAGGACACGGTCCCGGTATGGTGATAATAATGACATCAAAAGAAGGAAATATAGTGCCCGTTCTCGATAAAGATAGTAATATAAAAAACTACCTTAACATCCGATGACTAAAAACTATTCAAAGTTTACAAAATCCCACCCGGCAACGGGTGGGATTTTTATTCCAAGTTGTAAAAGCCAAAATATTTAAGAAAATGTGCAATATTGAGAAAATATTTCAAATATTACTGATTTCCCAGGACAATCGTAGGGATATCTCAGAATTTTCATATATCTTTCATGACGTTGTAAGTGCTATAATCTGAAAGGTGATTCATATAAAATATAATATATGATTCATATTTCAACTAAGCGTAGTTAAAACTCACTCTGAATATAAAGGGAGGTTTAGTAAGATGAAGTACGCAAAGATTATTTCCTCTGGTATGTATGTTCCCAAGAAAGTAATGACTAACGCTGAGTTTGAGAAGTTAACGATGTTTACTATTGACCCGTATTTCTCAGATGTGATTGGTATTAATCACAGACATATCTCAGAAGATTGGGAAACTCCTACTTACATGGCTGCAGAAGCTGCAAAGAAGGCACTTGCGCGAATTGGTATGAAACCGGAAGAAATTGATTTGATTATCGTTGGTACAGATACCCCGGAAGCAGTATCCCCACCAGATGCTCCAAGGGTTCAGTATCTCATAGGTGCACACAAAGCAGAACCACTCGCGTTCAACGTAAACGCATCATGTGCAAACGGGGCACTGATGCTTGATATCGCAGCAAGGTATATAGCCATGGGGGATTACAAGAATGTCCTCGTTATAGGCACATATGCGATGACCAAGTTCTTAAGTTGGAAATACTCATGGGAAGCTCTTTTCAGTGATGGTGCAGGTGCACTCATACTTACGGCATCAGACGAACCTGGCTTTATCGGTAGTGTAGCACGCGCAGATGGTAGCTGGTGGCAAAACTGGGGAATATACATGGGAGCAGGCACCATGAATTTGGCAGGTTTTGAAAGAGGGCTTCACAAACTAGACCTCAGAGCAGCTTATCCATCTACAGTCAACGAAGAGGGATGGCCCATGTTGATTAATAAACTTATGGAAAAATACAACATCACGAAAGAAGAAATAGGTATGATATTCTTTACACAAGTGAGGAAAAAGACAATCGAAAAGGTTATGGAAACGCTTGGGCTGCCCATAGAAAAAGCACATATGATTATGCATAAGTACGGTTACGCTGGTTCTGCATGTGTCTATATGGCCTACGATGACGCATTTGACGAAGGAAAAATAGAGCAACTAAAAGGCAAGGTAGTTATTTTCTTGACATCAGGTGTTGGATATCAGCAAGTTGCTACTGCTTTTAGAATGTGAAATGTAAAACTTTGGTGATTATTTCTTGCTTTTTTCAAATCACCCTGGGAAGGTGTGGAGGTAATAGAGAGTGAAGAAGAGAGAAATGTTTCAGAAAGACATAACAGTTACGAGAAATAAAAAAGCAAAAAGGATACCTCAACGTGCTGATGGTATAGAATCCAAGAATAAACTGAAAATGGCTGCTATAGAACTCTTTAGCAAAAACAATTTTGCCGATGTGTCCATTTCCCAAATTACTAAGCATGCGGGCTTAAGCACGGCTGCCTTTTATCAGTACTACATTAACAAGGATGAATTGTTTCGAGAGATTGTTGATGATTTCATAAGAGACCTCAAACAGTCATTGGAAGGAAAGTCCATAACAGATGTTGCACTAAAGTATTTTGAATACTGCAACAGAAATAAGAAGCTAATTCAAGCCATACATCTCAATGAATATCATTTCGAATGGTTGAGGAACGAATTTGAAGATGTAATACATTCCATGTCAGAAAAACATGGATTAACTGATGTTGGATTCTTCTACTTCTGGTCACCGATAAGGTTTGCAATTAACTTTGGGAACCTGTTGGGCGTGGAAGTAGAACCCAAAGTTCTTCTCTCGCTCATTATGAACGGAATCCAGAAAGAAAAAAAGACTTTTCAAAATCTTCCAAAAGAGATATTTGCATTTACACCCGAAAAACATGTTCTCGAAGTAGATGAAAAACGAGAGTTAATACTTGCAAATGCAGAAACCTTGTTTGGAACTTACGGTTACCAAAAAACACAAATATATGATATCGCAAGGGCATCGGGAATCGGAGTTGGGACAGTGTATCTTTACTTTGAAAATAAAAAGGAAATTTTACGGGAATTAGTACGATGGATAAATAAGGGGCTAAGATACAACGTTAGAAAAGCCATGGAAAATGTTAAACACTATCCAAGGTTAGTTCAGGAAATAGCTGGGTTATACGCCTTTGTCCAGTTTTTCAAAAGTCACGCGAATATGTACAAAATCGTCAGAGAAAGCCAGTCACTAGACTTAGAGATTGCGAAAGAGTATTACACATCGATACTGATTTCTTACTGCAAAGCTTTAGAAAACTCAGTTAAAGAAGGGAAACTTGAACCAAACTTGGAAATATTTGAGGCTACACGCACAAAAAGCATTCTGCAATACATTGCCATGTTGTTAATGGGAATTGGTCATTATTTGGGTGAACGATACATTCTCGCAGGTAAAGTTTCTGATATGGAAAGCTTGGAACGTTTTCTGGAAGATATCTACATTTACCTCTCCGAAGGCTTGGGGGTGGCAATGTGAATCTAAGAGAAGAATACCAAAAAAAGCTCACTGATATTGACAAAGTGCTATCAATCCTTCAAGATAACTGGACAATCGTTGTTGGAATGACTCCCATGGAGCCGAAAGTTTTCCTTAGAAACTTGCATCGAACGCAGGCCAGTGGCCTTGAAATCTACACCTGTTTAAACACTGAACCTTATGAATTTTGTTCAAAAGAAGAATATTTCGATAGATTTTACAATTATTCTTGGTTCTTTGGACCTTACAACCGAAAGGTTTCAAAAAACACATATTATGTTCCAAACAACCTACACCAAGCTGGTATGAACCTTATCCAATCTACAAAAATAAACGTTTTTGTTGGAGTAGCCTCACCTATGGATGAAAAAGGTTTCTTCACATTGGCGGCAAGTGTTGTTTATGAGAAAGATGTGCTTGAGAATGCAGATATAGTTGTTCTCGAAGTTAATCCAAACGCTCCGAGAACTCATGGTGATACTCACGTTCACATTTCCGAAGTTGATTACGTAATAGAGGTTGACTATCCTTTGCCGCAAGCGGAACTTCTCGAACCAGCTGAAGTTGAGAAAAAGATAGCGGAACATATTGTAGAACTTATAGAAGATGGTTCAACTATTCAGCTGGGCATTGGCGGAATCCCAAATGCTGTTGCAAAGTTCTTGGTTGGGAAAAAGGATTTGGGCATACACACAGAGATGTTTACAGAGAGCATGATAGACCTCTTTGAGGCAGGAGTTATCACGAATAAGAAAAAAACTCTTTGGAACGGAAAGTTTGTATGTACGTTTGCTTATGGTAGCCAGAGAATGTATAAGTTCATTGACGACAATCCTTCTGTGCTGTTTTTGAGAGGCAAGTATGTGAACGACCCATACATTATAGCCCAAAACGACAAAATGGTCAGTATAAACACTGCACTCATGGTTGATTTGACAGGAAATGTTTGCTCCGAAGCAATTGGAACAAGTCATTACAGTGGCACGGGTGGTCAACTGGACACTCATAGGGGTGCGGTAAAGAGCAAGGGAGGCAAGGGCTTTATAGCAATGAGGTCTACTGCGAAAGATGGTCAGGTGTCCACGATAGTTCCGCTACTTCCACAAGGGTCACCTATCACTGTTCCACGGCAAGAATTGGATTTCGTTGTGACTGAATGGGGTGCGGTAAGACTTAGAGGATTACCAACAAGGAAACGTGCACTTGCGTTAATATCAATAGCGCATCCGGATTTTCGTGATTACTTAACAAAAGAAGCTCAAAAACTGGGATTAATCTAAGTGTGTAGAGCTATTTTTGGTTCCATTTTATTCCATCATAGGAGGTGGGTTGTATGAAAAAGTTGTTAAGTGTTATTCTTGTGCTTGTTTTTTTGGTGAGCTTGTTTGCTGAAGTTGGTGTCTACAACGACAAAGTCGTTATTGGAACATTCCAAGCGCTATCTGGTCCTTATGCAATTATCGGGCAAGAGATGAGCAAAGGGATGAAAGCGTACTTCAACTGGATTAACAGCAGAGGCGGTATCCACGGAAGAAAAATAGAACTAATAATCGCTGATGACCAACTCAACCCAGCAAAGACAGTTGTTGAGGTCAAGAGGTTAGTTGAGCAAGACAAGGTCTTCGCAATTGTCGGCGGACTCGGAACTTATGGTTGTTTGGCAGTTATGGATTACCTCGAACAGAACAAAGTTCCATTTGTGTATCAAGGTGCGGGAACATCAAAACTCGTTATTCCTCCAAAGAAATACATATTCGGTGTCCAACCAGACTACACTCTCGAGGGAACACTCATTGGTAAATACGTAGGAGAGATTGCAAAATTCAAAAATCCGGCAATCGTTTACATGAACAACGATATCGGTTTAGAAGGCTACGTTGCATTTAAAGCTAAGCTTGAAGACTACAAAATGAAACCAGTTGTTGAGATTTCCTACAACCCGGCTGATACAGATTACAGTGGACTTGTTATAAAGCTCATTGAAAAGAACTCAGACGTTATTGTTATCTACGGACTTATTACGGACACCATAAGATGGATCAAAACAATTCGTGACTACGGGCTTGGCAGTAAGATAATCACCATCTATCCAAATGCCGACCCCTCCTTCATAAAATTAGCGGGTAAATATGCTGAGGGTGTTATTTTCACAGGATGGGTTCCACTTGCAACTCCTGATAGGCCAGAGTTTGTGAGAGATTATCAAAGAGCTATATCTATTTATCAACAAACATATCCGAAAGAAATAATGTCCTCGTATGCGGTTGCTGGATTTATTGCAGCAGAGGTGTTCACAGAAGGATTGATTAGGGCTGGAAAGAACTTGACAAGGGAAGGTCTTGTGAAAGCTCTTGAAAGTTTCAAAAACTGGAACGGTATACTTGCGAAAGATATTACATGGGGTCCAAACCTCAGACGTGGTAAGTCCTCGATGTATTTCATGGTTGTTAAGAACGGTCAATTTGTGCCTCTTACCGACCTAATTAGACCATGACAAATTTGAACGGTTTTTTGAAAAGGAATATTTCAGGTGTTAATCGCAAAGTATTTTGATTGCTGAAAACTCGTGTGCCGCGGGCGACAGTTAAGGTGAAATAAAAACTCTCCCAATAAAAGCCCGCGGCTTTTGTAAGTAAAAACGAGAATGAAGGATAAACAACGGAAACAATAAAAGCGGGAGTTGAGAAGTGATGTTGAAGCTTGAGAATATAACGGTGAGGTTCACTGGACTTGTTGCAGTTGACAACCTTTCGATGGAAGTCAAGGGAAAGACCATACATTCCTTGATAGGACCTAACGGTGCTGGGAAAACCACTGTCTTTAACGCCATATCTGGATTGGTTAAACACGATGGTAAGATTATTCTTCATGGCAAGGATATTACTCATCTACCAGTACATAAAAGAGTTTACCATGGTCTTGGAAGAAGTTTCCAGAACATCATTATCTTCAAATATATGACCGTACTACAGAACCTAATGCTTGGGTATCACTCGAGGTTGAATTACAATCATCTCGACGAGGTTATGTTTACGAGTAGATTTTCACTGGAGGAACGTAAGGCAAGGTTACGAGCTATTGAAGTAGCCGATTTGCTTGGTATAAAGAGCATATTGGGAGTTTACGCTGGAACACTTCCGTACGGTTTCCAAAAACTCATTGATGTTGGAAGAGCACTTATGACTGAGCCAAAAATACTCCTTCTCGACGAACCGGCCGCAGGATTGACTGAGAAGGAATCAGATATTCTCAAAGAGAAAATCATTAAGATTAAAGATATAGGGATTACTGTTTTTCTCATTGAACACGATATGCGGATGGTGCTTGATATATCGGATAGAATAACCGTAATTAATTTTGGAAAAAAGATTGCAGAAGGTTCCGCCCATGAGGTTATCAATAACGAAGAGGTTATAAAAGCATATCTTGGTTCGAGTACGGCAACCGCCCAATAATGTTTTAGAGAGGTGAAAACGATGAAATCTGTTCAGCCAATTGACGCTAAGGACATTCTAATAAAGGGACTTAATGTTTGGTATGGACCTGTTCATGCAGTAAAGGGTATAGATCTGAACATTCCATCTGGTAGAGTAACTGCCATCCTTGGTGCTAATGGAGCGGGGAAAAGTTCAACACTAAAGGCTATTGTTGGAAGTGTTAAATACAGTGGAACAATAATTCTCGGAAATGAATCCATAGATGCTCTAGCAGTTCATGAGAGAGTAAAGAAGGGAATTGTGTTGTGCCCGGAGGGTAGAGGGATATTTTACCAAATGACCGTAAAAGAAAACCTACTGGCAGGGGCTTATACAAATAAGACTCCAAACTTCGACTTCGTTTTTGATATCTTTCCATTTTTAAAAGAACGGCTCAACCAAATAGCAGGTACTTTGTCAGGTGGAGAACAACAAATGTTAGCAATTGCAAGAGCTTTGATGGCAAATCCTAAATACTTGCTGCTCGATGAGCCTTCACTTGGATTAGCTCCTATAATTATTGAGAAAATTGTTGAAGTAATAAAACATGTCAACGAGTCTTTGAAAATTACAGTTATCCTTGTAGAACAAAACACATCCGTAGCCCTCAGCATTGCACATTATGGTTATGTTTTAGAAAATGGAAGAGTGGCACTTTCTGGCAATGCAAAAGAGCTTAAAGATAACCCGGTTGTTCGCGAGAAATATCTTGGGGGTGTTAAAAAGTGATAAACCAAATACTGCTTGGCCTTTCAACGGGTGCTATGTATTCATTAGTTGCGATAGGACTTGTCATGATGTATAAAGTAAGCGGTGTTATGAATTTCGCTTACGGAAATATGGGGATGTTCATGACTTACGTAATTTGGTGGTTGAGTTCTTCTATAGGACTCAATATATTTGTCTCCATAGCATTAGGCATAATATTTGCTGCATTTATGGGTATCTTGGTAGAACGCTACGGCTTGAGACCTATAAGACATCTTTCTCACGGTTCAATGCTTATCGTTACATTTGGAATACTCATGATTTTGGAAGGGTTGGCTGTCCAGCTCTGGGGAACCGAATACAAATCATTCCCTGAACTTATAACTGGTGCTCCATATGTGATAAGAGGAAATTTTGGAATAATGGTTATTCGTAGGCAAGATATACTCGTCTTTTCAATTCTTGCGGCGATTTCGATTGCCATCGCTTTGTTTACTAAGTTTACCAAGTTTGGTATTGCCGTTCGTGCAGTTTCAGAAAATGAGGAAGTTGCAGGCTATATGGGTATAAATGTGGGGTCTGTTCTAGCGTTTTCTTGGGCTTTTGGAACAGCTATGGCTGCACTGGTCGGAGTGATTGCTGCACCTAAAGTCTTTGTTTCACCAACAATGCTTACATTCTATCAAATACAAGGTTTTACAGCTGCCGTGTTGGGCGGATTTGAGACATTTGCTGGGGCGGTTTTCGGTGGCTTGTTGTTGGGTGTCATAGAGAAAATCGTGGGTAATTACATTTCTGAAGGTTTTAAGGCTTCCATCTCGTTAGTTATCATAGTAATAGTTTTGGTCTTTTTTCCGAAGGGCTTGTTTGGAAGAAGAGTAAGGAGGCGAGCTTGATGCTTTGGATCTGGTTGATACTAGCGTTGTTGCCATTTTTGCTACTAAAAAGTGCTTTTATAATTACCATACTTAGCCTTGTAGGAATTTACACGCTCGCCGCATTAGGTTTAAATTTGATTATGGGATATTCAGGTCAAATATCGATAGGTCACGCAGCCTTTATGAGCATAGGGGCTTACACTTCCACTTTACTTGTTATGCACTACGACATTCCTATTGTTTTTGGAATACTATTGGGTGGAATAACAGCTTTCATTTTTGGAATCTTAATAGGCTTTCCCGCACTCAGATTGTCAGGCTTTTATCTTGCCATCGCAACAATGGGGTTCGTTGTGGCAATTGAACAACTTTTTAGTTACTTTGAACACATCACAGGTGGGCACGCAGGGGTAAGGAACATACCTTTTCCTTTCTTATGGAATTCCGATGTAGAAAAGTATTTGTTGGTTTTAGCTTTCTTGTTCATTGCTTTCATCGTTGCTGATAGGCTAATAAACTCCAAAACCGGACGTGCTTGGATGTCGCTTAGAGAAAACGAAATTGCGGCATCTGTGATGGGTGTAAACATTGCATGGTACAAAGTCCTTGCTTTTGCAATTGGTTCCATGTTCGCTGGTATAGCTGGTGCACTTTATGCACATGTCATTGGTTACATAGCACCGAGTGATTTTGGAATAGCAAAATCTCTCGACTTACTAGCTATATCTGTTATAGGTGGTATGGCGTCAGTAGATGGTCCTTTCTATGGGGCGCTTATTTATGTTGCCATACCATTTTTGTTCAGCAGGTCAAACTTTTCACTTACTATTATTTTCGGTGCTTTACTGATTTTTGTGGTTCTGTTCATGCCTTTAGGAATAAGTTTCTACGTAAAGATGTTCAGAATGAATTACCTCAACGCTTTTATAGCATATCTAAAAAAATCTAGAAAACCTTTTGGAATGTTTGTTCAAACCCCCGTTGGACGAATACACTATATTAAACATGGAAACGGAAATATCCCAGTTGTATTAGTCCATGGCAATTTCGCTTCTTCCAGATTCTTTGAGCCGTTCATACAAAAGATTCCAGAAGAGCAATTCACAGTTTACGCACTGGACCTGCCGAACTTTGGTTTCTCAGATGAACTACCGGGGGATGTAAGTATCGAAAAATACGTTGATGCTTTGGAAAAGTTTGTTGATACCCTTGGAATAAAGAACTTCATATTGCTTGGTCATTCCTTAGGTGGAGCTGTCGCTATGGGTTACGCTGTAAGGCATCCCAAAAACTTAGCTAAATTGATACTAGTTGACCCAGCGCCTGTATTTGGCATGCCACGTTACGATGAATCGGCTTACAAAATCATAGATGTCTACAGGAAGAACCCTGATATGATTAAACGTGCCTTAATGATGAACGCTCCAAATTACGATGATGAAAAGTTCTTCGAAAAAATAACATCAGATGCTCTAAGAATGGCAAAGAAAGCATTCATAGGTAATGCAAAAGCCCTTGCAGATTATAACTACACAGATAAAGCGGTATTGGTAGAAGTGCCTGTTGTAGTAATTTACGGTGATAAAGATGTTATACTTGATTATGAAAGCATGAAGAAAACAGCGGAAGCCTTTCCACAAGGTAAGTTGATAGTGCTGAAAGATATTGGTCATAGTCCGGTTATAGAGGCTCCGGAAGAGGTTATAAAGCACCTCACAGATACGGTAACATAATTTTCATAAAAATTTTGTGAACGATTTTGATAGTGAAAAGGTCAAAATTATTGGGCACGTATAATAGGTTTCAAACAGTTGTGTTTTTCCAAATTACCAAGGGGAGGGAAACAAGATGAGAAAGTTGTTAATGGTAGCTGTTTTAGTGATGGCAGCGGCAGGATTTTCGTTCATAGGTGTTCAGGCTGAAAATCTACAAGACCAGGTTTATGCTCTGTACGGAAGATTTGATGCAGGGATACTCACTCTGATGTATCCTGTTGGCTCCTATGATTTTGAGACTCAGGAATTTAGTATGGTATCGGAATTCGATGTAAACGAACTGATGTTTGGTTTGAACCTGAAGCTGCCACTTGGACTTATCTATCTGCGTGGTGCTGCTTATACGACCGTCGGTAACGTGATGAACTTTTCCGAAAACGGAACACTCGGTATCTTCGGTAGATTGGGAGCAGGTCTTAATATTTTGTTCTTAACGGCTGAAGCTGGAGTAAGACTCTTTTATCTATTCGGGGATCCGGAATTCCAATTCAACTTCTCACCTCAGTATTTCTACATCGCTCTTGGGCTTTCTTTCTGATACCTCATTTAACTGAATTTCGAACACTGTTAGTACTTCTTAAAACAAAGATATCTACGTAAAATTAATAAAAGACGGTTTGCCTGTTTATCCAAGGCTTGGGTAAAGGCAAACCGTCTTTTTGTAATCATGCAGTAATTTCTATCAGTTTTTTCAAGATAAATTCCGTAGCTCTTACGTCGTCCTCGTTGTAGGTAAGTATATCTTGGAGTATCCTCTCGTCTCCAGTTGCTAAATATTCAGCGTAAGAGAGGACCACAAGCTGACCGTTTAGCTGTGTGCGCCAATTAAAACCGAAGTACCTTGCTATACTTTTGAGTGAGTAAGAGGGAACTGGGAGGGCTACGTGGTCAATATACAGCTTGTATACATCGATAAATCGATTGAAAAAGTTTTTTGATAGTTCAACATTGTATCTCCGAGCCAGTTTTTTAAACCTGTTTATCTCGTAGTTATGAAAATGATAAACCGGTTTGTTTGTTTTGGAGATGTAGTTAACGACTTCTTTAAAGACATTTGACTCTGAACTTGGGGCTGAAGCCAAAAATGGAATATACACACCGTCATCCAGGATTCCGAAAAGATAATCAAAGTTTATTGGAGTATAGCTTTCAATATCAAGATATAAGCCTTCAGAAATCTTCGGAAGAGGTCTGATAAGTATAGGTCTATTTTCTAAGATACTTTGTGCTTGGACGACAAGCCGTTTTCCCTTTTCTTTCCCAAGTAGTTGCTCAACTATTGGGCTCATATTTATTACATCTTTTAGCGTGTTAATGCCATACGAATTCAACTTCTCTAAGGTTTTTCCTTTTACACCGTGTAAAAATGTTAGACTTTCTGAACTGACAATTTCTTTGAAACATTCTGAAGAAAATGGGCACGTCCGACATAAGTGAGTCTTCATTACCCTGAATTCATCTGTTTCACAGAAGCTTCCTATCATAGAAAGCATTTTGCTGACGTATGGTTTCCAGTTAACAGAAACACTATAATAGGGGCTCTCAATTATTATTGTGTCCAACTCTTTTCCAGTGCTCTCAATGACATATCCAACGAACGCACTTTCCAGCATATGATATTCAGAAAGCTTTTTCCCAGTTTTCAATATCTTCACAACAAGTGGGTTTTCAGAAACGATTTCGTCCACTTCCGCGACAAGTGTGCAACCAAAAGCGTCTGTTTGATAATTAGCAACAGACAATAGAATCTTTTTGTTTTTTTCCCTATATCTTATTTCAAACTTTGCCTTTCTTGGGCAAAAATATATAGTTTTCACATCTTTGCTTGAGATTACCATTTCTCACACCTTCGAGATTTAAGTATTTTTACGTTAAAAATACTTAGCCAAGAACTCTGCTATAAACTTATCACCAAAAAACTTCCTGACAAAATAGTAAGTCATTTTGTTACCAAAGCCTGGGATGTATAGGGGCTTACCACTTTCGAATGCTTTTAGTGCGCCAGCAACTACCTGCTCAGGAGTCATCAACCTACCCTTTGTTTCCATCTTTGCCCTTTCAAAAAACTTCGTTTCGGTGGGTCCAGGAGCAACACACAAAACGTGAACATTTTTGGATTTCAACTCAGCCCACAAGCTCATTGAAAGGTTGTAGACGTAAGCCTTTGTTGCACCATAGACTGCCAGATGAGGGATTGGGAAGAAACCCGCAACAGATGCGATGTTTATTATCCCACCGCTTTCTCTTTTCGCCATCTCACTTCCGTAGTAATAAGTTAATTTTGTTAACGCAGAGATGTTTAAATCAATCATTTGGACATAATCATCCAGACTATTGTTGAAAAAATCACCGTAAAGTCCAAATCCAGCATTATTGACAAGCAAATCAATGTTGAATCGTGAAGTGTTATCAATAACCATATCCAAATCCTTCGTAAGGTCTGCTTGTAAAATAACAACACTCGAATCCGAGATTTTGTGAATCTCATCTGCCACTTCTGTTAGTGCTGTCAAATTTCTTCCGATAAGTATTAAGTTAAGTCCTCTTTTGGCAAGTTGAAAAGCGAATTCTCTGCCTATTCCAGAGGAAGCGCCTGTAACAAGTGCCCATCGATATACTCCAAGGTCGTATCTTTTTGTCATTCCAAGCTCACCTCCTCACATTGAATTATACACTCTATGTGGTAGAATAGGAAGTGATAACTTCGGTTTTCGAACAAAATGGGAGAAGAGTCAAGCCACGAAAGATTTATAGTTCGAGAGGTGAAAAAACTGTATATGAGTAACATCGTTAAGGACATTCTTAAAATAGCCGTCCCGGTATCTGTGGAAAATCTTATTGCAAACACAGGCACTTTTATCCTTACTATCTTCTTATCCCAAATGGGTGAGAACCAAGTTACCATAAACGGAATTGCAAATCAAGGTTCTTTTCTTGTCATACTTTTTCTATTCGGCTTGAACACAGGAGGAGCGATTTTTGTCTCACAATACTGGGGCAAAAAGGATAAAGAAGGTATAAGACGAGCTTCAACACTTATGATTTACTCATCCCTAATAATAGCACTCGCATTCTTCGTTTTTACCTTTTTCTTTCCCGAACTCTTTTCAGCTATCTTCACAAAGGATAGGTTTGTCATAGAAAACTCTGTCGCGTTTCTTAGAATTATTTCTCTGTCGTATTTTGGTTTAGCTCTAGAGACTGCATTCAGAACGCTTCTTCGAGGAATCGAACTCGCATTTATACCTATGGAATCCTATGTCTTTGGCACAGCGTTACAAATTTTCCTTGCCTATACGCTTATTAATGGTTTGCTTGGTTTTCCAAAACTTGGATTACTGGGCATAGCGGTTGCAACAACCGTTGCAAGGTTTTTTATTCCAATCTACCAGATGATACGCGCAACCCTTTTGAGAGTTCCCTATAGCTTTTCATTTTCGCATATTGACAGAAACTTTGTAAAGAAATTTTTTCAGTTTGCAACACCTACAACCTTGAACGAAATATCCTGGTCTTTGGGTATGACCACATATGGGATTATCTTTGGACGTATGGGAGTCCGAGTCTATGCCGCGAGAAACATTCTCTCTTCCTTTGAAAACTACGTCTGGACAATCACATTTGGTTTGGTCATAGCAGCATCTGTGATGGTTGGAAAAATGATTGGAAGGATGGAATATGATAAGGTTCACAAGTTCAGCAAAAAGATGCTAATTATTAATTCTGTGATGGGTTTCGCATCTGCACTTGTAATTATTGGGGTATACTATTTACTACTTCCAACCTTTAAAATAGACCCTGTGACAAAAAGAATGCTTACGGCTACCATGTGGGTTATGGTTGTCGGGGCACCTATAAAATCCTTCAACGGTGCTGGTGTTGTTGGTATATTACGAGCTGGTGGTGATGCGAAATTTGCATTCGTTCTCGAAACACTTACACTGTGGGCTATTGGCATACCACTTACCTTATTCGGTGCGTTTGTATTAAAACTGTCTCTTCCATGGGTTTATTTCCTAACTTTGTCAGATGAAATTGTTAAAGCCATTATTGTTCTTTTCAGAATCAAAAGTGAAAAGTGGATAAAGAATGTCACAATAGAAAACGTTAAGTTGACGATTCCTGAGGTTCATGAAGAACACCTATGACATCCAGTTTCAGGAGGAAGGAATATATGAAAATTATCAAAAGTCAAAATATATACGAAAAAGTTCAGGAAAAACTAGAAGAAATCAACACAAATCTCAACTCAAAGACCCAAAAGCTTTTTGAAAATTACACTGGACCTTTTGCAAATGAAATCAGAGAAAATATAAAGATTGCAAAGGAAAAGAAATTACCACTCTGTCAAGACACCGGAATTGTTGAGTTCTTTGTCTTTAAACCTTATGACCTATCACTCGAAGAACCAATACATAGGACTTTGTATAGAGCTGTCAGAGATACCTACGAAAAGAACGGCTATAGAAAAAGCACCGTTCTGGACCCGCTTTATTCAAGAATTAATAAAATGGACAATCTACCGGCGATAATCCATGAATTTGAAATTGAAACTTCTGATGGATTAGAGATTTGGATAATAGCCAAAGGTGGAGGAAGCGAAAACTTATCTGCACTTTACATGATGCCACCATCAGCCACTGAGGACGATGTAATCAACATCGTCGTCCAGCATATTTTAAAGAACGGACCAAATGCTTGTCCTCCAATCAACGTTGGTATAGGTATCGGTGGGACAGCTGATATGGCGATACTTATCTCAAGGCTTGCCTTATTTACGGATGAATATTTTCCCAAATTGTCTTATCTTGAAAGCTACGATGATTTAGCAAAAAAGCTATATTTGCTCATAAACGAACTCCACATAGGTGTTCAGGCACTGGGCTTTGGACCCACTTGTCAAAGTGTTAAGGTATACGCTTATCCTACTCACATAGCAACACTTCCCATCGCAATCAGTGTCGACTGTTACCTCTCACGCACAGGGAGAGTGGTTATAAATGAATAAAATGGATAAAATTGCTCTTTGCAATTTGAAGGCAGGAGAATCATTTTACTATTCTGGGACTCTTTTAGTAATGCGTGATGCAGCACACAAAAGGATTATCGAAAAAGAAAGAGAAACAGGCAGATTGCCAATATCTCTACATGGAAGGATTATCTTCTACGCAGGTCCTACATTTTCGAATGGTAGGATGGTAATAGGTCCAACGACGTCAAAAAGGATGGATAAATTTTTAGAGTACACCCTTTCAAAGGGTGTAATTGCAACTATCGGTAAAGGTGAAAGAACGCAAGAAGCAATAGAGGCTATAAAAAAATACAAAGCACCATATTTAGTTGCGCCGAGTGGTTGTGCTGCATATTTATCGGAAAAAATTTTGGATTGGAAAATCGTTGCATTTGAAGAACTTGGACCAGAAGCAATTTATGAAATCACCGTAAAAGATTTCCCATTAATTGTAGCCATAGATTGTAATGGGAATACAATTAGACAGAATAGTTAACTAAAAGCTCTACGCTAAGTCTACAGACTGGACCCACCCGCGTATCTTTTTAAGGATTTCATCTTTATTCTCTTTTGATGGATTAACAAAGTATAGAAGTTCTAAGAACTCATTTTTTGGTAGAACTTTTTTGACCTGTTTCACACACCTTTTTATACTTCCACCACCGTTTGTGATAAGTATACCTACCTTTTTTCCTTGAAGCTTTTGCTCATTACTCAAGATAGACAATAGCGTATTAATCGGTGAGGCACAATTTCCTGCCCACACAGGTGTGCCGATTACTACCAAGTCATATTCGTGTAGATTTGGAACTATAGCTTTCAGTTCTGGTTTTTCTTTGAAGACCGAGGATTTTCCACACCAGAAGTATTTCTTGAAACCCTTCGTTGGAAAAGGTTTTACCAATTCAAGTTCAACTAAATCTGCCTTTAATTCTTGTGCTAATAACTCGGCAACAAACTTCGTGTGGCCATCAAGAGAATAGAAGATAACTATGCTCTTCATACCCTAACCCCTTTCAAAAGTTGGAATTTTCTACATCAATAGCTACGTCAATCAAAATATCATAGTATTCCTTCCAACGCTGTGCCACCACAGCTCGTGTATAGCCTTGAGGATCACACCTCTCACCAATTTTTGGGATAAGCATCCTACAGCTTTCTGGACGGGTTTCAAATGAGAGCTCACACCCGGTTTGTGTCAAAAACGTGCATTCACCTGAATATCTATGGTCAAACGCACTACCCTCAAATCCTTTAACAGCAGGCCGAACAAAATATAGTCCTTCTTCCTGACTAACCCAATCAATTGTCCATCTACCAGAGGATAAGGCTTTGAACAGATTTTCTCTGAGTTTTTCAATATCCGGTGCACCAAAATCTTCAGGTGTAGCAAGTCCAGGATATGTTTTACAACACTTCCCACCACAAATCTTGCAAACTTCAGGATTTTCAACCCCGATAGGTCTATTCATGAAATATACCTCCTGATACAGTGTATTAACTTTGGCAAAGCTTTGTGATATCATATGAACCAAAGAAACCATACATTTGTTCTACGTATATTTTATCACCAAACGATTGGAGGTGGTTGAACTGGAAATCTTTGTTCCTGAAAAGTATCAATATATGCCTTCCAAGAAAATTTTTCTTGCACGCGCGGGACTGATTTATTCAAAGGCTATAGATGATGATAAGTTATTGGAGATTGCAAACAAGATATATCTAAAAGGATTAGAAGTAGCAAAACCCTTTGTTTACTGGGATGTTTTCAAAAAAGACCAACTTCCAGAAAGCGCAATACCTGGTAAGTTTAAGGCGTTCAATACATTCCTCATTTTCATTTCCACACTAGGAGAAACGCTTGATAAAGAAATCGAAAAGCTTTCGCAGAGTTCAACACTTGAGGCTATGTTACTTGACGCGTGGGGTTCTGAAGCTATCGAAAAGCTAAATGACACTTTTGAGCAGGTGTTCAAAAGTCAAAACAACTGCGATTTAACAATGAGATTTTCTCCAGGATATGGTGATTTGCACATAACTGTGAACAAAACTTACGTTGAACTACTCGGTGTAACAGACAAAATCACGGTGCTTGATACAGGGCTTATGATTCCAAGAAAGACAACAACTTGTATTGCAGGAATAGTAAAATAGGCTCTTTTTTAACAAAAACCCATCCCCTGTGGGGATGGGTTTTGTCAGTAACTTATAACTCTAACGTTTCCACCCGTTAAAACCATCACTTTTGAACAGTTGTTTGAAGTGTAGGATATGTTCCAGATATGTTAACTTCGTCAAGAACATCTTTTACTGCCTGTTTATCAACATCGTCTGCGTTATAAGTCAACGTCATGGTATACTTTCCACCCGAGGAACTTGTAACTGAGAAGTCAAAGTTCTTTGGTATAGCACTGAGGTGATTCGGGACTATATCGGTCCAAGTTGCTTCAGTTGGATCCGCAGGTCTCTCAGTGTAAAAGTAGGTAACTAACGCTGCTTTCAAGTTTCTGAAGTTTTGAGCCACTTGACTTGCCTTTGCCTGCTGCACTGCATTTATCGAAGCAGGTGTTGCAACTCCCATAAGTGCAGCGATAACGGCAAGCACTATCAAGAGTTCAACCAGTGTAAAGCCTCTTCTCGTGGTCCTCATGGTGTCACCTTTTTTTGTGAGCTCGAGAACTTGTCTTGAGAAAGGAGGTTTGGCAAGGGGGAGTACTATACTCTTCGAGTCCGCGTTTTTTAAACACAGAAGAATACCCATGTCAAGCCAAAAAATCTTTCTCTTTGGGTTCCCAGCGTTCCCCTGTGCCTTAAGTTTCTCCTACGTTCCTCTAATCAGAGCAAATCCATTTGTGACACATTAAGAATGCAGTCCTTAATTAGTACTACAATCTATTAGACCTAAGAAGAGTAAAAAAGCGTTCAAGAATCTTTTGGTTTCATTTTCATATGAAAATACTCTGCAATATTAAAAAATAAACCCCATCCCGAAACGGGATGGGGTGTAACGAATTGTCCTAAAACATTACCACCATTTTTGCACACTGAAAGTCAATGTCAAGGGCTGACCTGTGTTACCTGAAACCTCTCTCATTCCGTTTTCTCTTACTTTGTCTGCATCAACGTCTCCGCCTGAGTAAGTAATTGTAACGGTGTATAAACCACCTGT
>CAYVMA010000085.1:0-20328 GCA_964452455.1 uncultured Fervidobacterium sp. | reverse complement strand
ATGGAAACACGAAACGGTCCGTTAAGACCGTTTCTTTGTGTGCGCCCGGCATGAGCGACAACTTGGCGGTGAAAGTCCGCTATGGGCTTGGTAGTGGGAACCATTAGCCAAAGCAAGGGTGTCCATCGTGAGGTGGAATCTGAAGGAAGCTGGCGGCAAAGTCCCGACTCGATGGACAAGAACCACATACTAAGGCTGTATCGAGCTGGACGAATTTGCAATACAAACCAAAGTCCAAAATCTATAACGCAAGAAACGACATTAATACTTAATATCTGAAAAAAGCTTCGTTCTTACCAAAGACAGGAAAGAGCTATGAAACAAAATTACGGGTGGATGGATTAGTACTCGACAGCGAAGTCACATAGAAAGATAGAAAAGATAGAAGATATAGACGCATGTTGAAGAAGGTTAAGAATGTATGAGTGGAGGCTATGAAATAGGATAATAACAAGGCTGAGTAATTTAGTTGAGTTCTGGATAAAAGCGAACAGAATAAAAATATATGCCAATACCCGAAAAGGATATTGGCATACAGGAGGAAACCTAATCTTAATATCAACACCGGCAAACGATTGTTCCAAGAATTAGCAACATATACCAGTCGATGCCTGCAACTGTATGAGAAGATGCTAGTCAAATCACCAAGCTTGCTATTCGGTTAACTAACAAGTTCGAGAATTAGCACTTCATGGTTTCATATGAGCTTACAAGATTGGTAAAATTAGAGATTACCGGCTACATCGATACTGCTTATTAAAACTGAAGGTGTGATTATTCCCATAAACGCGCGTATATCATTTCCAATCTCTTCAATATTACCAATCATTTCCAAAAAGTTGCCAGAGATTGTTATTTGCTCAACACCATGTTTGATTTGTCCCCCTTCAACTCTGAACGCTTTTGCTCCAAGTGAGAAATTTCCAGATATAGGGTTGGCTCCCGAGTGCATACCTTCAACATGAATAATCACAAGTCCGTCTTCTAAGACTTTCAATAGCTCATCAAACGATTTGCTCCCTGGCTCGATGTAGAGATTTATTGGTTGGATTCCTGTGCCCATCGCGTTACCTGTCGGTTCAACACCGTCTTTTTTCGCTGTTTTCAGATTATGAAGGAACGTTTTGAAAACGCCATTTTCGATGATTGTTTTCTCTTTGGTTGGAACGCCTTGTGTATCAAAAGGCGCACAGTTTATGCTCAGCGAATGATAAGGCAAATCTTTGACTGTTAGAATGTCGCTCCCTATCTTTTCTCCAATCTTTCCTTTCAAAGGTGATAAGTTCTTCTGTGCGTTCTCAGCACTAATCATAGAAATAAGCATACCTAAGATATCAGAAAAGACATCGTTTCTAAGAATTACTCGGTATTTTCCACTTTTAACAGATTTCGACCCAACGAGCGCAAGAGCTTCGTCACGAGCTTTTGAACCAACGTGGATGGGGTCGAGTGTTTCTGGCTTTCTTCCAATAGCAAATTCTACTGCTGACCTTGGCGATACATCTTTTGCAACCGCCATTGCGTACATGAAGCCTCCGCCGTTTGTATAGGACAAATCAAGTCCGAGAGTGTTGGCTAATCGCATTTCGTTCATCTGTTGACCGTAGACTGCCATATCGTTTACTATATCCAAGCTTTTCCTAATTTCTTCGTGAGCCTTTTCAACGTAAGATAATCTTTCTTTCACAGAGAGTTTTTCAAAACTACCATCGTATGGCTCAATCTCTGGATATTCACCTTTACCATCGTAAAAATACTCTACATCTTCGCTATCAACTATTGCAATATTGCTCAGTGCGTCTTCAAAGACTTTCTCTGGGTCATCCAAGGTTTCTGTATACGACGTTCCCAGCTTTCCATCTTTCAAAAGCTGTAACGTGATTTTGAACTTACCAGCGTCTGTGTATTGATCCATAGTGCCATTTTGATACCTGACCTGGAAGTTTTTGTTTTGAGAGTAACTTAACTGTGCTTCCACACCATGTGATTTTGCAAGTGCAAATATTTTATCTTTGAATTGTTCGAACGTCATGCATTTCGCCCCCCAACGATGATTTCCCTAACCTTTATCGTCGGTTGCCCAACGTCTGCAGGTATTGAACCACTGTAAGAACCACACATACCTTGACCCCTTGCAACATCGTTTCCTACCATCTCAATTTTCTGGATGATTTCGTATCCCTTTCCTATTAATGTGGCACCCTTTACTGGTTTTGTTATTTTTCCGTTCTCTATCAAGTATCCTTCATTTACAGCGAAATTGAACTCTCCCGTTGCCGGATTCACAGAACCTCCGCCCATCGTCTTTGCATACAGACCATATTCTACCGAGGCGATGATTTCTTCAGGATGATAATCACCCGGAAGGATGAATGTGTTGCTCATCCTGGATGTTGGTGCAAATGTGTAGTCTTGGCGTCTTCCACTTCCCGTTGAAGGCATTCCCATCCTTCTTGAACCAAGTTTGTCTATCATATAACCTTTGAGAATTCCGTTTTCGATTAACACAATCCTTTGTGTGGGTGTTCCTTCATCGTCGACGTTTGCGCTTCCCCATGCGTTCGGTATTGTTGCATCGTCAACAGCACTGACACATTCCGCTGCCACTTGTTGACCAAGTTTTCCAGCAAAAACAGACATTCCACGTGCAACAGAAGATGCCTCTAACGCGTGTCCAACAGCCTCGTGGAAGATAACTCCGCCAAACTCATTTGAGATTACAACGGTCATCTTACCGGCAGGCGCCGGTTGAGCATCAACCATTCTTACAGCGATTCTTGCTGCTCTCACACCAGCTTGTTCGACATCTATTCTTTCCAAGAATTCTGGTCCCATAGCGGCACCTGGTCCATAAAATCCGGATTCCATCTGTCCATCTTTTACAGCAACCGCATTAATCATCAACCGCGTGCGTACCCTATTGTCTGTCACAAATACGCCTTCCGTGTTTGCAATTAACACATTTTGATCGTAGTCCCAGTATCTTACAACAACCTGTGCTATCGTCGGTGAATATTTTTTTGCTGCTTCGTAAGCTCTCTTCATATAACCAACTTTTGTCTCTTTTCTAACTTGTTCTGGTTTCCACAAAACAAAATGTCTGTTTTCTAACTCTTTCTTTCTCAAATCGATAGAGAAATCTTTGAGTTTAACCTCACCAAGTGCTTCTCCTACTCTCTTGGCAACAGCGAGAATGTTATCTTTCGATAGGTCGTTTGTGTATGCGTATATTGCCTTATCCCCGAGGAAACCCCTTATACCAATACCGAACATCCTACCCGTTTGTGCCAGCTCTACTTTACCATTTTTCAACTCGATGTTCGTAGAATACCTATCTTCTACAAAGACCTCTGCAAAATCCCCGCCGTATCTGAGAACCGTTGCCAATATCTCTTCAACAAATGGTTTGTCAAATCTGTCTAACACAATCTCACCCCTCTTCTCACAGTTACCAACAGCATCACTGCCACACAAACACATAGTTCGCTTTTCGAACTAATTGTTTAAATAATTATACCATATCCAAGGAAAGTTTGTCAAAATTTGTCAGAAACTGTTATCTTCTTTCAAAATAGCTATCCAATTGGTCAAACGTAATTTTCATCATTATTGGTCTTCCATGAGGGCAAGTAAGGAGATTTCTTCGTTTTATCTCATCTAGCAACATTCTTACTTCATCTTCGCTGAGTTTATCGCCGGTTTTCACAGCCGTTTTGCAGGCTTTTGATGCAAGAACGTGTAAGATGCTCTTAGGTTTGTTGAAAGGAATCCGGAATTCTTCAAGCATTTCCATCAATGTTTCCTGAGCCTGAGTTATTTTTAAAAGTGAAGGAATTGATTTCAGGACAACTTTTACACTCTTCTCAGATTTCTCGGTTTCTAAACTGAACCCGAGTTCTTTTAATTCATTTTCTAAACTTTCCAAAACACTTGCTAAGCTTTTTCCAATAGAGAATTCCACAGGTATTAAAAGATTTACTACTTGGAATTGGCGTTCTTTTAGTTGTTCGTAGATGACTCTTTCGTGTGCAGCGTGAAAATCGAGAATGACGATTCCATCACTATCTTCGAAAAGGATGTATCTGCTCTTTATTATCGTAAACTCGCCTACTTTTTCTAAACTTGTAGGATTCACAACGTGTGGAAAGAGCGCAGATGGTTGTCTCGAAGTTGTGAAATCAAAAGGTTTTTGATAATTTTGGGTATTCTGATATTTTTCATTGTATCCGGTAACACTTTTAAATGAATAGCCAGGCTCTCTAACCTTGGGAGCGTCTGACCACTCAACAGCTTGTTCAACATCCCTAAAAACGGTTTCACTGCTGTTAATGCCGTTAATATGGAGCCTTTTTGGTTCGTCTTGGTTATCAGTTGTTGGAGCAAATTGTTTTGGCATATGATTCTCAATTTTTTCAACGAACATTTGGAAGCCTTCGAATTTTCTCAGAGTATCCCTTACACATCTGGCTATAGCATCGTATATCATGCGAGGTTCGGAGAATTTAACCTGCAACTTCTGGGGGTGGATATTCACATCCACTTCCCTTGGAGGAACTTCGATGAAAATTACTGCGAATGGGTGTGTACCCTCGGTGAGAGCTTCACCATATCCACGTTCAAGAGCAAGGTGGAGAAGGTTATCTAAAACAAAACGTCCGTTCACAAAAAATAACTGACCAGAACGGTTTTTTCTAAAAAATTGAGGCGAAGAGATTATGCCAGAGATTTTGATTACCCCGTCTTTGCAACTATCGATTTCTTCAAATGATTTCACTTCAGGAAAAACCAATTTGAACCTTTCCGATAGATTAGATGGAGGTGCGTTGTATATTACCTCATCATCAACTTTGAAGAGGAATTTTATTTCCGGTTTTGTGAGTAAAAACCTTTCAGTTACTTCAGTCACCATTCTTCTTTCGATTTTTTCCGAAGAAAGAAACTTCCTTCTGGCAGGAATGTTGAAGAATAAATCGAACACTTCAACGGTAGTTCCTCTTTCTCTGAAGGTTTCACTGACCTTTACAACCTTTCCGCCAACCATCTCAAGTTTGTTGGATTCATTGTCGTTGGATGTTGTTATCACCAAGCGTGATACTTCTCCGATAGAAGCAAGAGCTTCCCCTCTAAAACCGTAGCTTGTGATGTTGTAAATATCTTCTATAGATGAGATTTTACTTGTTGTGTATCTTTGAACGGCAAGTAAAAGGTCTTCTTTAGACATCCCAGAGCCGTTGTCGGAGACCTTGATATAGCTTTTTCCACCATCTTTTATCTGGACTTCAATACTTGTAGCACCCGCATCTATAGAGTTTTCCACAAGCTCTTTAACAACTGATGCAGGGTTTACAACCACTTCACCAGCAGCGATTTTTGAGACAACTTCGTCGGGTAGTTTGATTATTCTTTGCCCTTGATTCATACTTGAGTACCCCTTTCCTGGTATCATTTCAAAGCAATTATATCATCTTCTCTGCAAATTAAAAAAGCCTGCCGACACTGATTTCGGCAGGCAGAATACATACCTGAAAATTTTTGAATTCTCTATTTAGTAAGATTTAGTATTTACAGTCCGCCTGAAATCGTTAAAGCAAAGCCTATTCCAGGTGTTGAATTGCTTGATGGTAGTAAAGAATTTGTTGTCGCTGTGAGTTTTAAATCCGCATTGAGCAGGAAGAGGTTCATTCCAACACCTATGGTGTGCGAGTAGTTTATCTGGTTATATCCAAGCATATAGTAAGCCCTTGCAATACCGATGTTCAATCCTGCGTAACCTTTTACTGCCCAGTTACCATCGAGCCAGTAGCTTCCCATAACGCCCCACATAATGAATCCGTCGTTTTTGAGATAAGCTGTTATCTGGATTGGTGGAGTGATACTTACAGGAGTCAATAATCTTGCTACCATTGGTTCAGAAATGGAATAGGTTGCTTCAAACGTAATATCCGTCCCTTGTGCGGTGTATGTAGCTTTTCCATTACCGGTCACTTCAACTGCATACCATGCCTTTGCGGGAGTTATCACAATATTTCTTACCGCAACACCAAATTTGTCGTTTCCATAGCCAATCTCAACAGATAAGCCGTAGTCTTCAAAATGGCTGAGTTCATCTATTAAACCGTCGATGTTCCCGCTTCTGATATCGTTGAGTGACACACGGCTGTAAGCACGGACTTTACCAGTTGCGTTAAGCTCAGCATATGCTGGTGTTGAGGAGGATGTGTAACTTACGGTCATCGTAGTTTGTGACTGGTCGCTGAAAAGAACGGGAACAAACGCATTACCTGCTACGTAGAAATCTCCAAGCATAAAAGCAATACCACCGTTCGCCATAATACTTGCGTTGAGAAAGCCTTCTTTTGTGTCATTGTAAGTGTGGTCGATAAGAGTATCTCCTACAAGCAACTCAGCAAACGTCTTTGGAAGATCCAAAGCTATATTACCGTCTACTCGCACGTAAGGAACAAGCCTGAGCGCCCCGAGTTTTAAATTAACATACGTTCCAAGACTAATAGGTGCAGACAGTTTAAAACCATTTGCTAAGGCATCAGCAAACGCATTTTTATCGATATTTACTTGTTCTTCATTCAAAAGAGCGTTGATGTTGTCCAGTGTTAGTATATTTTGCCCAAGTTCAAATTCTGCAAATGGAACAACCTTGATAAGCGCTGTTAAATCGTGTCTTACAAGCGACACATTTCCGAAAAGGCCAAATGGTTGAATCACAAAAGAAAACACTGACACTGAGAAAACAACAAGCAAAAAGACTAATATGCTGATTCTTCTCATCGCAATCACCTACCTTCAATTCCCAAGTCTGACTTCGGTTGCAACCTTCAAATCAACAGCAATGTACGGGGCGATGCTAAGTTTACCGTCGTAGTTCAGCGAAACGGTTGAATTTGCAGGAAGCAGTATTTCATATGGTACGTCGTCATCGGAAATTGCTTCAATATGTTCTTTTTTAATTTCAACAATTGGTGATGACACTCCAATTAATACTGAAATCCCATCATTACCGCCAAGCTTCAACACAGCTTGTAATCCTGTTGTATTTGAATAATATCCAAATTTCAGCTTTGCGTTATCCAAAATATCTTTGATATCGTTAAGTGTGCTTAAATCAACTGTTCCGGATTTTATCAATATCTCATTTTCTCCTGTTGAGGCGCTAAGTGGCAGTGCAAATTCGAGTGAGGCGGTAATTAAGCTGTCTTTCGTCAACGTACCCGTGCCGGTTTCTATACTTACAGATAAGCTTAATGGTGCTCCTTCATTAATTAGTTCCTCTATAATATCTCCAATGTTTACTTTCTGCCCTTTGCTAACTTTAACTTCATTACCAGAAACGTTTAGAGTTACTGTTGCTGGAACAGTTGCTTCGGTTATATTGAAAGTTACTGTGGCGTCAACGCTTAAATCTAAGTCTTTAACAAATGCAAAATCATCTTTGAAAATATCTCCAAAGTTTATTAATGTTCCAAAGTCTTGCTCAAAAGACTGACCTTTTAGTTCAACCTCTGAGATTGAGAATTCTTCTACTACCGGCTGAATCACCAATTTTACTCCCTCTCTTATGTCCACATTACTCACCGTTACAGCGGAAGGGACAATGGGAGTTATTGTCATTGTAAAGTTGGTAAACGTTGAGAAATCAAAGACTTTGTCCACAGAACTCAGAACAATTGTGCCAGCTCCCGACAGGTTATATGTTCCATTTCCTGTGTCGAATATATTTGAATCAATATCTACAGAAACTCCGGAAACATTTGTTACATCGTAATTGAGTTTGACTTTAATTGTAGCTTTAACAGAATTTGCAAAATCCTTTACTGTTGAAGGTACTGGCTCGTTGATTGTTACTGGATCCATGCTGATACCTGTAATTTGCGCATTTTCAATCTTTATCGTTTGGTCTTCGGGTAGTTCGAGCTCGTATGATATTTCGTTTGAACTAACATCGCCGCTAATCTGAGCATTTATTGTTGAAGGTAAGGAAATTCCGCCAAATGGTAATACGATTCCACCTGAAAGTGAAAGATTGTTACTTCCAAAAGTTCCTGATACGGCTGTAAGTGTTACTCCGTTTACTTTCAAGAGCATATATCCGCTGTCACTGGTAAAACTTACTGAGTGGACGTTGCTTGGCAAAGGTACTGTTACACTCAATGGGTAGTTCTCTATCTTTGTTACATTGACGTTCGGTGTTATTGTTATTGAAGGTGGCACCCTCAAATCTGCACTGACTGTTCCTGACAATTCCACAAGCCCGTCAAGTATTATGCTATCACCGACTGTGAATAATGTAGTGCCATCAAATTCTATGTCGCATGTTAAGTTTGATGAGGAACCAGAACCTATCGTGGTTGTTCCAGATTTTGCCGTGTAACTTTGTGATATGTTTCCACTAAATCCTAATATGTTCAAATTCAAATCAACATTACCGTCCAGTGCCAGTTTCCAGCTTCCGGATGTAATTGGTATATTCTGTGTCACGTTGATTGAGATTTTTCCAGCCGAGAGTTGTGTTGTATCGAGGTCTTTGAAGTAGTCAACTTTTTGATTTAAGAACTTCAGTGTAACTTGGGCAAGGCCGGTGCTTGATGAATCAAACTTTAACTTAATATTCGATGATTTTTTGATCATTACGTTGGATAGGTTCTTCGTACCATTGACAGTAATCTGATAGGTTGTGCCATCTACTATCAGAAATGCGTTAGAAGCGGAAACACCACTGATTGCAAATTGCACATCGACACTTTTCAGATTTGCTTCGCTAAAGATCAATGAGTTGAGCACACTCGATGGTAATTCGATGACATTTGTCCCGTTTGTCACAGGTATTGACAGGTTCTCAGCGATTGTAAAACTGCCTATATCTACCGCATCGACCGATATTGATTGTTGAATTTGCTGGACTGTTGGCAACACAATTTGACCAGAGACCGCTGAGAGGAAATACGAACTATCAACTCTGTACTCGAAACTTTGACCAAAGCTTTGTAGTTCTGTTTTGATGGAGTTCTCTATTTCTTGTAAAAATGTCCCAGGACTGTATTCGATGGAAGTTGCGTAGTTGATACTTATAGGGTTACCTTTCACAACAGATAAACCACCGATGTTTTCTTGGAGAAGACTATCTACAAAGTCCGATACTTTCAAGTCCAGAGTTGTAATCGGAAATTCCAAATACTTCGTGTACTGGATCTTTACTTTCTCAGGTGCTTTCGAAGGTAGTTTCAAACCGCAGGAAGACAAGAAAAGACCGATTAGTACAACGAGGAAAATTAAATAGAGCTTCCTCATGAATGTCACCTCCCAAATGATGTGATATTCTTTGGAATTGGAAAATGATTTCCTATATATTTAGACAACAAAATTTCAGAATTGTTCAACTCAATTATACACTTCAAGAATTTTAAAACAAAATTGTAGGAATACAAATAACTGTGGTAGAATATTAGATACGAAACAAAGAGAAGAACCGATTTACAAAGTGAGGGAGAAAAGATGGCAAATATATTCAATTCAAATTTTGAAACTCTTAAGATAGCAATGGATGTTCAGATGAAAAGACAAGAACTTCACGCTCAAAACATTGCCAATGCTGAAACTCCTGGATACAAGCGAAAATATGTGGCATTTGAAGAGTATTTGCAAGAATCGAAAATGAAATTGAAACTAGCAACAACAAACCAAAGGCATCTTCCCACATCTCCAAAGATTGTAACTGCCAAAGAAGTTACAATGAAAAATACCTCGATAACGAACGACCGGAACAACGTTGATATAGATATGGAAGTCACAGAAATGGTGAAGGATGCACTTAGATATCAGGTTCTCTCAAGATTGATGAGTGCAAATATCGATAGATACAACACGGTGATTAGGAATACTAGGTAGTTTTGTGGTAAAATAATCTGAGAGGTGAGATGATGCAAAGTGAATTCAATATAATGAACATTTCGTCAACAGGGTTGTCAGCTCAAAGGTTTAGAATAGAGCTTATTTCTACAAACATAGCGAACTCGGAAACGACAAGAACAGAAAAGGGAGAACCATACAGAAGAAAAGTACCTGTCTTTCAAGAACTGGTAAGAAACATCCAAGGAAGGCGAGAAAATTCAGGTGTAATTGTCAAAAGTGTTTATGAAGACCCTTCGGAATTCAGAGTTGTTTACGACCCAACACATCCAGATGCGGATGAAAATGGTTACGTGAGGCTTCCAAATGTTAATATCATACGTGAGATGGTCGATATGATAAACGCTCAAAGGGCATATGAAGCAAACGCAACAGCTATAAACACAACGAAGGCAATGATAACTGCCGCCCTGCAGATAGGGAGGTGAAGTAAGTGGTAGATAAAATCGGAGGGATTAACCATCTAAGACAGAATGTTTCAGTTCCAAGTGTTAAAAAACAGAACGAAAACGATTTTAGTAAAGTACTTTCAGAGGCATTAAAGAGTGTAAATGAACAGCAAAAGAAAGTTGAGAAAATGGCTGACGATTTCGCTATGGGAAAGGTGAGCAACATACACGAACTCGTTGTTGAAGCCGAAAAGGCATCTATATCGTTAAGGTTAACTGTTGAAGTGAGAAACAAGATAGTGGAAGCTTACAGGGAAATTATGAGGATGCAGTTCTAAAGTTGAGATCCTCTATTAGCGTTATAAAAAGCTGGAAGTTTCTAATTGTTTGCGATAGCAAATAATAAGTGGGGCTGAGAGCCCCACTTTTGTTGTGATATTCTCGTGATTATTATTTCATAACAAATGGAAGAACAAGAGCTACTGCACCAAGAACAACGCCTATCCAAGCAACCATGTTGACGTTGTTAACTTTTTCCTCAACTGCTTTTGTGTCAGCTTTTGTATCAATCTTTGCTTGTAGATCTTTCACGGCATTTTCGAGAGCGGTTGAGTCGGCTTTTTTATCAATCTTTGCTTGTAGGTCTTTCTGAGCGTTTTCTATAGCTTTTTTGAGGAGGTAGTCAGTGTCTCCAATTTGTGCTGCAAGGCCTGTGAGTATATCGTTCAAACCAGCAATCTGTTCTTGCAATTCTGCAATACTTGCCTCAAGCGTATCAACTTGTTCTCTGTCAGCTTTCATTGAGAGGTTGTCGTATATATTCACAATATCTTGGTCGTGCATGTCAAGTTTGAGGGTTAGAGATTCTACGGAAGCTAATATTTCTTCAAAGCTTGCGAATTTTTCTTGAATTGCTGCAATCTGTTCGGAAAGAGTTCCGAGTGTGTCGTATATCTTGAGGATATCGCTATCGTGGATATCAAGTGTAACCTTAATATCATCGAACATTGGTAGAATTTCATCCATAAGCTCGGCTTTGACTTCATCTTTTACTGATAACAATGAAACTTCAACGTAAGATGTTAATCTTTCTTCCATTGCTGCAAGGTTTGCTGAAAGTTCGTAAAGCATGTCTCTAAGTGCTGGTAATCCTGTATCGATGGTGCTTTGAATGTTGAGAACTTTTGTCTCAAGTTCTGAAAGTCTGTCATCTAGTTCTGTCAACACTGCTTCAAATTCTTCTGAAGAAAGTTTTGTACCCAATACATCGTAAATCATGTTTGTGTACTCTTCCAAGAGTTCAATCCTGTTGAGTAAGGTTTCCATATCTAGTTCTTGTGCAAAAGCGAAAATTCCGAAAAGAACGACCGCAATAAGAATCCCCAGTTTCTTCATACTCAATCCCTCCTTCTGAGAAATGTGATAAGTTTAAAATGCGAAGACCAACCGTTAAGTAAGAAAAAGAAATAATTCTAAACATACGGTGATAAATTTAACTGTGACAAATCTCAAAGACACCAGCCAAATTATATTATAGCACTACTTTACAAAAAGTTGTAAATAAATATCTTTAAA
This sequence comes from uncultured Fervidobacterium sp., assembly GCA_964452455.1. GTDB lineage: Bacteria > Thermotogota > Thermotogae > Thermotogales > Fervidobacteriaceae > Fervidobacterium. The sequence continues at coordinate 8,443 of CAYVMA010000085.1, read as the reverse complement.
AATTCCACGAATTATTGTGTTTTTTTGTTGGAAAAATAAGAAATTAGCTTACTATGTTTGTTAATCGTGTTTTTCCAAGAATTAGGATACTATATCCCCACTCAGCTCAAAGTTCTTGACATAAACTCCATTCTATTGTATCATATCATTGCCCTTGCTCGGTTGTGGGAGTATTCCCCTACTTGGCAAGAGGACATTAGATGGAGGTGTAGCAGATGGAAAAGCAGGACATCATTAAGGAGTTCCAGATTCACGACTCAGACACTGGAAGCACAGCAGTCCAGATAGCACTCTTAACGGCACGCATAAGACACTTGACAGAGCACCTTAAGAAACATCCAAAAGACTACCACTCCAGACGTGGACTCATGAAGATGGTTGGACGCAGAAGAAAGATGCTCAAGTACCTGATGAAGAAAGACCCAGAGCTTTACAAACAACTGCTTGAAAAGTTGTCATTAAGAAAGTAAACAATCAAAATTTACAAAGGGCGGGTAACCGCCCTTTACTTTTGGATTAGTAAAGGAACTACCAAAGGGGTGTAGAATAATATGAAGCCAGTTGACTTGTATAAACTAGAAGCATACGATTACGAGCTTCCTGAAGAATTAATCGCTCAAGAACCTGTAGAACCAAGAGATCACTCAAGGCTTATGGTAGTGAACAGAAGAACACAGGAGATTGAGCACAGAATTTTTAAAGATATTGTGGAGTATTTAAACCCTGGTGACCTTCTGGTATTTAACACTTCAAAAGTAATCCCAGCAAGGATAATAGGTAGAAAAACTACAGGTGCTAAAGTTGAACTACTGTTGCTTGAGAAAATTGAACCAGGTGTATGGAAATGCCTTGTCAAACCCGGTAAGGCGATAAAGGAAGGGACAGAAATTATTTTTGATGTTCACAGCAACAAGAACGTTGTGACAGCCAAGTGTGTTGGAAGGGCTGAAGAAGGTACACGACTTGTTGAATTTTCAACAAAAAATGACAACGAAATCTTTGCGATAGGAAAGGTTCCTTTACCGCATTATATAAAAAACGATAATATAGATTTCGAAAGATACCAAACAGTGTATGCAAAATACGAAGGTAGCGTTGCTGCTCCGACAGCGGGATTGCATTTCACAAAACAACTATTGGAAAAGATTAGAGAGAAAGGAATTCTCACTGCCGAGGTTGTTCTTCACGTTGGTATTGGGACGTTCAGACCAGTCAAAGTAGAAGATATCCGACAGCACAAGATGCATGAAGAGTATTACGTTGTTCCTGAAGAGACTGTTCGTTTAATTGATAAAGTGAAAAGTCAAGGTAGAAAAATTATTGCCGTTGGAACTACAAGTGTGCGAACATTGGAGACCATCGCTCGTCTTCCCAATGCACCATCTTATTCTGGAAAAACAAATATATTTATCTACCCACCTTTCGAGTTTAAAATGGTTGATGCGTTAATTACCAATTTTCATCTTCCAAAATCATCTTTGATAATGCTTGTCAGCGCATTTACTGGATACGAGCTGACAATGAAAGCCTACAAAATTGCTGTTGAAGAAAGGTATAGGTTCTTCTCTTTTGGCGATGCCATGCTTATACTTTAAGTTAACAAAAAACATAGAATAAAATGTAACATACCAACAGGCAGGAAGGGTGTATAATTATTAATCGAACATCGAGCGAATAAGCACTTAACAACAGAACATACTCATGACTTTTTCAAAGAAGCGATACTCAACATACCGTCTTCTTAGAAAAGAGGTTTTGAAATGCGGATACTTGGAATAGACCCAGGATACGGCATTGTAGGTTACGGGGTTGTGGAGAAGATTGGCAATAGGATAATCCATGTAGCCCATGGTGCAATCACAACCGGTAAAGAAGAGCATTTTGAGGATAGATTGGATTACATTTATTCTGAGATTTCAAGCATAATCTCAACTTACAACCCTTCGATTGTGGCTGTTGAAAGTCTGTATTTTTACAAAAATGCGAAGACCGCCATTTATGTTGGTGAAGCACGTGGGGTTATCCTTCTTGCTATAAAACATTCCGGAATTCCTTTTGTTGAGTTCACCCCTCATCAGGTGAAACAAACAGTAACGGGTTACGGTCGTGCCGAAAAGTCTCAAATCCAAAAAGTTATGAAAATGCTCTTAAAACTTGACAAGGTTCCTAAACCGGACGATGCGGCTGATGCGCTCGCTGTTGCTTGGTGCGCTGCCGTAACCTCCTCTGGTTCCGGTAAGTTAGGTTTGTTGAACCAATTTAATCATAAGTGATAAAGGCACAGTTGCTTCAAAAAGATGCAGTATGTTTTCGAGGTGGGCGATATGTATCACGTGTTTGATGTTTCGAAAAACCTTAAAGATATCTCAAAGAAGATAGGTATACAAGCAGAAGGTTTAATCAAAAAGATAATCTACGACCGGAAAAGAGAGTCGGTCTCTTTTGTTATACAAGATTTCAAAGGTGATGCGCAGTCTTTGAAAAGCGTGCTTGAAAATTTCATCGGTGTTCACATTGATTTGGTTCTTGAGAATGAAACAAACGGACAGATAGAAAGCTTAGAGACACTACATGAAAAGGTAATGCAGCAACTAAACGGTTCAGGAAAATATGTAGAAAAGATAGAGATAAACGGAGAACATCTCAAGATATACGCGCTTGGTGAGTTCGGAAAGGCGCATGTGATTTCCCGACTGAGAAAAATAAGGCATTCTCTACCATTCAAAGAATACACTATTGACGTTGTTGAACAAACCTATGAAACTTCTTCAAAAGATTTAATAGTAAATGGATCACAAAATTCTGTTTATTCACCTCAAGCAAAAACAAGTGAACAATTCAATGGAAATGATGAAAATAGAACAGTTCATCCTTCGGGACCAACTGAACTTACGAACTTCAATCCTTCTGTTCTCAAAACACTCTACAGCCCATCAGAGCCCCCACAAGTTAAAAAGAGAGCAAAACTTTACGGAAAGATTTTCAAAATTGATAAAGTATCTGATGAGATAGTCAATGTCTACATCACGGATAAAAAAGACTCCATACTTGGTAAAGTCTTTAATTCAAAGGTAAAAGAGTTGGAAGACCACCTTGTAGAAGGTGGTTGGTATATATTCAATGGTTCGATGAATTACGACAAAAACGGAAATCTCTTTTTCAAAATAGATTCCGCAACTGAAATCCCTTCGCTCGATAGAATGGACAATGCTGTTGAAAAACGCATAGAGCTCCATGCACACACAAAGATGAGTGATTTAGATAGCGTGCTCGATGTTGCCGAATACGTCCAAACAGCGAAAAAATGGGGTTGGGAAGCTATCGCAATAACGGATCATGGTAATGTTCAGAGCATCCCAGAGTTTTACGAACTTGCAAAATCTGAAGGTTTAAAACCCATCTTTGGCTGTGAGCTTTACATTGCAAATGATCCAAAGAAGATAATGATAAACGAAATAGAAGGTTCGATAGAAAATGCGACTTATGTGGTTCTTGACTTAGAAACGACAGGTTTGAATCCCAGGCTTGATGAGATTATGGAAATTGGTGCTGTAAAAATTGTGGAAGGAAGAATTGCCGATGAATTCCACACATTAGTAAAACCAACGACGCTTAAAGAAAAGAGTTTGCAAATTACTGGTATTACAGAAGAGATGTTGAAAGATGCCCCGGAAATTGGCGAGGTAATTGGCAAACTTTGGGATTTTTTGAAAGATGCGGTTCTTGTTGCGCATAACGCAGATTTTGATATTAGCTTTTTGAAGCACACATTTGCAAGATTTGGAAGGGAGTTCAACCCACCATATATAGACACTCTCAGACTATCTCAAGCACTCTTAAGGAACCAAATGAAAGCCTTCTCGCTTGACAAACTTGTTGAACATTTCAAACTTGGAAAATTCCAACACCACAGAGCGTTAGACGATGCAAGAGTAACCGCAAGAGTATTCTTAGAGCTCGTTGAGCTTTTGAAGAAAAAATCTATAACTACTTTTGACAGGATTAACAAACTTGTCGAGCATATAAATCCACTTTCAAAACATCCTCAGCACCTAACGGTTTTGGTGCAAAACAAAACAGGTCTTAAAAATCTATACAAGCTTATCTCCAAGTCTCATACAGAAACATTCTTCGCTGTCCCCCAAGTGCTTCGCTCAGATTTAGAAAAATACCGGGAAGGTTTATTGTTAGGAACCGGATGTGCAAATTCTGAGGTATTTGAAATCGCTCTTGAAGGAGATAAAGACGCGCTAAACGAAATTTTGAAGTTCTACGATTACGTCGAAATCATGCCTCTTGATACGATTACATCGGAAGAGTTCACAAAAGAGGAAGCAAAAAAAGCTTACAAGTTGTTGTATGAAGTTGCTAAGGAATTAAACATTCCCGTTGTAATGGTTTCAAACGCACACTTTTTGGATCCTGAAGACATAAAGGCACGTAAAGTGTTATTAGCTCCACAAAGTAACATTGAAGACGCCGATGCCAATTATTATTTGCGCACGACAGATGAAATGCTCCAAGCTGCGATAGAAATTTTCGAAGATGAAAAAATAGCAAAAGAGGTTGTAATTGAAAATCCCAGAAAAGTAGCAGGGCTCATCGAGGAAATCAAGCCACTTGAAAAACAGTTGCACCCACCAAAAATTGAAGGTGCGGAAGAAAAATTGAAAGAAATGACCTACAAACGTGCATACGAATTGTATGGAAATCCTTTGCCTGAAATTGTAGAGAAGCGAATTGAGAAGGAACTGAACAGCATCATAGGTCATGGGTATGCAGTCCTCTACATGATTGCTCATCTTATCGTTAAAAAAGCGGGCGAGGATGGATACGTTGTTGGTTCAAGAGGTTCGGTCGGTTCTTCTCTTGTCGCACACCTTGTTGGAATAACCGAGGTCAACCCGTTGCCAGCGCATTACAGATGTCCAGATTGCAAATATTTTGAGCTCCATGAAGAAGTGGGCTCAGGCTACGACCTTCCAGACAAACGCTGTCCGAAATGCGGAGCAAAATTGGAAAAGGCGGGTCAAGACATACCGTTCGAAGTCTTCATGGGATTTGAAGGCGATAAGGTTCCGGATATAGACTTGAACTTCTCAGGCGAATACCAAGAACGTGCACATAAGTTCATAGAAGAATTGTTTGGCAAATCACACGTTTTCAGAGCTGGAACGATAAGCACAATAGCTGATAGAAGTGCGATTGGATACGTCCGTGCATATATGGAAGATAAAAACGGTAATATTGTAAACCCACTCAATCCAGCCGAGCAAGAACGTTTGGCTATGTATGTCACAGGAGTCAAGAGAACAACAGGTCAACACCCAGGTGGACTCATGATTGTCCCAAGCGAATATGATATACACGACTTCACACCTTATCAACATCCTGCAAATGATAAAAAGTCTGGCGTTTACACTACACACTTTGCTTATGAAGCTATCCACGATGACCTGGTAAAATTGGATGCACTTGGTCACGATGACCCAACGATGATAAAACTATTGCACGAATACAGTGGTGTTGACCCCATGACCATTCCTATGGATGACAAAGCTACGATGAGTATTTTCTCATCGGTCAAGGCGCTTGGAGTGGACCCCGAAGAACTTGGAACAGATGTTGGAACAATCGGCATCCCAGAGTTTGGAACTGATTTCGTTATGGGCATGCTTAGAGAGACGAAACCAAAGACCTTTGCAGAATTAGTGCGTATATCGGGATTGTCACACGGAACAGACGTATGGCTTGGTAACGCACAGACATTGATTGAAAAGAAAATAGCAACACTTTCGGAAGTCATCTCTTGTCGTGATGATATCATGATTTACCTTATCCACAAAGGTGTTCCGCCGTCAAGTGCGTTTAAGATAATGGAAAACGTGCGTAAAGGTAAGGGATTGAAAGAGGAAGAAGAAAAACTGATGAGAGAATACAATGTTCCAGAATGGTTCATCGAATCCTGTAAGAAAATTAAGTATCTTTTCCCAAAAGCTCACGCGGTGGCTTACGTGAGCATGGCATTTAGAATTGCCTACTTCAAAGTCCATTATCCACTTGCATTCTATGCAGCATTTTTCTCAACAAAAGGAGACGAATTCGATGCAGAGCTGATTCTAAAAGGAAAAGAAGCGATAAAGAAAAGGTTGGTGGAACTCAACAACAGTCCAAAAAAGGATGTTAAAGAGAAAAACGAAGAAAAGGTTCTTGAAGCCGCACTTGAAATGATTTTGCGTGGATTTGGGTTCAAAAAACCGGATTTGAGAAGAAGTCATTATTCAAGGTTTATAATAGATGGAAAAGATTTACTGATACCATTCAACAAAATTCATGGTATTGGAGACAACGTAGCAAAATCGATAGTTCAGCAAAGAGAAGTCAAAATGTTTACATCCATTGAAGACCTTATGACAAGGGCGAAAGTAACAAAAGCACAGGTAGAAGTCCTCAAACGATTGGGAGTGTTGGACGGGCTACCAGAAACCGACCAAGCATTTTTGTTTTAATCCATTCTAATGTTGTTTTTGTTTTCTACGTTGAAAAATGGAAAAAATTCTTTGTAGAGTATTGCCAAATTTAAAGAAGATATGCTATAATTAGCACTGAATTAGGCAAATGGAAAGATAAACTTCAAAAAGATTTGGAGGTGTTGTGATGTTGGCAGTTATTCTACTAGTCATCCATACAATTATTGCAGTTGGTTTGATTTGGATGGTTATGCAAGAAATGACCAAGTTTGCGGAACTCGGTGGAGCATTTGGAAGTGGCGCAGCTTACACAATGTTTGGTAGAAAAAAGGGATTAGACACATCAGGTAAAATAACCGTTGCGTTGGCTGTTGCGTTCTTTATTATGTGCTTTTTAACATCTTGGGTGTTATCTAGATAACGTTCAGATAATTGTTAAGAGGATAATAAATAACTAAAAGGGGTGTATCTCTTGTCCGCATTGAAGCTTCCTCCCGAAGAACAACTAAAAATATTGAAAAGAAATTGCGTAGATTTAGTTTCCGAGGAAGAATTGCTTGAGAGATTGAAATCTGGAAAGCCCTTGAGAGTAAAGCTGGGAGTGGACCCTTCGAGACCAGATTTACATCTGGGTCATGCAGTAGTTTTGAGAAAACTTAAACAATTTCAAGACTTAGGGCACCAGGTCGTATTAATCATTGGTGATTTTACCGCAATGATAGGTGACCCATCAGGAAGAAACACAACCAGACCCATACTCTCAAGAGAAGAAGTTATACAAAATGCAAAAACATACGCAGAACAAGCCTTCATGATTCTTGACAAAGACAAAACAGAAATTCGCTACAATAACGAATGGCTTGGGAAAATGACATTTGCCGATGTTGTAAAATTAGCTTCAAAATACACAGTTGCAAGGATGCTTGAAAGAGAAGATTTTGCAAAACGGTATGCGGAAGGCACACCTATCAGTATCTCTGAATTTTTGTATCCATTAGCACAAGCTTATGATTCTGTTGCTATCCAGGCGGATGTAGAACTCGGGGGAACAGACCAGTTATTTAATCTCATGGTTGGTAGAAAGATACAAGAAGAATACGGACAAACACCCCAGATAGTTATGACAATGCCGATAATTGAAGGAACTGATGGAAAGCTCAAAATGAGCAAAAGCTATGGAAACTACGTTGGCTTTACCGATGAACCAAAAGACATGTATGGTAAAATAATGTCGATACCAGACGAATTAATTGTTAAATACGCAAAACTGCTTACAGATGCCGATGAAGATTTCCTAAGCAAAATGGAAAAAGAGATAAACGAAAAGACAGTTAACCCAAGGGATTACAAGATGTGGCTTGCAAGAGAAATAGTCAGACAATTCCACGGAGAGCAGGCAGCAAAAGAAGCGGAAGAATATTTTGTCACGGTTTTCCAGAAAAAAGAAATCCCAGATGAGATGCCAGAAAAAGTTGTCGAACCAGGTGAATACAACATTGTGGAACTGCTCTTTAACCTGGGAATAGGCACGAAAAGTGAGATAAAAAGGTTAATCACACAAGGTGGAGTTTATTGGGACAGCAACCGAATTGACAACTTTAAAGCAACGGTTTCAGTTGTGGGAGAACACATTCTAAGAGTTGGAAAGCGTGTATTTATCAAAGTTTTAGGCGATCAGACCAAATAACTTTTTGGTAAGTTGTCAGTAAATTACCAATTTTCCTATGGAATCATAGAGGAAAATTTGCATCGCTAACGGACTTTGTGGTATAATATGTGTGCAAAAACTTTACGAGCATTCAATTTAAGAAATGGCTGTAATGTAAATTAGCTGATAGTGTTAACTTGTAGTGATGGAAGTAGCTAACTGAGAAATGACATTATCGATGTTGCTCTTGTTGGTTTTCCAAAGATTCTTCACTACACAAAAACCATGAATATATAAATCAAGATTTTTCAACTTCTTCAGACCT
>CAYVMA010000084.1:0-7945 GCA_964452455.1 uncultured Fervidobacterium sp. | reverse complement strand
CTCTGTTTGTCGTCGAATATTTAATTTTCATCTTTAGTGGTTCTCTATCTATTCTTATGGAAAGTACTCCTGTGGGTTTCAATATTGAAAGTATTAGTTCTCAATTGTTGCGAAACCCCGTAATAAAAGATATCCATCATGTTCATATCTGGGCACTTGACGAAAGGAGTATCCTTTTTGAAGGACATGTCAATCTTAGGGAAGATGTAAAAGTAAGTGAGACAATGGACATATACAACGAAATCAAATCAGAACTTGAAAAGTTTGGTATTAATCATGTTACTATTCAATTTGAGTACAATGGTTGTAAAGACAATGGATTAATCTCGTGTTCCTGAACATCAAAATTGCGCTAAATACAATCAGGAGGGTTTGTTACCCTCCTGATTTTTTATTTTAAATTATACGTTTGTTTTTCACTTTCTTTTGTATTCCCTGTATCCATTCGTTATAGGTAGCCTTCTATCCTTTCCGAAAGCCCTTCTTGTAACTTTTGGTCCTGGAGGCGTTTGTCTACGCTTGTACTCGCTTATGTTGACCATTTTCGCAACCTCTCTTACAGTTTTTTCCTCAAATCCAAGACTCGCAATCTCCTCGACGCTCATGTCCTCTTCTACGTAAAGTTCCAATATTTGGTCCAGTATCTCATAAGGTGGGAGTTTGTCTTGGTCAGTTTGGTTCTCCCTCAATTCGGCGCTTGGGGGTTTTATGAATACCCTTTGAGGTATAATTTCTCTTCCTGCCTTTTGATTCACATACTCACTTAGCTTGTAAACCATCGTCTTGTATACATCTTTAATTACAGCATACCCACCAGCCGTATCACCGTACAAAGTAGAGTAACCTGTTGCACTCTCGCTTTTATTGCCAGTTGTTAAGACAAGCCAACCAAATTTGTTTGAAAGTGCCATAAGGATAACTCCGCGGATTCTTGCTTGCAAGTTTTCTTCAGTAGTATCGAACGGCAGGTCTCTAAAGATTGGTTTCAAAGTTTCGAGATATGTATTGTATATCTCTACAATAGGAATCGTTAAGAATCTTATTCCTAGATTCTCTGCCAGCAATCTTGCATCTTCTTTACTGTGTTCTGATGAAAATGGACCAGGCATAGAAACACCAATCACATTTTCTTTGCCTATCGCATCAACTGCGATGCAAGCAACCAAAGAACTGTCTATACCACCGCTAAGTCCAACAACTGCCTCTTTCATCCCGTTCTTTCTCATATAGTCTCGGAGGCTAACAACCAATGCGTTATAAACCTCTTCAACTTCTGGAAGTGCAGGTTCTATTCGGTTAGTTATTTCCTTTCTTTGAGTTTTCGTTTCGAAAGGTATTGTGACAATTTCCAAGGTTTCTAAATCTTCTTTTGTAACCAAGAGTTTATCCTGTCTTCTTCTTGGGTCTTTTAGACGTGCCTTGTTTACCCTTTCAACATCGACATCAACCACAAGCAAATCTTCTTCAAACTGTTTTCCCCTAGCTAAAACTTTGCCTGATTCATCTAATACAAGGCTTGCACCGTCAAAGACGAGTTCGTCCTGACCACCGACAAGGTTTACGTATGCCACTATCGCCAGGTTGTCATTTGCCCTCGTTGAGAGCATTTTTTCTCTCCATTCGAGTTTCTTTTGGTAATGGGGTGAAGCCGAGATGTTTACCAAAATTTGCGCATCACCGTAAAGAGCCTCAGCACGTGCTGGTCCACCTGGATACCAGATATCTTCGCATATGGTTATTCCCATTCGCACATCGCCGAACTGAATTACTAAAGCTCTGTTACCCTTTTGAAAGTACCGCATTTCATCAAAAACACCATAATTAGGTAAGTAGTTCTTATGGTACTTTGCAATGACTTTACCGTTGTTCATTACAGCAGCTGCATTGTAAATATCGCCGTCCATATCAACAAAGCCTACAACTGCAATGAGTGACTTTGGCACATGTTGTGCAATTTCTTCAAGAGCTTTTATATTATCTTGAATGAAGTGGGTCTTGAACAATAAATCTTCAGGTGGGTAACCCGTTATCGACATTTCAGGGAAAAGCAAAACGTCCGCATTGTACGATATAGCCTGCTTTATAAACTCTATAATCTTTCCTTTGTTTCCATATATATCACCAACTGTTGTGTTTATTTGTGCCAAAGCAATTCTTACATTTCTCACAAAGCTCCCTCCTTCTATACTCATTTTTCAACATTAAGATTTTCTTTCACTTCCTTGATTCTTCCTAATGACAAAAGGAATGGTAAAACAGTTAGAGTCAGCACAGCAGCGGTTGATATACCCAAAGACACAAGAATCGCTATTCTTTTAAACATAGCTAACTCTCCTCCAATCAGTAATGTCAGAAAACCACCGACGATACCGAATGCGTTCCCTAATATTGCGGGACCTACGTTTTTTATTGAGCTGAAAATATTATTAGTCTCACCGTAATTGTGACCGACGTGAATAGAATAGTCAATGGCAAGTCCTATTATGATGCTTGAAGTCAACGCGGTTGATATTTCCAGCTTCATCTTGAAGATAGCCATATAAAAGAAATTTAGGATGGTAGCGAAAACAACAGGAGAAATAAGTTTTATGGACTCTGCGAAGTCTTTAAATACGACGAGAATTGTTACAAACACAATGATTAAAGCTGCAACTAAACTTTGAATCTGGCTGGCAAGTATATTATCGTTAACCGCCTTCCATATAAAGGGAGTCCCTGCAAGGTAGTAATTGTAATTGTATTTTTTCATGACTTCATTGGTAATTTTCGTGACCTTTTCCAAATTATCTGACCCTTTTGGTGAAAGGTTTATCGAAATACGTATCGTTTTAGCATCTGCGATATAGTATCTTAACAAAGGTTGAGTTCGTGAAGCCAAAATGAGAGCCGTAATGGGAACGTTTCTGGGAAAATCGACACTACTGACTTCAGAATGTTGTGAAAGCTCAGCAATTATTTCATCAATATTTCTGTTGTCCAACGGTAGGAATATACCTTCTTCTTTTTCCAATACCAGGTAGATAGCATCTTTCATACCAAAGTTATCTTCTAAAAGCTTATAAGCCTTCGTTATCTCTGATTTCTTTGAAAAATAATCTGTACTCGTCAAACCTACCTTAATAGAAGGTATTAAAAAGAATGATAAACCAACTAAAAAGATAACGACAAATAATATGCTCATAGCTAGTTTATTACCTATGTACTTTATTCCGAAGGATTTAGGTTTCCTTGATGCCTTTCTATGAGCACGCAATAACAGTTCATCACCAACTGTTACAGTAAGTAAAAAATCTATGAAAAGACCTAAGGAAACGAGAAAACCAAATTCTCTAAACGCTGGTATCTTCACAAACAAAAATGATAAGAAGCCGACAGCCGTTGTGAACATCGAGAAGAATATAGGAGTTGAAATATGCTTACGAACATTGACTTCGGTTCGGAAAATTGCATTGTAATAATGCAGGGGATAAGCTGAACCGATAATTATCAAGAACGACGCTGTCATCGATGTGAGGATGTTTAGAACTCCTCCAAACGCAAAGTGAATAGCATATGTGTAAATCGAAGCTATTATTGGTACGAAGAGTGAAACTATAGTTGCTCTTAGAGATTGCGTTTGGTAGAAGAAAATAGCTAATATAACTCCGAACATCAAAATTGGATAGAAAAACATTGCTCTCTTTAACTCATCGAAAAGTTTATTGTTCACGGAAGCCTCGGATAAAACAATTACGGGCTCATTTTTGAGAGCATTTGTAATTTTCCTAACGATAGGTTCAACTTGCCCGTCTATAGAGATCATCACCAAAAATAGAGCATACCTTCCATCCTTGGATATAAAACTTCGATATTCTTTTGGCAGATTTTCTAAGTCCAAAGCGTCATTTTCGATATATACCTCGGCTCCTGGGTAGTTCAATATAGATATTACGGTCTGAACATTTTCAAAATTCTCAAGTTTTTTGTGTAACCTTCTTAAGTCCTTCAAGCTTCCTGGTTTATCAAGTCTCGCAGGGGCTTCGTAAATCACTGATATCCTTGCCCTATCACCAAATTTGAGACTCATACGCACGAGATTTTGAACCGAAGGGTCATCTATCTCCGTTATAGGCTTACCTGGTTTGTAGCCAGGTAAAAATGTTTCAATTCTAGTTTCAATCTTTGCATTATTTAGGATAATGATAACGGAAAGTACTAAAATTAGAATGCTGATAATGGTAAACTTGTATTTGGCTATATAATCCAAAAAAGTAAACATCAAGTTTTTTCTCACCTTGTTTATCACCTCTCCTGGGGAGAGTATCACATATTCACTTGAAACTCTTTAAACAGGTTTTAACTGTGCTTAGATATAAATCATCTTCTTCGTCATTCCGCCATCAACTACAAAATATTGCCCAGTAATGAAACCACTTCTTTCTTCATCTATAAGGAACCATACCATTTCTGCGATATCAGAAATGGTTCCAGCACGCCCTGTTAAATGTTGTGCATGTTCTTTCTCAGAAATTACCTCGCCCTCATGCAAAATCCAACCAGGACATATTGCGTTAACCCTTATTTTTGGTCCTAAAGAATTAGCCAGCGCGTGAGTAAGACCTAATATTCCTGCCTTCGATGCGCTGTAAGCTTCGTTACCTGGTTCGGACATCAATGCCCGGGTTGAGGAAATGTTTACTATAGCTCCTCTACCTGCTGTTTCGAGTATGAGCGGTACCCCAAACCGTGCCATTAGGAAGTACCCTGTCAAGTTCACATCTATAACTCTCTTCCATTCGGAAACAGAGAGGTCGAGAAAATTTTTGAATCCCCCTATCGCTGCGTTATTGACGATCGCATCCAGTCTTCCAAACCTTTCCTTGAGCTGTATGTAAAACTCACTCACCGAATATTCATCAGATGTATCTCCGTGGTATAAAAATACTTTGCTCTCGTCGTTAATCGGAAAATTCTCAAGAGCTTGCTTATCGTAATCTATTATACAGACCCTCCAACCAATTTCGAGAAATTTCAAAGCAATTCCCTTTCCTATGTTTTTAGCACCGCCGGTTACAACTACCACTTTTTGGTTATTGTTCCTCATGCTCTCACCTCAAACTTTTTTGATTTGGATTTTGCTGATTTACAGAATTATTATATCATTCATCGCCGAAAGTGGTATAATTTTAGAATGAACAATGCTTTGGTATGTGGGGAAGGTGCTTCCCATGAGGCTCAAGATTACAGTTAATAAGCTGCCAATATTGTTACGTGTAGTTATGATATTTCTTGTGATCGCTCTTGCTCTTATTTTGTCTGCTGTTTTATTTTCGCATCTACAAAAGAAGGAGGTGAAACATATGGTAGTTTCCTCCGTTTTTAAAGACAAAGAATTCATACCTAAGAAGTATACGTGTGAAGGACAAGATGTGAATCCTGAACTGGTAATTTCTAATATCCCTGATGGTGCAAAAACGATAGCTATAATTTGCGACGACCCTGACGCACCAATTGGTACGTTTGTTCACTGGGTACTTTGGAATTATCCGGTGGATGGTCCAAGCGTGAAAATTCCAGAGGCTCTTCCAAAAGTTGAGAAACTTCAAAACGGAGCTATGCAAGGATACAATGACTTTGGAAAAGTTGGGTATAACGGACCATGTCCACCAAAAGGTCATGGTGTACACCACTATCATTTCAAAATTTACGCTGTCAACTCCCTTATAGAGTTAAAGGGAAAAGTTACAAAAGAGGAACTAGAAAGAGCGTTGAGCGGTAGAATCATTGCTCAGGCAGAGATAGTAGGATTGTATGAAAAGAAGTAGAATTAAAATCTCAGATAAATTCCTCACAATAAATGCTTTATTAACGTAATTAACGCTCAACTTTAGATTGTGGAACTCCAAAGTCCCACCAATTTTTGGAACGAAATGTAACTGAAAAGCTTTCTCTACAAGCTCTGCAGATACTTGCCCAATGTTGAATTTTAAAGAAAATGGTCCACTTTCTAAGAATTGATAAGCTCCTAATATTCTTAACTCAAGGTAAGTCTCTGAAAAATCCTCGGGAAATGGAATCAATCTTGTGGCACCTTCAACGATGAGCGAAAAGTCGTTTATTTGCAATTCATACCCTACGGTTACTAATAGGACGATTATTGGTATAAAGAACACAATGGCCACTACTATTTCGGTGCCTATATACATAAAAACACCTCCTTTCTTAAAGATTATTCGATTGTACTTACAAATAATTAGACACTTTAGATACTTGGAGTGTTCAACGTATATTCCAAATTGGGTTGTCTTTAGGTAGTTTTCAGAAAGGTCGTCAAAAATCTTTTCAAAGGTTAGAATACATGTTAGAATTAAAATTGTTCATTTCCGAATAAAAAGCAAACTGGAGGGGTTCTGTGGAAACAGTCGTAGTTGTGAGGTATTCCGAGATAGGACTAAAAGGAAAGAACAGGGAATGGTTTGAAAAAAAGCTTATTGACAATATTTTGAAAATAGTCAAACCAGCCGCAGTGAACAAAAGGTATGGAAGAATCATTGTTAGAATTGGTAGGAATAACGCAGATTCGATTTTGGAACGGTTGCATTATGTATTTGGTATTCAAAACTACAGCTTAGGTGTTTCCGTTGAGCATGACTTAGAGGAACTAAAGCAAGTTGTTCTCGATTTAGCTAAAAAGCATGTGGATGAGGGATTGAAAACGTTCAAAATTAACGCACAAAGAGGATACAAAGATTTCCCTATGACCAGTCTTGAGATAAACCGAGAGTTTGGAGCTTACGTACTCCAGGCTTTCCCTCATTTGAAAGTTGATGTTCACAATCCCGAATTTGAGATTGGAATTGATGTTAGGGAAAAAGAAATATTCGTTTTTTCGGGAAAAATACAATCGACTGGAGGGCTTCCAGTTGGTGTATCTGGAAGGGCTTTATTGTTACTGAGTGCGGGAATCGATAGCCCTGTTGCAGGATGGTATGCAATGCGTAGAGGACTTGAACTTCAAACGGTTACCTTCCTGAGTCCACCACTTACAACTGAAAAATCGGAAGAAAAAGTTCTTAGTGTTGGAAGAGTGCTCAGCAAATACCTACCAAACGGTCTGCGGATGTGGATAGTCCCACTAACAGAGGTTCAAACCTACATAAAGGAAAACGCGCCTGATGAATATTCATTGATACTACAAAGAAGGTCTATGATGAGAATTTCAAGTATGATTGCACGAAGAGTGAAGGCAAAGGCACTTATCACAGGTGAAAACCTTGGTCAGGTTGCTAGTCAAACGATAGAAAATATGGCAGCGATAGAAGAGGCAAGCTCGCTAATTGTGTTAAGACCTCTTGTGGGATTTGATAAAGTGGAAATAACTAACAAAGCAAAGGAGATAGGAACCTTTGAGATATCAATTAAGCCATACATTGATAGTTGCGTTGCGTTTGCTCCAAAACATCCAGCGACAAGGTCCAACATAAATGAACTGAAGGAAATTGAAGCAAAATTAGAGAAACTACGTGAATTGGAGTTCGAGGCATTTAAATCTCGAAAAAGTTACAGAATAGTAAGCGAAGATTGATAGAATTAGTGTTACCTTATCTGATAGTGTTAACTTGTAGTGATGGAAGTAGCTAATTGAGAAATGACATTATTGATATTGCTCTTGTTGATTTTCCAAAGATTCTTCACTATACAAAAGCCGTTAATATATAAATCAAGATTTTTCAACTTCTTCAGACCTCGCTTAAGTCGGAAAAAGTCTTTCAGTAGTGAGAATTTGGATTCACATTGGTTATTTTTACCAAGCGATACTACTACATGATTGATATTTTTGAACAATATTTTCACAGCACTTTCATATGCACCAAGACCGTCGGTAATGAGTTCGATACTTTTGTCTTTTGAATCACCTAAGAACTTTTCAAGCAACACTTTTACCTGACCCATGTCACGATACTTT
>CAYVMA010000083.1:0-6853 GCA_964452455.1 uncultured Fervidobacterium sp. | reverse complement strand
GTTAAAAAATGCAGATGAAGCCAAGGCAACGCTCATGAATCTCTTACTCAGCGGAAAGCTCATCGACTGTGGTGAACTTTCAATCAGCAAGAGCACCCTAGGAAAAAGGGGAGGTCTGAGGCACCTCATATATTTACCCGTAAACCGTACTTATCTATGGAAGCTGCTAAACGAGAATAAGATAAAGGTTCGCGTCTACATTGAGCTACCAGAAAATTTATGAGGATGAATATTTCTCCAGAACATTGCTTTCTCGTTTCAAACTTCTACTACTTGCACCTTGCGAATGCCCTCATATAAGGGTTTCAAATGAAAATAATTTAGATCTATAAAAGTCAATGAGAAAGAGATCAGAACGGGATTTCCATCCTTTTTCCAGCTAAGTGCAGAAGAAGTCAAGAAACTGATTTGCGAAAGAGCCATGTAGATTCAGCACTTCAGAAACCAGTGGGGGCTCTATGTTGTACCCGATGCGCTCTAAGAGAAGAGACCAAAGTCAAGGGGTGGACCACGGCGGGCAGTTTGATCTGAAATTTAATAAAAATTTTTGTAGCCAGGATTACTTTGAAAAACCACATCATGATCGCGGATTAATTTAGAAGAAGAAATTGAGAAACTTTTTATAGATAATTTATTCATTTGAAGATCGTGAAAGCTTTGACCCTTGCCGATGGTTATGGCACCCGATTGCGACCGCTCACTTATTCGCAGCAAAAGCAGCTAATTCCAGTTGCGAACAAACCAGTCTTATTTTACGGTATTGGTTATACAAAGCTCTTGGGAGAGAAATTCTGCACAGATTTCTGCATCGCAAGAACATGCGTTATCTACGGAGCGAGAAAAGCTAGCGGGAAGCAGAACTTTGTCCTGGGGTTGATTGAGAAGCTAAGAAATCAGCTAGTAAGAATTCCCAGGCATTACTGGCATGGATTTAAAGCGATCGGAACTGAGCCAGCATATCTGATCTACTTCGTCAGCAGACTTTACGACTACGAAAATCCCGATGAAATCAGAAGGCCTTGGAACGATCCAAGCATAGTTCCAAAATCGATAAATGGAAGAAAGGACGATCCCAGGGTTGGGAAGCCATGGGACTGGTTTTATCCGCCTCATAAATAATTAGGCAATTTGGAAAATAAGCACTCAAATCTTTAAAAAGTTTTTAATTCTTTATATTAATAAAATACATAAATGGAAATCTGCACACACCAAAGACGTCTTTTTGCACATTGAATACTGCTTATACTGTTTCTAAAGTTCTCCTAATGACTTTAATGACCCTGTCAACATCCTCTAAAGTGAGATCTGAGTACAGCGGCAGACATAGTATTCTGCCTGAGATTTCGGGGGCCACTTTTAACCCGAACTTTTTAACTAAATCCAAGTTTTTGAAGCAGGCCAAATCGGTCGTTAGTGGGTAGAAATACTTTCGAGATTTAATGCCGCTTCTTGAAAGCTCCTCATAAACTTTGTTCCTTATTTTACTGTTTTTAAAAAGTACTGGCATATATATATAATTGTGCTTGGATGCTATGACTTTTTGGAATTCCACGTCCAGATTGTTTAGATTTTCTTTATAATATTCTACAATTATTTTTCGTCTTCTGACTCTCTCATCAAAATACTTGAGATTGCAGAGTCCCATCGCTGCCTGAAACTCGTTCATTTTTGCATTTGTTCCCGGAATCACGAACTCTTCTTCGGATTTTATTCCATGATTAATTAATAATTTTAGTTTCTCAAACAAATTGTTGTCCTTGGCGACAATTGCTCCACCTTCGATGGTGTGAAAGACCTTCGTTGCATGAAAACTCAAAGTTGAGACGTCACCATAATTTAGCACGGAGCGACCCTTGTATTCCACGCCAAAAGCGTGTGCGGCATCGTATATTATTTTTAGGTTGTATTTCTCGGCAATTTCTTCAAGCTCTTCAACGTAGCATGGATTGCCAAAAGTGTGAACAGCAATAATTGCGCATGTTCTCTCTGTTATTTTTCGCTCTACGTCTTCAGGATCGATGTTAAAAGTTTGACGATCTATGTCTGCGAAAACTGGGGTTAATCCTTCCCAAATTATAACGTTAGTAGTCGCTGGAAACGTAAAAGGCGTTGTTATAACCTCTCCTTCAAGTTCCAGAGCCTTTATAGCGCAGTGAAGAGCCAGAGTACCGTTCACAACACATAATAGATTTTCAACTTTTAAGAACTCCCTCAGTTTTCTTTCAAAAAGCTGTAGAAGTTCACCATTGTTCGTTAACCATCTGCTTTTCCATATTTTTTTCAAATACTCTACGTATTCCTCGAGAGGAGGTAGGTCGGGTTTGGTTACAGTTATCATTCCTTTTCAGCCTCCAGTATTAATTTCGAATCTTTTCTTGTTTCCAGTCCGCTTAACTCAACATATTTACTCTTCCCCCACTCACATCGAATTATCTTTTTAAAGTTTGCCCTATCTAACTGCCTTCTTAAATCTTCCTCGTTGTACAAGTATTTATGCCCCCACCACCTAAAGGAAACATTTAACATTTCTCCACGTGTTTTTATAAAACTATATTCGGGCCAAGAAAGCCAGTCTTGGTCTTTCCAGTTGCTCATGTACTTGTTAATGATGTAGTCAAGGTCTGGAGTGGCTATTCTCAGGACACCACCTTTTTTCAAAACCCTCCAAAACTCTTTTAGAACCTTTTGTCCTTCTTCATATGTAAGATGTTCTATGAAGTGCTCATTATAGATGAAATCAACACTGTTATCATCAAACGGCAACCCTTTTCTGACATCAATAATCAAATCTGCTGCACCCGGTTCAACATCGATGTTTACCCAACCCAAAAGCTTCACATTTCCACAGCCCACGTGTAGTTTGAGTTTGTCACTTTTCCGCAATTTTTTTATAAGAATTTTATTTTTAATTGTTCTATAAAATAGCGATACATAGACTATCCGCAATATCTGCATTGCCGTTATTAAAAGAGGCCGAAGCTTTTTAGGTGTTTTTTGTTTTAATGATTCCGTAAGTGTAACTTTATCCATTTTTTGTTCCTTCTGATAGCGATTCATATTCGAAGCCCCACAATCTTTTTAGGATGAATTTCGGTAAACATCTCGTTTTCTCCAGTATTGATAAGTCAAACATTCTATGGCAATGAGCATAACACTTATTACATTTTGTATAAATTTTAAGAATTTTTCTTGTTTCTTTCGATTTCAAAATTTTTTCAAGAGGTCTTTCGTATATATTACCCAGCACAATATCAGTCCCATGGCATAAACGAACATCTCCGTTGGGCATCACAAGAGTTGTTGCCCGAATACTAAGACATGGTATTTTCATTCCTGTCAACCATTTTTTATAAAATAAAACAAATTTACGGTTTAATCCCTCCTCCATCAAATCTGAAACTTCGTAAAACAATTTGTGCCCAACAAATTCGGTATCGAAAACTTTAGCATCATCGTAAATGACGGTTTCAAGATTAAGATTATATTTTCTTACGATTTCTAGAATGTGTAAATAGTCTTCCCTGCTGTTCCACGGACTAATGGTGTATGCTAATGTTATATTTGTTTCATTTTTTAACTCCTCAACAACCCTCAATACATTATAATAACCATCGACTCCTCTTATTATTTTGTATGTTTGAGGACGTCCATCCAAAGATAAAAATAGATGTCTCACTTTAAACTCTCTCACGATATCGATCAATTTTTCCGAGGCTATACCATTAGAAAGTAAGTGGTACCTATAACCATGTTGCTCACATAAGGAAATTATTTCACGGCATTTTGGATGCAATATAAATTCCCCCCCCGTAAGCGCTATTGTCGTAAAACCCGGTTTTACCATTTTGCTTCTGAGGATATTTTCTTCGATTATTTCAGGTGTCAAGTCCATCTTCGGTTCAGTTTTCCATATGCTGCAAATCTTACATCTGGAGTTACATCTATTTGTTGCAAACAAACATACGCTTAATAGTCGTGAAGGTCTGCAAGTTAGGAAATTTATTATATGTGGAATGTTCTGCAGAAATTCATTGAGGTTCATATCACTCTCCTCCAATCTGCTTCGGTTAATCTTCTCACAGGTTTGGCAGGGACTCCAACTGCCAAAGTATTTTCTGGAATATTTTTAGTAACAACTGCACCCGCTCCTATAACTGAATTGTTTCCGATGCTAACATCTGGAATTATAACTGCCCCCGTGCCAATGAAAACACCATCTCCAATTTTAACCCTACCAGAGATATGAACACCTGGTGATATCGTGCAGTATTTTCCAATACGCACGTCATGTCCTATTGTACAACCATAATTTATAATGGTATGATCCCCAACGGTTATTTGGCTTGTGAATATATTTCCCGCACAGATTATGTTGCCCTTTCCAAAAGTCACCCATCTGGATTTTATTACGCTTGGATGAACAACTGTATCGTAATCATATCCAAGCCCTTCTGTGTATTCGATAAGTCTTCTTCTTAAAGGGGTACCGATAGCGCATATAAGTTTTATTTCGTTTCTATCTGCGTTTTCCAATATTGAAACGTCATCGACAGGTTTTCCGTTGAGAATTTCCCCCCTTCTTTTACAGTTTTCCTCCAGAAAACCCGCCACTTCTCCTTCTCTCCCGCAGTCTATATATATGTTCAAAACCTCCCTAGCGAATCCACCCGCACCAAGAATATATATCCTCCCCATTCACCCCCACCTCAAACACCTAACCGCGTCCTTTCTAGATAGTGTTTTCCCACTACCCTATTTATAAATCCTATCCTAACGCCAGCATCTTTCATTCTTCTCCATAAATTCCAGTCGGCAGGTTCACCGTATTTCCAAGAATTGATATCGTACTTAAAGAATTTTAGGCTAGAATGGTACAAAACAGAAAGATGACAGATTTTACCGCATTCGGGAGGATAGGAGCCTACATGAATCCATTTACCCGGCTCCACTTCCATTTCAACCACTCCATATACCATCTCGTAGTCGCCATTTATGGCAAAATTTAGCAATGTCTCTATGTGATCTTCTGTGAATTCATCGTCATCATCTAATGGAGCTATCCAATCACCAGAGCACAGTTCGAGACATTTGTTTCTGGGCACCACCCCTGCGACCAGCCATCTATCATAGGGATTTTCGGGATAATCCCCTCTCTTAGGGAGATTATAAAATTTTATCCTCTCATCATCAAAATCCTTGAGCAATCTTTCGGTTTCATCTGTGCAGTGATTTCCAACAATTATGATCTCAAAATTTTGATATGTTTGATTCAAAACAGAAGGTAGCGTTCGTTCCACCAAAATTCTTCCACGGTTGTATGTGGCGATGCAAACCGAAACAAGTGGATTCTTTTTTTTTATATTTGCCTCTTTTCTGGCTTTTTCTAGCAGTTCTCTATTTTTTCTTTTCTCGATCCAATTTTTTAAGTAATAACCATGTTTTAATCTTTTATAAGTCATTTTAGAACAAGTTAAAGAATAAGATAAGCCTTTTTTGAGAAATTTTTTTATTCCCTCGTTGCGAACAATTTTCCATCCTCTTGTTACCAAACTAGTCATGTTTTTTGGGTTGAAAATGCTGTTTAAAAATTTTAAGTTTTTCTTTTTCCAAAAGCTTCCGGGGGAAAAGGTCTTGCCCTTAATGTGACTTCTGAAAACTTCCTCCATTTTTCCGGATACTTAAAGTTCATGCAACTTTCGATCCATATGACTTCAAAGGCGTGATTAAATGCCAGAAAAGCTTGGAAAAGATACTGTTCGTTCCAAAATCTCATCATTTTGAGAATCCAGTCTTAGATATTCCCTCGGTATAAATATGTCGTGAATGTGAACTAGGATACTTCTTGAGCTCGGGAAGGACTTCGAGATATAGATAGACAACTTCTCCACCTATCTTGACCACGTGGGTGGAATCTATGAAGAAGATGTCATTTTCGCCAAGGCTTAAAAACCTAGATAACTCGACTTCTTGCGCAGGTTTCTCCAGTATATTTCTCCGTCTACAGAGCCAAATTAGGATTGTAGATATAATAACTCGGAACCCCTTCATCTTTTTCCTTATAAAGGGGCAGACAGTTGAGCTCCCCCTGTAGCGTTTGAACTCCTCGAGTAGCTGAAGCCGAAATCCCTCGTTCATATCGATTCCTAGTAGATCTGAAATTCTTTCCAACAAATCTCTTCTAAGCTTTCCGATCTCTGGAATTGGGGAATGGTAATGAACTAGAAGAATGTGAACTCCGAGTCTCTCAAAATGCCTAAAAAGCCTTTTTAGAAGAAAATAGAGTGACCTTTTGTACATGTTCTCATGCCAGATATTTCTTTGCAATTCTGTAACCGTCGATTGCGCCTTTCACGAGTGCTTTCAGCGCTCTGAAACTCCTTTTTCGAATAATGCAACCTGCAGCACTGCGCCAGAAGTGATAGAGGCAGAAGTAAAGAAGAAAATTTCTGTAAATTTCCGGGAAATTTTTGGCGACGAACAAGAACCTGTTTCTTGTGCCAAAGTAGAAAAGTACATCACTTATCTTTTGCGCGCTTCTACCAACCTTGTGCCAAATCTTTGCCTTCGGACAATAAACAATCCTAAAACCGGCTTTTTTTGCTCTGATGCAAAAGTCCGTCTCTTCCCAGTAAAGAAAGTATTCTTCATCAAGAAGTCCGATCTTTTCAAAACATCTCTCCTTATCAGCATGCATGAGCCTTCAAGCCTGTCAACTTCCATCTGCCCATCCCATTGTCCGATATCTATTTCGCCGCAGCCATATCTCTTGCCCAAGCCCTTTTCAGGTATTATATCTTCACCTGTAAAGGATATCACATCGCTTCTCCCTTTGAAATCGTAGTAGTATATCTTC
>CAYVMA010000082.1:0-8430 GCA_964452455.1 uncultured Fervidobacterium sp. | reverse complement strand
AGATTTTTGGGCTCTAGTATCCACGCTGGAGCTATACTTTTAATATTTTATTGTTTTTGCTTTAAATATGTCAAGTAGTTTCCCAAATGTTTAGAGTTAGCTTATAGCTGTCTGGCGTCGGTTTTGATTGTGGTTTTGTATAGTTAGTTGATTCCATAAAGTGCCAACGCGCTTGTGGAGTGTTTTTCTTTTTGTAAAAAAGTATGTTATATGAAAAAGAAGGTGAGGTATAATATTGAATGAGCAAACTAAGGATGTTTCTGTATTGCTGCAATATTATCTTTTTCGTCGCAGTAGGAAAACATATTAAAATGCCGTATTGGGGTGATGGACTTGTACATAATTACTAATAGAGAGAATGAAGGAAAAAACTTAAATGAGCGTCTTAATGAGCTTATCAGAGTATCAAACCAAGTAGACATTCTTGTGGGATTCTTTTATCTATCTGGCTACAATCTTATTCATAAAGCGATTGAAGAAAATCCTGAATTGACTATGAAGATTCTTGTTGGTTTGGATGTCGGTAAGAATGAAGACTTACTATATGAATTTGCGTACAATGAAGCCAAGTCAAGAAGTGAAAGTGTGGAGAAGTTTTTTGAATCAATAAAAGTTGCATTTAACGATGAAATGACAGATAATGCTGCTTCTTACAAACTTTTTCAAAAGCTAATTGAATATATTAGTGATGGAAAAATCCAGGTAAGGAAAACAAGGGAACCAAACCATTCCAAACTCTACATATTCCATCTTGCGGATAAAACAATCAGACCTGGTCTGTTCATTACTGGAAGCAGCAATCTAACAAAAGCAGGACTGAATGAACAGCAGGAGTTCAATGTTGAAATCTCTGACTTTGGATTTAAGGAAGCCTATGAGTTCTTTTCAAAACTTTGGGATAGTTCAATTCCAATTACTGAGAAACAAGAAAGGAAGGAAAAGTTTATTAGAATCCTTTCACAAGAAACGCACCCCGGAAGGAGTGTTTCACCCGTCGAAGCCTATGCATACATATTGAAAACATACATAGATTCAGCAATTCCGAAACATCCAGTAGATGAATTTAAGAAATTGCTTTCTAAGAATAATTATACAGTTTTCACATACCAAATAGATGCTATAAAGGACGCTATTTCCAAATTAGAGAACCATTCTGGAGTTATCCTTGCCGATGTTGTTGGTCTTGGTAAAACAGTGATAGCTCTCGGGATTGCGAAGATACTTAGGGAAAAAGGTATAGTAATTGCACCTCCTGGTTTGGTAAATATGTGGGAAGAGTATCTCAAGCAGTTCAGAATGAGGGATGATTGGGAGGTATTTTCCATTGGTAAGCTTGATGAACCGCTCGAATACGTGAGAGAAAGCCCCGAAGTTTCATTGGTTATTGTTGACGAGGTACATAGGTTTCGGAATCCAAAAACAAAGAGTTATGAAAAACTCTACAACATTTGCTTCGGAAGAAAAGTAATCCTTCTGACAGCTACACCATTTAACAATAGACCATCTGATATATTCTCTTTGATTAAGCTTTTCCAAAGCTCGAAGAACTCCACTATCGACCTATCACCAAACATTGAATCGAAGATAGCGCGTTTTCAATCCGAGTATTCAAAGCTCCTAAAAATCAAGAAATACGCAAAACTCCAAAAAAAGCAAGACGAGTTAGTCCGACTGTATCAAGAGGTTTTCAAGAAAACGATAAGTTCTATTGGTAAGGAAGAAATTAACGAGGTAGAAGAGCGAATAAAGAAATTATCCAAAGAGATTAGAAGGTTTATCGAGCCTGTGATAATCAGAAGAAACAGAATTGATTTGAAAGAAAACCCAAGATATAAAGAAGAAGTTGGTCAAATGTCAGTTGTTAGAGATCCGATCGGTAAGTTCTATGAACTAACAAAAGAACAATCAGAATTCTACGACAGAGTCATAAACGATTACTTCGGAGAACCTGGCAAATTCATAGGTGCAATATACACCCCTTACTTTTACAGGGAAGGTGTTTTTGACAACGATGAATCCAACTTTGAGTATCTAAGTCAGAAAAATTTAAAGGACTTAATAAGAAGATTACTAGTCAAACGGTTTGAAAGCAGCTTTGGAGCTTTCAGAAATTCCGTAAAAACAATAATGACAAATTGTGAGAGAATCTTAGAGTTCATAGAAAGATACGGTTATTATACGTTTAATAGAAAAATCCTTGAAGAAATGGATGAGCTCGAAGATGATGAAGTGTTTGAGCTCATTGAACAAAAATTGGCTGAGGGATTAAATGGAGCTTCTAAGGTTGATAGAAACTCAATATACGATATATCTGAGTTTAAGAAAAAAGAAGAATTCATAGAACATATAAAGCATGACCAGGAACTCCTTCAGTCTATCCTTATTGAAATGGAAAACCTAAAATTGACAGAGGTCGATCCAAAGATAGAAACACTCAAATCTACACTTTGCGAACTGATAAACGAGAACCCATCAAGAAAGATAATAGTATTTACAGAATATCGTGACACTGTAAGGTACATAAGGGATCACCTATCACAAGAATTTAAACTGCTGGCAGTTGACAATGATCTCACAGATGAACTACTTGAAAAGATAAGGTCTAACTTTGATGCGACTGTAAAAAAGGTCAAGAGGAGAGACGACTACGATGTTCTTGTAGCTACTGATAAGTTATCAGAGGGTTTCAATCTGGCAAGAGCTGGTGTTGTAATAAACTACGATATTCCCTGGAACCCTGTCAGGGTCATTCAAAGAGTTGGAAGAATTAATAGAATAGGTCAAAAGATATACGACGAACTCTATATAGTCAATTTCTTCCCTACTGAAAAAGGTGAAGAACAGATCAAACAACGCGAGATTGCTGAGACAAAGCTTTTCCTTATCCATAACGCCCTTGGTGAGGATGCAAAAATATTCTCAGAAGATGAAGAACCAAGTGCATCTAAACTCTACAGTAAACTTACAAATTACGATGAGATTGAGAGAACAGCAGAAGGTGACAAGAGCCCGCTAACAATAGCTATGAAGGAATTCGATAACCTGAAAAGACTCATTCCAGATATAGAAGAAAGAATAAGTAACATGCCACCTAGAGTTAAGGTATCGAAAAAGAGTGAGGGTAACGAAAATCAAATACTCTTTGTCAAGAAAAACAACAGTCTCTTTATAATCCGATATAACTATGCTACACAGGAAATTGAAGACACTCTGGATTTAATTGATGTACTTTCTGACATCCGCTGTGATGCAAACTGTAGGTCCAATAAGCTAAACGACAGATTTTGGGAAGCGTACAATAAACTAAAGGAACATCTTAAATCTCTGGAAAAACACACGAAGGAAATATCTAAAAATGAAAGGAAAGCCTACAATGCTCTTAAAACGCTACTTAATCATCCAGAACTTGAAAGTCACCACGAAGTAATCAGATTGTTGATAAAACACATTGAAACATTCGGTGGGCTACCGGAAGCCACACTAAAGGAGATAGAAAGAATTGGAAAAATTTTTGAAAATTCCTCTGAAATATCATCTCGCGAAATCAACAAGTTAAAGGAAAGGATTGACGAAATAGTGAACCAGCTCGGCGGTAAAGATTACCTCG
Organism: uncultured Fervidobacterium sp.; assembly: GCA_964452455.1. GTDB lineage: Bacteria > Thermotogota > Thermotogae > Thermotogales > Fervidobacteriaceae > Fervidobacterium. The sequence goes on along the minus strand of CAYVMA010000082.1, from coordinate 4,823 downwards.
AGAACGTCCAGCTCTCAAAACCAAAAATAGAGATTATGATATCCATAGAGAATACCTGTTAGATATCTTAACGATTAAGGAGGAATAAGAAAATGACAACGGAGGTCTTTGTCGAAAAACTTCTAAATTCGAATGAGCCTATTGAAAATATTGTTATCGACTACATTGAAGAACGCAATCCTGATTTCCAACGTGAGCTGGAATACATCAAACTACCGGGTTTGGAAATGCCGGTAATACGAATTGGACTTCTGGAACTTGACGACAGTGCCACACTACATTTTTATTCGGTAAAAATGGATGGGGCAATAACGGAAAGGAGTTCGAAGAAACGTCAATTCGAGATTGCAAAGAAAATTCTCTCAAACCAGTTTGCAGATGCTGGAATCTTCTTTTTCCATGATGAGAATAGGAATTTTAGAATTTCTTTTGTCTACAAGCAATACGTTGGAACAAAGGAAAAATACTCTCACTATAAACGATACACATTCTTTCTTTCAAAAGAACGTCCGTTTAAGACATTCATCATGCAACTCAAAGATGTCACTTGGAAGAACCTGAAAGAAATTAAAGAAGCATTCTCCGTTCAACCGCTTACCAAGCAGTTCTACAAGGAACTTCAAGCTTGGTACTTCTACGCCATGGACAAGATAAAGTTTCCTGAAGATTATAAATTCTCTGATAATCTACAACAGGATAAAGAAATCCGAAACGCAACAAATTTAATCAGGTTGCTGACAAGACTAATTTTTGTTTGGTTTCTCAAGGAAAAAGAACTCATACCCGAAAAATTGTTCGACGAATCCCAGCTTAAACACATCGTCAAAGATTTTCTTGTGAATGAAGAAAGCAGAAACTACTACAACGCTATTCTTCAAAACTTATTCTTTGCAACATTGAATCAAAGGCAAAAAGACCGTGCTTTTGCTTCTGAAGGTGGAAAACCTTACAATCCACATTACGGAGTAAAGACCCTTTATCGCTATGCTGACAAGTTTCTCATCTCTAAAGAAGAAGTTCTTGAACTTTTTAGGGATATTCCTTTTCTGAACGGCGGTTTGTTCGATTGCCTGGACAAAGAAGATCCAGAGAACAATAATAAGGTTGTATACGTAGACGGATTTTCAAGAAATCCTTCAAAGCAAGCGATAATACCAGATTTTCTATTCTTTAATGACAAAGAAATCACTGCGGATTTATCAGCTTACGGACTTTCAAAAAATGAAAAGGTGCGAGGGTTATTTAACATCTTCCGTGACTACAACTGGACTACCGATGAAGCTTCGCCAATAGACGAAGAAATCGCGCTTGATCCAGAATTGCTTGGAAAAGTATTTGAAAACCTTTTAGCTTCGTATAACCCCGAAACATCCGCATCGGCAAGAAAGGCTACAGGAAGCTACTACACCCCGAGAGAAATTGTTGATTTTATGGTGGAAGAAAGCTTAGTTGAATACTTGAAAGACAAAGTTTCCGAAATTGAAGAAGAACGAATCAGACTATTGATTTCTTACAGTGACGAGATTCCGGAGTTTTCTGAAGATGAAAAGGAAAAGTTGCTCCAAGCGATTGATGAAATAAAGATTCTTGATCCCGCTTGTGGCTCTGGCGCGTTTCCTATGGGTATATTACACAAACTTGTTCATATAATAGAAAGACTGGACCCAGAGAATATACATTGGAAGGAACTTCAAAGAAAAAAGATACGAGAGGAAATAGTGCAAGTATTTGAAGATCAAGAAATAACCGATGAAGAAATAAAGAGTGCGTTAAAGGAACCTCAGGAGGTTTTTGATGAATCGTTAAACTACCCCGACTATGCAAGAAAATTATACATTATCGAGAACTCAATATACGGCGTAGACATCCAGCCAATAGCTGTTCAAATATCTAAATTAAGGTTCTTTATATCACTCATATTAGACCAGAAAATAGACAAAACAAAAGAAAACTTCGGTATCAGACCCTTACCAAACCTTGAAACAAAATTTGTTGCAGCAAATACACTAATAGGACTTGAAAAAGCAAGACAGATAACTTTTGGAGAAAGCGTGATACACCAAGACGCTGAGGACCTTCGAAGACTAAGGCACCGATATTTCACTGCTAAGACAAGAAAACAAAAAGTGAAACTACAAGACAAAGATAAGAAACTTAGAGAAAAAATAAAGAATGACCTTATCTCCGTCGGATTCCCAAGCGAATCGGCGGAGAAGATTGCTTCCTTTGACCCGTTCGATCCAAATGCTTCGGCTGATTGGTTTGACCCAGAATGGATGTTTGGTGTCAAAGATGGATTTGATATAGTCATTGGGAATCCGCCTCATGGTTCTGATATTGCGAGGTTCAAGGGCTATATTAAGAAGAACTATAAATATAGTGAAGAGAAACAGAATTCTGCTTCGTTGTTTATAGAACTATCCTTTAAAATTCTAAAAAGAAATGGGATTCTAAGTTTTATAATTCCGAAGTCAATTAGTTATGTCCAAGGCTGGGAGAAGCCAAGGAACTTATGTGTTTTTGAAAACACCTTATTGGTAATTTTGGATATAAGTAAAGCTTTTGAAAACGTTAAACTCGAACAAGTGATAATTATTTGTAAAAAAAATATTTCACCAACTACATACACGTATAGAGCAGGAGATTACTGGAAAGATAAAATATCCGTGAGTCGTGAAATCTCCGTCTCTTATGTGCAAACACTAGGAATTATTTCGGTATATCTAACCCAGAGTCGGTTGTCTGTATTCAATAAAATTATGACTGGCTCTGTTCCACTTGGAAGCATCTCTAAAACCTTTAGAGGGCTTCCACTACAAAGTTACATATCGGAAAATGGAAATATCCCCGTTCTACGAGGTAAGAACATCTGTAAGTATGGAATTTCTGGAAAGATTGACAAAGTCTTAATCGATGATAACCTCATGAAGTCTAGAAAGTTTGAGAACCTGAAGCAGAAAAAAATAGTGTCGCAAAACATAGTAGCACATGTCATGAATCCAAATGACAGAATAGTGATCATGGCCTACCTAGACCATGAGGGATATATAACTCTAGACACTGTTATGAACACTGTGCTTCTTGAAAAGCACTATAGCTATGAGTATGTACTTGCAATATTGAATAGTAGACTAGCAGAGTGGTTCTACTACTGGTTTGTTTATAATCGTGCAATAAGAACCATGCACTTTGATGAGGCGTATATCGGAAAGTTACCGATAAAGATTATAAATGACAAAAATATGAACATTGTTTCTGCAATAGAGGAACGTGTTAGAGCCATTTTACAAATTAAAAACGCGGGTGACGAAGCCACCTCTTATGCTATAGAAAAGAAGGAAAAGCTAGAAAAAGAGATAAATAAACTTGTTTACACCCTGTATCAATTAACAAATGAGGAAATACAAATTATAGAACAAATCGGTGCAGAGGAAGAGGAAAACTGATAATAAATCACCTTACGTATGATCCTAGCAATCAAGATCTTTTACAGCACAAATCTTGTACACAAACCTACGAAAAAATGTCTTTTACATTGCTATATTCTGTTTAGATGGACGGAAACAGTGAAGAATATTTTTTATCAAGAATAACAAGCAAAACACAAACTTGCAAACGTTTAGCTGAATGCTACTAAAAATTCCTAAGGATAAAAACTATCTTTTCCTTAAATGATTGACGTATATAAAATAAACTATGGGGTTTCTGGTGCTCAAAACATTAATGAAGTAGAATATCGCGCCTGAAGTAATTTGCAAAAATGAAATTATGAGATTGTTGTTCTAGTTAGAAATGGAATATAAAGAATATTAACAATGATTGATCAGTAAGCCCAAAAGAATGAAAAATCGGTATTGTAGACGACCTCATTGAGTATTTTTAGGAGGCGATAGGGTGGCAGACAGCAAAGATAAGAGCAAGGGTGTGGAAGTTGCGTTTGAGATTCTGGAAGAAGAAATTGACATAGCAATTAACGATCTTAGCGAAAGAATTGCTGAGCTATCTAAACAGCAAGAGTTTGAAAAAGCAAAAGCACTTATTGAAGTGGGGCAGAAGGTAAAAGAATACAAAGAAAAAGTAATAGCACTTAAGAAAAAATGGCAAGAGATTTTTGAACGGGAAGAGATTAGAAATGAGACTTTTGAAACAAGCACTCAGAAAAACGATGATGAACTTATCAATTCTGAATCAGTACAACGTGTCATCAAGAAAGCGAAAGAAAGACTAAAGAAAGGGATGAGGACTCCAAAAGAGGAATATGTTATTCCAATATTAGAATCCCTAATAGAACTTGGCGGAAAAGGAGAAATAGGACAAGTTTTCAAACGAGTCTATGAGAAAATGAAAGTGAAACTAACATGGTACGATATGCAGAAATTACCCAGCTCAGGGGTAATACGTTGGGAAAACACTGCACAATGGGTTAGATTTTATTTGGTAAGACAAGGGTTTTTATCTAAGGATTCTCCAAGAGGAGTTTGGGAAATTACAGACAAAGGAAGAGAATACTATAAAGCAATTATTAATCAAGACATGAAAGTACTCAAAGATGATGAAATCCAAAGTGTCTAATTTGCGCAAAGTTACTTATGAGGTAATGCTTTAGAGCCTATATTTAAAAACTAAAACAGTTGAAACTTTGTTTATTGACAAAAACTTGTTGGAGCGCTCCATGGCAAGGGCGCAAAAAAGGGGATATTAATCACAACTGCATCGTTTACCAAAGAAGCTCTGCAATATGCTGAAAACATCAAGGATATAAAAGTTGTTCTTATCGATGGTGACAAGTTGCTTGAGTATATGATTAAATACAACCTCGGAGT
>CAYVMA010000081.1:0-31514 GCA_964452455.1 uncultured Fervidobacterium sp. | reverse complement strand
GCTTTGAATATTTCAAAAATACCGTTCGATGGCATTGTTGCAGGTGTCCAGGTTGGTTATGTGGATGGGCAGTTCATTGTCTTCCCAACAGCTGAACAACTTGAAAGGAGTAAAATAGACATAGTTGTTGCGGGTACAAAGGATGCTATTACTATGGTCGAAGGTGAGGCGAAAGAGGTTACCGAAGATGAGATGTTACAAGCACTCATGGTTGCCCATGAAGCTATAAAAGAAATTGTAGCGTTCCAGGAAGAAATTATCAGGGAATTCAACGTTGAGAAGATGCCTTTACCAGAGCCAAAGTACAATGTGGAACTTGTTGAAAAATTTGCGGAATATGTGGATATGAACGAATTAGAAAAGAGGATTTTCGCACGTGGTAAACAAGAACGTGTGGAGTTGGCTGATGAATACTACGAAAGTATCGTGCAAAAATTCTTCGAGGAGAACAACATAAGCGAAGAAGAACAGGAAGAATATAAATTACCGTTGAAGGAAAAGTATGATGAGCTATCCAAAAAGCTCATGAGAAAGATAATAATCGAGCGTGGTCTTAGGGCTGATGGAAGGGGACCAAAGGATATAAGACCTATCAGCTGTGAAGTTGGGTTACTTCCAAGGACACACGGTTCTGCACTATTTACAAGGGGTGAGACCCAGAGCCTTGGTATTGTGACACTCGGTTCGCCAGCAGAAGAACAAATAATCGATACTCTAATCGAAGAAGGCACAAAGAGATTTATGCTCCACTATAACTTCCCACCGTTCTCCACAGGTGAAGTGAAACCTTTAAGATTAAGCAGAAGAGAAATAGGGCACGGACATCTAGCAGAAAGGGCTGTTAAAGCCGTTATACCTTCGGAAGACGAATTTCCATACGTTATAAGGGTCGTTTCGGAAATTCTTGAATCCAACGGTTCTTCGTCAATGGCAACTGTATGTTCCGCTTCACTTGCCTTGATGGATGCCGGAGTTCCCATCAAAAAGCATGTCGCAGGTGTTGCAATGGGGTTGATTCTTGAAGGAGATAAATCAGTCATATTAACAGATATTATAGGGCTTGAAGACCACTGGGGTGATATGGACTTTAAGGTTGCAGGAACAAGAGATGGGATAACGGCATTCCAAATGGACTGTAAAGTTTCCGGCGTGAGTGAGGAATTACTTAGAGCAGCCCTTTACCAGGCAAAAGAGGCGAGGATGTTCATACTCGATAAACTATACGAGACGATTTCTGAACCACGGAAAGAACTTTCGCCTTATGCACCAAGGATTAAATGGTTCTACATCGACCCAACCAGGAGTGGTGAACTGATAGGTCCTGGTGGAAGGGTAATTAAGTCTATTATAAAAATGTTCGATGTTGAAATTTCTATAGATGACGAGACAGGAAAGGTCACTGTCAGCGGTGTTGATCCAGAAAAGGTGCAGGGAGCAATTGATTATATCCAGAATATGTTCCGTGACATCTCTGTTGGTGATGTTTACGATGGTAAGATAACAAGGGTTGAGAACTACGGTATCTTTGTTGAAATTGCACCTGGTAAGATAGGTTTGGCGCACGCCTCTAAATTAGGAAACGTGAAACCTACATCCTTCAAGGTTGGAGATAGGGTGAAAGTAGAAATTATCAGCATAGACGAAATCGGAAGATTCCAGCTTAGGAGGGTTGAAGAATAAGCGTATGGTCAAACTCGGAGAGAATATCTACTATTACGAAATACCAGGTGTCAGATCAGCAACAATTGCTTTTATCGTTGGAAGTGGTCCGGTCTATGAACCGGACCATTTACTCGGAATTTCCCATTTTATTGAACATACGGTCTTCCGTAAGACAAAGAAACGAACATTGAAAGAAATAAAGTTTCCCATTGAGCAGGTTGGTGGACTGTTAAATGCCTGGACTGACAAAGAGGATACGGTTTATTATGCAAAGGTCCCTTCTTCATTTTTCAAAACGGCGTTTAATATACTGAGAGAAATTGTTTTTGAACCGGAGTTCACAGAGAGAAACGTTGAACTTGAAAGAAAAATAATTCTTCAAGAATACTACTCCGACTTGGAAGTGCCCGAACAAAGGTTGTTTAACAAATTCTTTGAAGAGCTTATCGATGGTCCACATTCGAAATCGATAATTGGAAAGGAAGAAACTATAAAGAATATTAAAAGGGAAGACTTGGAACAGTTCCACGCGGAGATGTATTCACCTTACAATGTGAAACTCGTCATTGCTGGTCACGTTGACGAAAAGGATTTAAAACTTGTTAAAGAGCTGAACTTAGTAGAAGGTTTCAAGACAGCAAAACAGAGTTCCAAGCTCAAAATAGGTATTGTCTGTGACAAGTTCAAAGAAACGCAGCAGGTTCATCTTCTCTTTGCTCACGATGGGATATCGCTAGTCGATGAGGAAAATATCTACGCATCAATGGTTCTTAAGACGTTACTTGGTAGTGGTATGAGTTCCGTTTTGTTTGAACAAATCAGGGAGAGGAAGGCTCTTGTTTACGATATCAGTGTATCGCATTTGCAGAGCAAAGAATGGGGAGTTTTCCTGATATATGCTGCGACTTCTTTTGAGAATGCTCGAAAACTCGTTGATGAACTCTACTCACTCTTTAAGAATTTCAAACTCACAAAAAAGGTCTTTGACTATGGGAAAAAACGTTTACTTGGATATCTTGAACTTCTGACTGAGAGCACGTCATCACTTATCTCTCTTTACACTCAATATTTAGCAAACGACATTCAAGCCAAGAGCGTGGACGAAATCATAGAACGTGTGAGGGCAGTTAGTGAGAAAGATGTGGAGAGAGTTTTCGAAAAGATGATTTCAGGTCAATGGTCACTTGCGTATGTAACCCCCGAAGAGGAATTGCAAGTTGAGTTACAAGACATTCATGTTTAATCACTATCATTGGAGGTGCATTCAATGAGCAACCTTTCAAACCTGTCGAGTTTTGATAATTTAACCCCACGCCAAATTGTTGCAGAACTTGATAAGTACATCATAGGCCAATACGAGGCGAAGAAGGCTGTTGCGATAGCGATAAGAAACAGAATTAGAAGACAAAGGTTACCTGAGGAGTGGAGAAAAGAGGTAATACCAAAAAATATCTTGCTCATTGGACCAACAGGTGTTGGTAAGACAGAAATTGCAAGAAGATTAGCACAACTATCTGGTTCGCCGTTTTTAAAGGTTGAAGCGACAAAGTTCACGGAAGTTGGTTACGTAGGTAAGAACGTAGATTCGATGATAAGGGATTTGGTTGAGATAGCTGTTAATATGGTCAAACAGGAAAAGATAAAAGAAGTTGAGCCAAAGGTGAAGGACTTGGTTGAAGAGCGGATACTGGAAGCTTTGGTTCCAAGTAAAAAACAAAATATACCTTTTGCGAATATATTTGGTTTCCAAGCTGCATTCCAAGGTCAGCAAGAGCAAACTGAAGAAGTCGATATTCGCAGAAAGCGAGCAGAATTAAGGGAAAAGCTTAGAAACGGTGAACTGGAAGATATGGAAATAGAAATAGACATCGAAGTTAGTCAACCAGGTGTTGGTTTTATCGGTATGCCAGATATGGAAGACATGGGGATTGATTTTTCCCAGATACTTGGAAATATACTACCGAAACAGAGGAAGAGAAGAAGAATGAAAATTTCAGAAGCAAGGAGAATACTCACTCCTATAGAATCCGAAAAACTCATCGATATGGACGAGGTCATTCAAAAAGCACTCACATTGGCGCAAGAACGAGGAATTATATTCATCGATGAACTTGATAAGATAGCGGCAAGTGGACAAGGGCACGGACCTGATGTATCAAGGCAAGGGGTTCAAAGAGATTTACTGCCAATTGTTGAGGGGACAACTGTTACGACAAGGTATGGACCAGTTAGAACGGATTACATTTTGTTTATAGGTGCTGGCGCGTTCCATATGTCAAAACCTTCAGATTTGATTCCAGAACTCCAGGGTAGGTTCCCAATAAGGGTAGAATTGGAACCTCTCAAAGAAGAAGATTTCGTAAGAATACTCACAGAGCCAGAAAACGCTCTCTTAAAACAATACAAAGCCCTTCTTTACACGGAAGGAGTGGAACTTGATTTCACAGAAGATGCGATAAGGGAAATTGCAAAGATAGCATACAAATTGAACGAAAAGATGGAGAATATAGGAGCAAGAAGGCTTTATACGGTAGTAGAAAAGCTTTTGGAAGACATCATGTTTGAAGCACCTGAAGTAGAAAAGAAGATAGTCATAGACAAAGACTATGTTACCAAGAAACTTGGAAAAATTATTGAAGATGAGAATGCAGCTGCTTATATTCTCTAATAGAGCAATTAAAACATATTTGAGAGGTGGGGCTTGATGGCGCGTATAAAACCAAGCCGTGTTAGAGAGAGTTTGTTGGCGTATCTGTTTTTGCTACCTTCGCTAATCGTGCTAAGCATCTTCACATTTTGGCCCATCGGCTTTTCTTTTGTGCTAAGCTTTTTTAAGTGGGACTTTAGGAACATGAAGAACCCATACTTTTATGGTCTTGGAAACTACAAAGAGATTTTGAAATTCGATTATCCTGTGAAGTTCCCATTTTACAGGGGGTTGATTTACAGTGCGCTTTACATTTTACTATCTGTCCTATTGTTATTGGTAGTATTCGTTGTTGCTGAAATGTTTGGAAAAAAGAAGTTGGACTGGAAAAAAGCAATTTTCGTTGTTGTGTATGTAACATTGCTTGTTGTTTATGGAACTTCGATGGCTCATTTTAATATGGGTAGGTTGTTGATTTTTCTTTTAGTCTCAGCTGGACTTCTTGTTTGGGGTTGGCGTGGTAGGATAGTTAATTCTAAGTTGCTTTCAGACCATGCATGGCTTGGATTTGCCATATGGCTTGTTACTTATGTCCTTTTCGAATTTAGATTCACGGCAGGGTTTAATGGTCAAAGCTATGGAATTGTAGATTTTCTTATAGACGCGTCAGAGAAGAATTTGTTCTTTAAGGCTTTAGTGAATACCACATACTATGTGATTCTCACGGTTCCTATTGGTTTAAGTTTGGCTTTGCTTATCGCTCTTCTTTTGAACAGCATAGAGCGATTCAAAGCCTTCTTCAGAACAGTGTTTTTCATACCATTTGTCACTTCAGTTGTTGCAGTATCGCTTATCTGGAAATGGATTTTTAACGATGACGTGGGTTTGCTTAACTATATACTTGTCTCAATGGGCCTAGAGCCAGTGAAGTGGTTGAAAGATGCAAAATGGACAATACCGACAGTTAGCATAGTCTCCATATGGCGACACGTCGGATACAACGCCATGATTTTCTTAGCTGGTTTGCAGAATATCGACACGTTTTATTATGAGGCTGCAGAAGTCGATGGTGCGAACAGTTTACAAAAGTTTTTGAAAATCACTTGGCCCCTTCTCTCACCAACAACTTTCTTTTTACTGATAGTTTCTGTCATAGGTGCGTTCAAGGTCTTCCAAGAGGTTTTCACCTTGTATGATGGCTTACCGGGACCATACGGAAACAGCGGTATGACGATGGTTTATTACGTTTTTGACTTGTTCTATCGTCAGCAAAGGATGGGTATTGCAAGTGCTGCAGCTTATCTATTGTTCTTAGTAATCCTTGTCTTCACATTCATCCAATACAGAGTCGGCGACAAGGTCGTCGAATACGTTAGCTGATGCGATGAGGGGGAACAGAATATGAGAGAATTAAAAAAGCTCGTAATTTACCTACTTTTGGTAATAGGCTCAGTTGTTATGATTGCCCCTTTTGCATGGATGATAGTGACTTCGTTCAAGTTACCATCAGAAGTTAATTCGTGGCCCCCGAAGTGGACTACCAGGTCTTTTGCACTGAATAGAGACGTAAAGGTTGTCCCTTCAACTGGAACGGTAACGACTGTTAAGGGCTTGAGTTTGAGAGAAGCTCTTTCATTTGTTGCGAAAAAGAGCACAGGGTTGAATTTGAACGTAAACGATGACCCGTTTTACAGAGGAACCCTGACGATACCGTTCAAGGGTGTGAAGTATTCAAAAGGCGTGTCTCAAGAGGAGTTCAGCAAATTCCTTGCGCAAGTGTCTGTTCCGAGTGATTTCAATACTGATATGGGTAACCCAGAGCAGTTTTTCGAAAATGTCTTTTTGTTCTATAAGACTGGTGCCAATCCGTTTTTTAGAAGAGATGTTTTTGTCGAAGGATTGGTGGGGTCACTTGAATCTTTAGCAGATACAATAGACATGATTTCTACTTTTGGGATTGATAGAATTACCGATGAAAAAGAAAAATCAGAATTTGAAAAATTCTTAGAGGATGCTGTTAAGAATATCGAGATGGTTAAGGCTGAGGTTAATAGATACAAGGCAGGAACAGATATAGTTCTGAATGACGAGGAAATTAATGCGATAAGGGATATTTTGAGCAGATACAATTTTGTTTACTTTGGAACTAATGAGGTAAGTGAGAACTACAACAATACTGTTAGAAACACCGTAGGAAAATACTTGGAAAATATAGATTTCTATGTGAACGTTAAGAATTACTTTGCTGAAATCCAAAATGAGCAAGCACAGACCGATATAGTTGCTGTTCCTCTTAGCAAAGAAGAGCGTGTCAATTTATTGATAAACCGCGTTCAGGATTTTAAGGATAGAGACTTACTTGTTGAAATTGTAAAGAACACATCATTAAAAGATGTTGTGGAAGAATTTGCTAAGAGGCTCGATGACGAAGTAATAAAGAAATTCAATATAAATGCCCAGGATTTGGCGTCTCTTAAGACACTTTTAGGAAACTTGATAAATATTGCAGCAGAAAAAGGCTTAGATTCACAAACTCTGCTAAACGATTCTTATGACACTTTTATTGATGCGTTGGAATCAAAAGTAGGATTTAACCTGTCTTATTCAGCGACAAAATCAAAGCTTGATGCGTATGCTGAAGAAATTCCAAATGCTAAGGAAATTTTCAGAACGATAGCACTGAATTCTCTTGAATTACAATCTTTGAGAGCTATATATGAACAAACAGTTTACGCTTGGCGTGTCGTGTCGGCTCCAAGCTTTGTTAAAGACGTGTTAGTCAAGGAAGGAAAGACTATAGAAATCCTTCTTGAGGATGTGCATCCAGTGTATTTTGTTGACGATGGAATTAGAACTGTTCATGTTAAATTCAGTACCAGCGATGTATTCAAAAACGTATTCCAGAACTACGTTGAAGCTTGGAACGCAGCTCCGTTTGGAAGATACTACTTCAACACCGTTTTTATTGCAACACTAACAACTATCTTGGAAATCGTAATTTCGTCAATGGCGGCGTATGCGTTTTCCTGGATGAACTTCCCAGGAAAAGGTTTGTTATTTAGTATATTCCTCGCAACAATGATGGTGCCAGGTGAGGTGCTGCTTGTTCCAAACTTCATTACGATAACGAAATTTGGATGGATAGATACATACTATGCACTGATAGTTCCGTGGGTTGTTAGTGTCTTTTCAATATTCTTGATGCGACAACATTTCATGAGTATACCATCGGAACTTTTTGATGCAGCGAAAATCGATGGTTCATCACATTGGAGATTTTTGTGGCAAATAGTAGTTCCTCTCAGTAAACCTGTGATTATCACAAGCGCACTTTTAAAATTTGTTGGTAGTTGGAATGCTTTCTTGTGGGTGTTAATTGTCACTAACAGTCCGAAGTACAGAACACTAACGGTTGGATTGCAGTCATTTAGTTCAGAAGTAGGAACACTTTACAACTTGCTTATGGCTGCAGCAACGTTCAGCATACTTCCAGTTGTGATTATATTCCTCTTTGCACAAAAGTACTTCGTCAGAGGTATTGCGAGAACTGGATTAAAATAATATTTCAGCTAATCAATAGTCGAAAATTCAATAGTAGCAACCACGCCCCAGGTGCAATATCCCTGGGGCATATTTTAAAATGGATAGTTCAAAAAGCGAACAAAACGTGGTAGGATTTTATAAGAAGATGTAGTTATGTGTTTTGAAAAAAGGAGGAGTAATTAGTTACATGTCGACAGGCGATTTGAGTAGCTCAAAGAAGGATTATACAAGAACGATGAGATTATCTGTTATAGAAGGCTCGCTTTACACACTTGCGTTTAATGCAACTCAGGGATTTGTTTACTCCACGCTTGCACTGTACTTCAATTTTGACCCGGTTCTTGTATCTGTCCTTGCTGTTTTACCTGCTTCTTCTCAGTTGGTACAATTCTTCTCTCCGGTAATTTACAAAATTATTCCTTCGAGAAAAAAGGCTATATTTTGGGTCGCGTTTATTGCAAGGGCAAGCTTTGTGATTATTCCACTTTCATTGGTCACGGGTATTAGGAACAAGCTTGTTGCGGCGATACCGTTCATTGTCTTTAGTATTCTGAACAGTTTGGTTGGGAGTCTTTGGACGTCAGCGATGAAAGATATTGTTCCTGAGAATAGAAGAAATAAATATTTCGGAATGAGAAACACGGTAGCTACATTTGCAGGCCTTATTGCTTGGGTTTCTTATTCGATGATTTTGCAATACCTTGAGCGCACAACTGCCCTTTTCCTTATTTACCTTGTCTGTTCTTCGGTATTTATCTATACTGCATATCTACTTTATTTGCACGACATCCCTGAGACAAAAGTTGTCGAATACGGATTAACGATGCCGCTAAGGACTTTAAAGAATAGAAAGTTCAGAAATTTCGTGGTATTTGTCTTCATTTGGAACTTTGCAATACAGTTTGCTGGCCCGTTCTTCAGTTATTTTGAAGTATCACAACTCAAAGTTCCGTATTCATATCTTGGAATATTGAACATTGTAAACTCTCTGCTTGCGATGTTTTTCTACACATTCTATGGAAGGGTTGCCGAGCATGTTGGGGAAAAGAATATGATTAGATATGGGATTACCTTGGCATTAGCTATCCCATTTCTTTATTCGATGATGACACCAAGTAATTACAGATATTTGATTATTATCGACGTAGTTATCGCAGCAATGGCGTGGAGTGCAATAAACCTCGCGTATTTCACTTTGCTTTTGGGGATTGTTGAAGAACCAAGCGAAATATACATCTCCATGCACGCTCTTGTTGCTGGAATTTCCTCACTAATTGCATCCTATTTGGGTGGAATTACTTTAAATGCAATTAAAGACCTGCGGTTCTTTGGACTTACGGGATACAACGTCATGTTCATGATAGCCTTTGCTTTAAGGATAGGTGCATTGATTTCATTTATAAAACTGGATTTTGGTACAGAAAAGCACAAGCCTTTGAAATTTGTGGAGATGAGTCAAATATTCTTGAGAAGGTCAAAGGATTAAAAAGCATTTGCAAGAGGTGAATTAATATGAGCTACATAGAAGGTTCAAAAAGTTTCGAACAAGTTGGTGGTTTCTTCATTACGATTGGGGTTTTTGATGGGGTGCATAAAGGTCACACGAAAATTCTCTCAAAACTTTCACAACTTGCTGATGAGAACAACGGTCAGGCAAAAATCTACACGATTTTATATCCCATGGAATATTATTTAGGAGGATTTGAGGGTCTGATTACATCCGTTGAAGATAGGTTGGATTTGCTCTCTGTTTATGGAGATGTAAAGATACTGGAGCTACCACAAATTAAAGACCTAACGGCTGAGGAATTTTTCGAGTGGATTTCTAAGGATGTAAAAGGTATTGTCGTTGGTCACGATTTCAAGTTTGGTAAAGGCGGAGCCGGTGATATTCACTTACTTGAAAAGCTGTGTAAACGAAAGGGTATAAAACTGGAGGTAATTCCGCCCGTTATTGTGGATGGGGTAAGGGTAAGCAGTAGTTGTATCAGAAAGATGATAAAAAAAGGACAAGTGAAGGATGTAAAGAGGTTTTTAGGTAGGAACTATTCTATACACGGTGTAGTTTACAAAGATAAACAGATTGGGAGAAAATTGGGTTTCCCCACTGCCAATGTGAAAAGGCCAGACCTGTACTTGGTCGAACCAGCTACTGGTGTGTATTTTGTTAAGGTTTACACACCGAAACAATACTATGGTTTGATGAATGTGGGATTCCGACCAACGATAGAACATTCAAGGAAGATAAAATACGAAGTTTACATAATTGACTTCTCGGAGGATTTGTATGGCAAAGAGATACGTGTAGAATTCCTTGAGTATCTAAGACCCGAGGTTAAATTCGATACAATAACTCAGTTGATAGATCAAATGAAGAAGGATGAGGAGAATGCAAGGAGGTTAATTGAGGAGTATGAGAAATTCGAACCGAAAGATTTGGAACACATCTAAGATAGATTGTAGCAACATTAATAAGCTTGCCGAAATGATAATAGAAAAATTTCCGCGGGTCCACGAGGAAAAAGACCCTTTCAAAGTACTTATCACCACAATTCTCAGTCAAAGAAGCCGTGATGAGAACACGGAGGTATCTTCAAGGAATCTTTTCAGTGTATATGAAAATGTCGAGCAGTTAGCTCAGGCAAAGCCAGAAGAATTGTACGACCTGATTAAACCATCCGGGCTTTACAGGGAGAAAGCGGAAAGGATAGTTGCTGTATCGAAGATAATATTAGAAAAGTACGGCGGGAAGGTTCCGAATAGCTTGGAAGAACTTGTTTCATTACCTGGTGTGGGTAGAAAGACTGCGAACATCGTTTTGCATGTGAGCTTTGGACAGCACGCACTTGCAGTAGATACACATGTTCACAGGATATCGAATCGATTGGGGTGGGTGAATACGAAAACTCCGGAACAAACGGAAGAAGAATTGAAAAAAATACTGAACCCCAATCTTTGGGGTCCAGTCAATGGTTCTATGGTTGAGTTCGGAAAACAGATTTGCCGTCCAATTTCGCCTAAATGTGAGGCGTGCTTCTTAACAACATGCTGTAAGTATTTTAAAGAGAAGAGATAAACTATTTCCTTTGCACAAACGCTTGAGCCATGAATGCACCTTGGGCTTGTAATTTTGCCAAGGCACTTTCGAGAGCCGAATACTTTGCCCAGAGTTGTTGTTCTTTCTTTTGAATATACTCCATCATCGTTACCATGCGTTTCGAAAGAATACGTTTCTCTCTCTCAAGTCTTCCGTTTACCCCAGCGACTGTGTCGATTTCACCGTTGAACTTCGTCAGATTCCAACTGTACTCTTTGAGCTGTATTGCTAGACCTTTGTAGGATTCAGTGTTTCCAAAGAATTCCCACACACCGTTAGGACCGTTGTCATCTATGAATTTTCTTAGTCGGTCTTCATCTAACGTAATCTTACCTCTCATCGTGTTTTGGAAGCCTCTACCCGTATCACCAGAAGAAATGCCTAAATCTCTTAGAGTTTTTCCATTCACATTCACTGTTAAGAAGTTTCGGAACTTATCAAAGATACGTCTTAGGAAGGCATCATTTTTCAGTAGGCCTTGGAGTTTTTCATCTTCGTTCATCTGGTCTTCTGACTTACCTTTTACTTTATCTTCAGTTATTTTTGTATATAGAAAATCAGTAAGCTCATTCCATTTGTTAACAAAATCTTTTACACGTTCAACAATTTTATCCCTATCGGTTCCAACTGTAACGATAGCACTACCTAAAGCTGAAAGATTTAAAGTCAGACCGTTATAAATAAATGTATTGGATTTTGATGAAAGTTCTTCGGTAACGCCATTGAATGTTACCCTAACTTGAGCCAACTGTCCAAGCACAAAAGTGGAGTTAACATCATCAAGCTTTAACGGAGTCAATGCAATATTATCGCCCTCAACTGATATGATGTTATCTCCCGTCGTTTTGCTTGTAAGCACAATTTGACCAGATTTGTCATCGTACGTAGCGTATACATCACTAACGGTGTTGTTGATTTTTTGAAGCATAGTTTGCAATGTATCAGAGGTTTTAAGCGTGATTTCTTTTCCGTTTATTTTTATCGTTGTATCGGAACTAATTCCAAGACTCGATAGCGTTTTAAATGTTGAGTAAACACCGATATCTCCTGAGCTTTCAAGTGTAAAAGTCGTGCCTGATTGTTTCAAACTCGCATCGTTTAGTCTGAACACAAATGTGAAGTTACCAGAGACATTTGAGATTTGAAATGCTTTGTTCGATTCGATTTTCATTTTACCATCTTGGAAGGATATATTAGCAGTTGCTCCTAAATCTGTAAACGCTTGCTGTAGTTTAGATATGATATCGTTTATTGTGTCACTATGAGATATGGTGATTTGTTGTTCTTGCGAGCCAATCTTAATTTTCACCGTTGAATTATCTACGGGAGTGTAGCGTGTATCTATACTCGCATACGTATCAGTTGCCTGAATTTCTCTTCCGAGTTTGCCACTTTTGAAGATACTGTTCGTTGCAAGGTTCAATACATCAATGTTGTAAGTACCATCCAGTGCTGATGGCGCAGCACTTGCCGTGAGAACGCTCGTAGCTGAAGAGGTTGCCGTCTTTGGGATTAGGGTTGCTTGAAGGGAAAAGTTGGTTATGTAGTCGTAGAAATCTCTTATCTTTTCCGAGACCTTTTTATACGCTTTCTGGAGGTTTGTGTATTGTGTGTACTTATCGTTGAGTCTCTGGAGGGGTAGAGACTCGATTTCCAAAAGTTTTTCTATGATACTCTGTGTATCAAGACCACTTACGGCACCACCAATCTGCATTCTTGAAGATTGTTGGTACCGGTAATTGATGTTGTTAGCTATACTTGAAAGGTCCATAGGCTCACACCCTTTCGTCCATTAATACCCCCAGCAATTCTTGAATGTTCTTGGCAAGTTTAAGGGCTAGTTCTGGAGGTATCTGCCTGATAACCTCCCCTGTTTCCGGGTCCTTAATCTTAATAACAACCATGTTTGTGTCTTTATCAATACGGAACTCTGCCTCTCCTCTGAATATTTTCTTTAGCTTCTCGAAGTTTTCCTTAAATATTTCCAAGTCTTCATCTTTTCGCTTGCTTAAAATATTTTGCAGTTCACCGTTTGTCGGCGAGTGTTCTCTTACAACGTTTTCGACTGAATCATTTTGCTCGTTTGGTGCTACATGACTTTTGTTCAATAAGTCTGGTTCAACGATACCGCTTCTGATTCCAACACCTTTCACTCCGTCCATGGCTACCCCTCCATGAAAAATCGGATTAGACCTTCCCTTATTTATTATCGTCACTTTTTTCTTTTTCTTTAATTGAATCCAATAACTGAGCTATTCTTACGGTGGCTTCTATACCTTTATCTTCCTTGAACCTAAGTTCAGGTGCAACGTACATTCTTATGTTCTTTGCAACGTAAGTTCTAAAATATCCCTTTTTTGATTCCAAATATTCAACAATCTCTCTTCGTTTGTTTTCGTCACCAAGCACGCTAACAAAGATATCGGCATATCTTTTATCCTTTGAAACTTCCACTCTTGAAAATGTGATGAGTGACCTTACCGTATCTATGTAAGGGTCTTTCATCTCCATCAATGCTTCGGCTAAAACTTTTCTTAATTCGGATTCGAGCATCTTAAGTTTGTATTCCTGCTTCATCTTTAACACCTCCATAAATCATATCTTTTGACCTTTCAAATACTCTTTCGAGCTCGTGGAACATTATTTTCAAGTCACTGGGTTTAATCCCAAGAACGTCGAAAACCAGAGGATCCAAATAAGGTGGACCGTAAGACAAGGAATAACCGGGCAAAAAGATGTTTGAAAAAACATTCGCCAAGTGAACAATAGAAATCATCTCTGTATTTGGTGAATCAGGGTTAAGCGAAGGTTTTTCGTGATACAGGGCAACAGAAATGTATTCATCGGGGAATTTCCATAGTTTTAAAAGCTCACCGCCTAATTCCATGTGGTCTTCAACTTGGCATTTGTATTCGATTAAAAACATTGGTGTTTGTTTTTCCTCGCTAAATTTTGCAAGTTCATACATGTACGTTGGGAAAATCAAATCTATTGCTATTTTTCCAACATCGTGCATCATTCCTGCAAGAAAAACTTCTTCTCGGGTCATGAATCCGATATTTTTTGCAATATGTTCTGCGAAAATAGCCGTTGTCATAAAGTGTGACCATAGTTTGTCGTGGTCAATAAATGTATGTTTTGAATGTAATGCAGAATACGTAAAAACGCTGAGTGCAAGATTACGCACAGTTTTGAAACCAACTATAACAATAGCTTCGCTCAGTTTTGTAATTTTTCTTGGCAGACCATAGTATGCTGAATTGACAAGTCGGAGTATCTTCGACGAAAGTCCGACGTCCATTGAAATGACCTTTTCAAGGTCTTTTGCACTCGCATTCGGATTTGATGCGGTTGAAATAATTTCTTGAACTACAATGTCTGGAGTTGGTATTTCAGAGATTGTTCCGAGTAGTTCTTTTATCATTCGCACTCGCTCCATTTAATTATTTTTGAGCAAGTAAATTGTCACTTTTTAGACATTTTTGTTTTTTGGGAGAATGACTTCAAATATGCTTCCTTGACCAACTTCAGATTTGACTTGGATTTCTCCGCCGTGCATTTCCACAATTTCTTTTACTATCGCCAAGCCAAGTCCTGTCCCTGGTATCGAGTAAGTTAGTTCGTTATCTACGCGATAGAATTTGTCAAATATCTTGTCAATTTTATCCCCTGGTATACCTATACCGTTGTCTTCAACGGATATTCTTATTTTCTCTCCTTCGTCATTCACGGAGACTTTGACGTATTTGTTCTCCTTCTGTGGGTCAGAAAATTTTATTGCATTGCTTAAAAGGTTTACAATCACCTGCTCAATTCTTCGATGGTCACATTCAATTGTTACTGGTAAACATTCCTTTTCAATTTTCACTTTCTTTTCTTTGGCAAATGCCTGAACGGCACTTACTGCACGCTCAATAATGTCACAAATATCGGAAGGTTCTAACACTACGCGCATGGTTCCAGATTCCAGCTGAGAGAAATCGAGCAAGTCGTTTAAGAGCTGTTCCAATCTTAAGGATTGTTCGTGAACGATATTGAGAAATTCTTGTATTTCTTCGTAACTCATCGGCATACTCAATATTGTTTCAACGTATGCCTTTATCGCAGCAAGTGGTGTTCTTAATTCGTGAGAGATGTTTGCAATGAAGTTCGTCTTTATTTTATCTACTTCTTTTAACTTCTGAATCTCTTTCTCGGTGGTGATATTTCTAACATTTACAAGTATCCTGTCTTCACCAAAAAGTTTGATGCCTTTGAGCGATACGCTGAAGAAAGAGTTCGCTTCCTCGAACTCAAAAAACTCAGTGCCATTTTCTATACTCTTCAAAATCTCGTCTAACAATCTATGGTGCTCGTTGAGTATTTGCTCTGCTTTTATGTTTTTGAACTCAACATCACGGTCTTTAAAGACGATAATGCCATCGTTTGAAACGTTTATTATGGTTTCATAGTACTGGCGAGAATCGTCAACAATCTTAAATAGCCTCAGGTTTTCAAGCGTGATGCCTGAGAGATAAGCAATCAATTGTAAATAGTCTATGATTTCAGCAGTAGGCTCGTTAGTTGTTAGGATAACTATGAGCGATAATACCTTACTCCCTTTGAAAATAGGGATGAGCCCAACGTAAATATCCTCAAAAGGAAGAAACGTTGGATGAAGCCTTTCTTCTATCCACTGGAGGTAGTCGGCATAGTATTCTTTGGCTATAGTTACGTCCACTGGTTCTGAATATATGAGTTCTTTGTTTTTCAAGACATTTAGAACTTGAAAATCAAGAATACGCTTTAAAATGCCAACTAAAGCGCTGTAAAGTTTGTTCTCATCGTCTACTTTTGATATTTCAAGCATGTATTTTGAAAGGAGTTGTTGAATTTCCATCGATTGTCACCTTCTCAATGGATTTTGGGTTTTTAAGCTTTACATCCTTTTTACATCTTTACATCTTTTCAGGGGCACTCACACCAAGTAATTTCAAACCTTCTGAAATGATAATCTTAACACCAAGAGCAAGATTGAGACGTGCATTAGAAAGTTCTGGGTTTTCTGGGTCTACTATCTTGTAGTCTGCATAGTATTTATGGAACGCTGCAGCAAGATTTTCAAGATAGTCAGTTAGGTAATGTGGAGAGAGCTTGTCCCTAACGCGTTCTAAAACATCGTCAAATGTGGAAATAAGCTTTATGATTCTCAATTCAGCTTCGTTTTCAAGAAGTTCGATATTGTTAAGTAGCTCGAATTTTAATCCTTTTGCCTGTGCGTTCTCAAAAAGGCTTGAAATTCTTGCGTGAGCGTATTGGACGTAATAAACTGGGTTATCGGTTGTTTGGGCTTTAGCTAATTCAAGGTCAAAGTTCAAATGTGTGTTCACATCAACCATTGCAAAGAAATATCTTGTAGCATCCTTTCCGACCTCGTCTATCAGTTCGTCCAATGTAACGAATTCACCGGCACGTGTACTCATCTTCACTATTTCATTTCCGCGTTTGAGTGTTACGAACTGGTGCAAAACGAAGATGAGGAAATCTTCTGGGATGTCGAGTGCCTTTATCGCTGCATACATCCTTGGTAAATGTCCATGATGGTCACTTCCGAAGATGTCGATTGCAATATCATAGCCTCGTTTGAATTTGTTGTAATGGTATGCAATATCTGTCAAATAGTATGTGTAACTTCCATCACTTTTGATAAGGACCTTATCGTTATCATTTTCAAATTGAGATACTTTAAACCAAATAGCGCCCTCGTGTTCGTATACCAAATCTTTGCTTTTCAGTATATCAAGCACTTTCTGAACGGTTCCATCATCTATCAAGCTCTTTTCACTTACGATGCTGTCGAACTTTGCATCGAGCTTTTTCAAAGTTGCTTCAAACATCTTAGTTATTTCCCGGAGTGCATAATCTTTAAAAACCTCTTCTACTTCGTTGTTCCAAATGCGGAAGAACTTGTCATCGTGGTCTTTTAATACGAGTTTCGCGATATCTATTACGTATTCTCCACGGTATCCATCTTCGGGTATGGGTTCCTCGTAGCCAAGAAGTTGGTTGTACCTTGCCCAGACAGATTTCGCAAGTAGTTTTATTTGTCTGCCGGCATCGTTTAAATACATTTCCTTGGTTACATCGTAGCCAATGTATTTCAGAACGTTACCAAGCACATCTCCGATAACAACCTGACGACCGTGTCCAACCGTTAACGGACCTGTTGGGTTTGCACTACCGTATTCAAGAAGGATTTTACCTTTGTTTTTGAACTTCCATATGCCTGAAGGGTTTCTAAGGAAATTTTCGAGGAAATTTCTGTAAAAAGTCTTAGAAACCTTGAAGTTGATGAACCCAGGTCCTGCTATCGTTATCTCTTCAAACATGGGATGCCCAGAGAGCTTTTCTACAAAATATTTTGCCACCTCTCTTGGTGGCTTTTTGAAGTGTTTTGCTCCGACCAACGCGATATTCGTGGAAAAATCTCCGAAGTGTTCTTCTGGTACCTCGACAACGAAATCGTATTCATAGCCACTTTCCATCAAAAAGCTTCTCAATAAGCTTTCTATTTCTTTCCGAATCATCTACGCTATGACCTCCTGGTTTCACAGTTTTTTGCATTTTATTCTTTCGATAACTCTTCAATTATAACATTCCATATCTTATCCAGACCTTCCTTTTTGACAGAGGAACATGGAATGATTTGCCGGATTTTGTAACTTGATAACACCTGTTCAAAATACTTAAGTTGTTTGCTTAGTTCAGAAGAGCTTAGCTTGTCAATCTTGGTCAACACAACAACAGGTGAAATTCCCAGCACTTCCAACCACTCGAGTAACTGAGCGTCAGAGTCCATGAGTTCGTGTCTGGAATCTATCAGTGCAAAGAGCGCTTTCATATTCCAAGAACGTTCAGAAAAATACCTTTCGATGACTTTTCGCCACTCTTCCCTGTCTTTTTTGGAAGCGCGTGCGTATCCATAACCCGGAAGGTCGACGAGGTAAAACTTGCTATTTATCAGATAGTAGTTAATCGTTCTTGTTTTTCCAGGGTTCTTACTGACGAATGCAACCCTTTTCCCGATAAGTGCGTTCAAAAGACTGGACTTCCCAACATTTGAACGCCCTACAAATGCGAATTCCCCACGGAGAGGTTCCGGGAATTTGTCATTTGGTTTCGCTATTACTTTTGCGAGTTCTACGCTTTTTACTTCTATTGGTTTCACTGGTTTGCTTACTTGCGTTTGTTTCACACAAAGCCACCTCCAGCACTTCGTCGATTGTTTCAACGAAGATGAAGTTCATGTTTTTCTTAGCTTCCTCAGGTATCTTTTCCAGGTCTACTTCGTTTTTCTTAGGTAATATGACTGTTTTAATACCTTTTCTGTAAGCAGCTAAAACTTTCTCCTTTATACCTCCAACAGGTAGCACTCGTCCTCTTAGCGTAATCTCACCCGTCATTGCTACGTCGTTTCTAACAGGGATGTCCTTTACCACTGAAACTAAAGCCGTTGTAATAGTGACACCTGCGCTTGGTCCATCTTTTGGAACAGCACCTTCGGGCACGTGGATATGTATATCGTATTTTGTGAACTTTTCTGAGTAATCTTCTCCACACAGTTTTCTTGCCAAACTTAGAGCGATTCGAACGGATTCTTTCATGACATCACCGAGCTGACCGGTGATTATCAGTTGCCCATTTCCAGGTATCAGCGCACTTTCTATGTAAAGTGTTGTTCCTCCGTTTGGAGTCCAAGCAAGTCCTGTTGCGATGCCAACGAGAGGTTTTTCTAAAGAATCTTCCTCTCTTATCTTCTCTGGTCCCAAGTATTCAACTACTTTTTCAGGAGTTATTACAACGGTCTTGTTAGTCTTTGTGAATTCCAGTGTTGCCTTTCTCACAACGCTTCTCAGTTGTCTTTCCAGTTCGCGGACACCCGGTTCCAAGGTGTATTCATGGATTATCTTTTTTATCGCCGAGTCTTTGAAGACGAAAATCTTTGCCTTCTTCTCTGTAAATTCTTCGTATATCTTTGGTATTATGTAGTTCTTGGCTATATAGAACTTTTCAACATCCGTGTAACTTGAAATCTCAATCACTTCCATACGGTCTCTTAATGCAGGTGGTATTGTGTATAGTACGTTTGCCGTCGTAATAAAAAGCACCTCAGATAGGTCGAATGGTAACTCTATGTAGTGGTCTACGAAATCTTTGTTTTGCTCGGGGTCAAGAACTTCGAGCAACGCGGAAGCTGGGTCTCCCTGGAAACTTATTCCCATTTTATCTATCTCATCGAGCAGTATCACAGGGTTTTTAACCCCCAATTTCCTTATGAGTTGTATGATTCTGCCGGGCATCGCACCTACGTATGTTCTTCTGTGACCACGGATTTCAGCCTCATCCCTTAGACCACCAAGTGACATGCGACCGAATTTTCTGTTCATCGCACGTGCTATAGACTTTGCAAGAGATGTTTTACCAACCCCCGGAGGACCGACAAAACAGATTATAGGTGCCTTGGTCTTGTCGGAAAGTTTTCTTGTCGCAAGGTATTCCAATATTCTCTTCTTTGGTTCTTCCAAACCGTAGTGGTCTTCATTTAAGACTTTCTCTGCATACTCTATATCAACCGTGTCTTCTGTCTTTTCGTACCAAGGTAAATTGAGTATCCAATCAAGGTAAGTCCTTATCACACTCGCCTCAGGTGCGTATGGGGACATCTTTTCTAATCTTTGCAGTTCCGCCTGTGCCTTTTCTTTAACGTGTTCTGGATAATTTCCCTTCTCTATCTTTTCTCTTATTTCTTTTATCTCAACATCTTCTTCTCCGCCGAGCTCGTCGCGAATAACACGCAACTTCTCCCTCAGGTAGTACTCCCTCTGGCTTTTTTCAATTCTTTCCTTGACCTTTTGGTCCAGTTGCTGTTCTATCTCCAGTAACTCCGTTTCCCGAGCTAATATGTCTAAGATTTTTTCAAGACGATTGGCAGGATGAATTATTTCGAGTAGTTCTTGCTTTTCTTCGATACTTCCCGGACACAAAGATGCCGCTATGTCCGCGAAGACATCGGCGTTATCAACATCTTCTAACAGCATTAACGTCTCAGGTGGTATTTTCCTTGAATACTGGACATATTTATGGAGTTCTTCTTTGACCATTCGCATTAAAGCAATTAAGCGTTTTGATTTGCCATAGCGTGCCCTGAGTATTTCAAGTTCGAACTCAAAGAACTTCTCACCGACGTTCTTTATCCATTTAGCCCTTGCAATTCCCTCAACAAGGACTTTAAAAGTGTTATCAGGTAATTTACCAACTTGAATAATTCGAACTATTGTGCCAACTTTGTAAAGGTCGCTTTCTTTTGGGTCTTCAATCGCCGGGTCTTTTTGGTTCACTACGAAGACCAAGTTGTTTGTGTGTTCCATCGCGTGTTCGAGAGCCATAAGGGATTTTTCCCTGCCTACATAGAACGGAACAACAGTATTGGGGAAAATCACCATGTTGCTACGCATCGCTATTGCAGGCAGTATATTTGGAATAGATATTCTTTCTTCCCTACTCTTTCTTGCTTCTTTTTCTAGCTTTGCGAATCTTTTTTGATTGTTTTGGTTGTTCTTTTTTTCGGTCTTATCCAATGTTCATGCACCTCCTTATTAGTTCGAGTCTTCCACTGTCTGCTGTGATACTTACTTTTCTGTGACCTTCGTCAATATGTTCGAAGATAATAGTTATGAAATCTTCCAAGAAAAATTCCTTTACCAACTCGCCCCATTCGATTACAAATATTCCATCCTTCTCTTCTATTTCCCCTTCAAGAACGTAAAATATCTCTTCCAAGTTGTTAAGACGGTAAGCATCTATATGGTAGACTGTTTTTAGACAAGAGTAGACATTCATTAATGTGAACGTTGGACTTGTGACGATGTGCTCGCTACAACCAAGTCCAGTGACCAAACCACGAACAAATGTGGTCTTTCCACTTCCAATTTCGCCAGACAGAATCAGTATATCGCCGTCTGAAAGACAATTTGCAAACCTTTTTGCCACACTTTTCAGTTCCTTTTCATTTAAGATTCCCAGTTCAATGCGCGGTTGACTGCTTGTTTCCACTTGCTGAATTCCTCCTCACGAGATTGTTTTGGAGTAAATATCCTATCTATCTTCCTAATTTCCTGAAGCCTTTCTTTTGTGACCAAGCCTAAAGCGATAGCAGCCAAACTTGCTGCACCAAGGGCTGTTGTTTCTCTGTTAACCGGTCTTTCAACCACCGTATTTACCACATCGGCAAGGATTTGCATGATAAGGTTATTTTTTGATACTCCACCATCTACCTTTAGGGTGTTAATCTTTATATTACTCTCTTTTTCCATCAACATGACTAATTGCCCAACGGAAAATGCGATACCTTCGAATGCGGCGTATATAATGTGTCTTTTGTCCGTTCCGGGAGTGAGTCCGATTATCAATCCTCTTGCGTATGGGTCCCAATACG
Source organism: uncultured Fervidobacterium sp. (assembly GCA_964452455.1). Lineage (GTDB taxonomy): Bacteria > Thermotogota > Thermotogae > Thermotogales > Fervidobacteriaceae > Fervidobacterium. The sequence continues at coordinate 10,091 of CAYVMA010000081.1, read as the reverse complement.
GGGCGCCAAGTCCTGTGAGTGCTGGGACAAAGTAGATTCCTCCGTTATTACCCACCTGGAGTGCGAGCTCTGTTAATTCAGAGCTATCTTTTCCGAAACCAAGGTTTTTAATGAGGTAATTCACCAACGTTCCCGTTATGAACACGCTACCTTCAAGCGCGTAGACAAGCTCATCTTTAATCTTCCATCCAACAGTGCTTAATAAGTTATGTTCAGAATAAATCTTTTCGCTCCCTGTGTTCATTAAAATAAAGCTACCAGTCCCGAGCGTGCACTTCACATCTCCTTTTTGGAATGCCGTTTGACCAAAGAGTGCTGCCTGTTGGTCACCAACTAAAGACGCCACGGGAATACCATCGTTTGTGTGACCTATAAGCTGTGCTGTATCAACAACTTCCGGAAGGAATTCCCTCCTGATGTCGAAGAGTTCCAAAAGTTCATCGTCCCAATCAAGTGTGTTTATATTAAATATCATCGTTCTTGATGCATTCGAATAATCTGTTACGTGCCTGCCTGTCAATTTCCAAGCAAGGAAGCTATCTATTGTTCCGAACCTCAATGTTCCTTTATTATAAGCTTTTTGAACTTCTGGCACATTTTGAATAAGCCATTCCATTTTAGTTGCTGAAAAGTACGGGTCTACAACTAAGCCTGTTTTCTCTTTTATCGCCCGTCCGTACTCTTTTCTCAGATAGCTCGACCTTTCTGCCGTTCTACGGCACTGCCAAACAATGGCGTTGTGTAGCACTTCTTTTGTTTCAGCATCCCAAGCAACAACTGTTTCTCTTTGGTTCGTTATACCGATAACATCTATCTTCTTTCCTCTTGAAGATGCAACTCGTTTGCATTCTTCAAGAACTTCGACAACAGTTTGCCAAATGTCTTCAGGGTTGTGTTCAACCCATCCTTCTTTCGGGTATATCTGACGGAATTCTCTGCGCGCCTCGTGCACAACTGAAAAATCATCATCAAATAAAATTGCCCTTGTGCTTGTCGTTCCTTGGTCCAAACCAACGAACATACTTTTCTCCCTCCCTATCCCCTGACTTCTTTGGGTCTTGTCGTCATTTGAAGAACCTGCCTATGATGTTCAATACTATTGTAAGTATCACACTCAATATAATCATCGTTGTTATTGGAAAGATGAAAACAAAATTCTTTCTTTTAATAACGATATCTCCAGGAAGCCAATTAAGGTCACTCATCTTCGATATCAGGAACATCGTCAAGCCCATTGTAATGGTTATTAGTCCGAGCATGATCAATAATTTTCCAATTTCCCGCATTTTCTCCCTCCTTGAAGTAGGAGAATGGAAGTGCTACCATCTCACCGTCATCGGTCTGGAGAGTTACCCTCGATAAGAACACGTTTACGGTTATCACCTTTGCGATTTTTCCATCGTAGTAAATTGTAGAACCTTCATCAGGAATGTTCTTCAACGCTTCAACATAGAAATCATGCTCAAATGTTAGACAACAAAGCAATCTACCGCATGGTCCTGTAATTTTTGAAGTGTTTATCATCATCTGTTGTTGTTTTGCATGTTTCAGGGTTACACTGTCAAATTCTCTCAAGAAGTAGGAACAACAGCTCTTGCGACCACAAAGACCTAATCCTTTGATAAATTTCATCTCGTCTCTTGCACCGACCTGTCTTAACTCAATACGCGTTTTGAATTCTTTTGCTATGTCTTTTACAAGTTCACGAAAGTCTACCCTTGTTTTTGAGCTAAAGTAAATTACTAACTTGCTCCGGTCAAATATGTATTTAGATTGCAAAATCTTCATTGGAAGGTTGTGTTTTTTGACAAGTTCGATAGTTACCTCTCGCGCTTTTTTTGCAATTTCCTCGTTTTCTTGGATAATCTCCAAATCTTCTTCTGTTGCTTTTCTGATAATGGCTTTGAGTTCATAATTGACATCATCTATGCTTATGTTCTTTGGTCCTAACAAAACTTTGCCATAATCTGTTCCGAATTCGCTAAGTACGATTGCGTAATCACCGTATGTAAATTTTTCTCCGTTATCTAAGTAATACACAATTTTTCCCAGTGGCATCAATTCAACACCATAAACGGTAGCTTCTAAACTCACAGATTATCACCTCTTAATCCAAGTAGTAGTGTATAATACGTCAGTTGGTAGTTGAAGTTCGCAATCTTAGCCTTCAGAATCTCATCGCATATGCGCAGATATTTTATCTTCAAACTTGGAGAAAGTGAACCATTTTTGTAAATCAACCAAGAAATAACCTTTGCAACAATTCTCAGAAACTGAATGTTACTCTTCTTGGATAACTGCGAAATAAATTTCACATAAGTTGCCAGGTCTTTGTTTAAATATTGTTCGAGAAGATGTTTTAAAGATATTATGACATCGAGCTCTTGATTGATTTCATCAATTTCGTCTATAGCTTCGAGAAATTCTTCTTCCGAAAGAATTGAATAACTCTTTTTCTTAATTGGCTCAAGGAAATCGTAATTCCAATACACCAAATACCTCTCAAATTCGTCCAATCCTGGTTCGATAGGTAGTTGTATTTGTAGCTTTTGTAACCTACTTCTTATCGTCGGTAAAAGTGAAAACCATCTTGAGGTAACTAGAATTAATATCGCGTATGACGGAGGTTCTTCAAGGGTTTTTAAAAACGCATTTGCAGCTTCTTGAGTCATTTTGTCTGCATCGTAGAGAATAACCTTTTTTATTTCACCTTTTGGGGAAAAGTCAAGAAACTCAATGACGGTTCTAACCTCATCGATGCCAATGTTTGTATCCGGTTCGATTACCATTAAATCTTGTATATCGGAGTCTTCTATTAAACCTCTTATCAGTGCTTTTGCGTAAGCCTTATTTGGAACAACTAAACCATATGATTTTCCGTTTTCCAAGTATCTAGATAGTTTATCTTTAATTTCCTCGAATGTCATTGCTGTCACCACCGGAGCTTTTCAGATGTTCTTTGTGTATTTGTGTAACAATATAGCAGTAATAATTCAATTCTTACCGAGTTCGTTCAGAACTTAGAAGTTTTTACTCGCATTTTAATTATATCACAAACAACGGATTTAGACTATTGTTTTCCGTTGTGGTATAATCACTAATATGGTTAACGTCTCTATTCTAAACCAGGGAGAGAATGAGTCAGTATGGGAGAAGAGAGAACAGTTGAAAAGTTTGATACTCAGTCATTAACAGAGAGAGTAAATAAGACAATCCAGTTGCTACTGAAAGAACTGATTGAAAACACGCCCGATGCGTTGAAGGTATATTCTCAAGAGTTCGCTAATTTTACCTTGAGACCAGGCAAGCGAATCAGACCACTTCTATTGTTGCTGACATATTATGGTTACGCGAGTTCCCCGGATGACGATAATGATAAAAGTGCATACATGTTAGCCGGGATATTGGAGATAATGCACGCGTTCTTGCTTGTGCATGATGATGTTATCGATGAGTCTTCTCTTAGACGAGGTGAGCCTACACTCCACAAGATTTATGAACACCTAACTGGGAGTGAAAAAGTCGGAAAAGACCTTGCAATCGTTGTTGGTGATATAGCAAGTTTTTACTACTTTGGAAAGCTTTCAGATTTAATTAATTTTGGCATTGAAAAAGAAGCACTCCAAAGGCTTCTTAAACTATTTGCCGACTGTTATGTGAAGACCGGATACGGTCAATTGCTCGACATACTTTTCACTGGAAGTGTAACTGAGAGTGCGCTAAGAGATGATATTCCAACCAACATCAGCCTCTACAAAACCGCTTACTATACCTTTATCTATCCAATGCTCTTCGGATATTATTTGGCAGGTGGAAAGGAAACAGAAGAGGCTCAGAGACTCCAGCAAATGGGTGAAAAGGTAGGTATAGCATTCCAGTATAGGGATGATATACTTGGCACGTTCGGTGGTGATAAGAAAAGCGCTAACGATATCCTTGAAGGTAAAGCAACCATCCTCGTTAAGAGAACGATGGATAAACTTGTGGAAAGCGAAAAAGAAATGTTCTTAGGTTTGATAAACAAGAAGGATAAGTCTGAAAATGATATTGAAACGATAAAATCGTATATGCTCAAATCTGGTGCTTTAGATGAAACAACTAAAGATGTAACGAAATTGGTCACTGAAGCGCTTTCTATATTGGCTCTTCTGAAGATGGATACATACTACAAAGCTGAGATAGAAAAGATTTTCAGAAAAGTTTTGGATATCCCGAAAGTTGCATTTTAAATCTTAACCGGTGGTGGTAAGTATGGCGGATTATCCACTTCAGTATAAAAACCCTGGACCTGAGGTTGTTTTGAAAACCAAACGCGGTTATCCAAGACTTGGTGCAACTCCAGATGAAACAGGTGTGAATTTTGCAATATTCTCTCGTCATGCAACGAGGGTTATTTTAGAACTTTACCAAAATTACTACGATGATAAACCATCGCATGTTTTCGAATTAGATCCAGTGAAGAACAAAACTGGGGACATATGGCATATCTATGTGTACGGTGTTGGACATGGACAATACTACGGCTGGAGAATAGATGGTCCTTATGACCCTATCAACGGGAAGCGGTTTAATGTCAATAAATTGTTGATAGACCCTTACGCGAAGGCTATTACAACGTTTTTTGATTGGAACGACGACGCGGTTTACGGTTACGACAGAAACTCACCGATGGGCGACCTTTCGTTCTCAACACAGGACTCGGTTAAAAGCATGATAAGGTCTATAGTCATAGACGATTCTAAATACGACTGGGAAGACGACAGACAACTCCACATACCCTGGAACGAAACCATCATTTACGAGATGCATGTGAGGCTCTTTACCATAAGTCCTACTTCAAATGTAAAATTCCCAGGGACGTTTTTGGGAATAATCGAAAAACTGGACCACTTGAAAGAACTTGGGGTTACAACGATAGAACTTATGCCTATTTTTGAGTTTAATCTTAATTCCAATCCAAACATAAATCCGTTGACAGGTGAACGCTTAAAAGATGTCTGGGGTTACAACCCTTTGAATTTTTTTGCCGTTACTGGAAACTACTCAGTTGGACTGAAGCTTGGGGAACAGGTTTTTCTGTTCAAAGACTTTGTAAAGTTGATGCACAAGAATGGGTTTGAGGTTATTCTTGACGTAGTTTATAACCACACAGGTGAAGGTGGAGAAAAGGGTCCCACGATTTGTTTTAGAGGCATCGACAACGAAGTATACTATATGCTTGACCCAAAGAACAAGAGGTACTACTTGAATTACTCTGGTTGTGGTAACACGTTGAATTGTAATCATCCCGTGGTCAAAGAGATGATAATAGACAGTCTTCGCTACTGGGCGACGGAGATGCACGTGGATGGGTTCAGATTCGACCTTGCATCCATACTTGGGCGAACACCAGATGGACGGTGGATTGGTGACTTTTCGTTACTTAAAGATATCGCAGAAGACCCGATAGTTGGGAAACTTAAACTCATAGCGGAAGGTTGGGATGCGGCGGGTGGTTATTACCTTGGACAATTCCCAGAAGGTTGGGCAGAGTGGAACGGTAAATACCGCGATTGTGTAAGACGTTTTGTGCGTGGCGACAATGGTACTATCCAGGAACTTATGCTTCGTATTGCAGGAAGCCCGGATTTGTATGCAAACAGGCAACCACATGCCAGCATCAATTTTATAACCTGTCACGATGGTTTCACTATGCGTGATTTGGTTTCATACAACCAAAAGCACAACGAAGCAAACGGCGAAGGTAACAAAGATGGTGCCGATGAGAACTTCAGTTACAACTACGGTGTTGAAGGCGATACCGACGATGAGAATATAATCAGGATAAGGAAGCAACAGATAAAGAACTTCTTCACCATCCTCATGGTTTCACATGGCACCCCCATGATATTGATGGGTGATGAGATGTTCCGAACGCAGAAGGGTAACAACAACGCTTACTGTATAGATGACGAAACCACATGGGTGGATTGGACACTGAAGGAAAAACACAGAGATTTGTTTGAGTTTGTGAAGAAAATTATACACTTCAGAAAATCACATAACGCATTGAAAAGGGAATGCTTCTATCAAAGATACGACAAGTTTGGAAATCTTGTAACAGACATAACCTGGCATGGTGTTAACCCATTTGAACCAGATACGTCTTATCATTCACATTCAATAGCGTTCATGATTTCAGGCTTTGACCCTGTGAAAGGTGTGAGGATAGATAACGATATCTACGTAATCCTAAATCAATGGATTGAGCCTTTGAAATTCGTTTTGCCACCACTTTACGGACAATCCTGGTATAGGGTAGTTGATACTGCTCAGGAATATCCAAGAGATTTTCTCGATGTGCCTGAGAGGATAGAGGGATACTACATTGCACAACCACGTAGCACGGTGATATTTATCTCAGATGCCCAGTAAACAGAACATGACCTGAAACAGGGAGGTAGATTCATGGAAAGATTTAACATTCTTTTGGAATTAGTCGGATTCACTGCGTTTTTCGCAGGTCTTATTTTAAACATCATAGTGAGTAATGCTTTGCTATCGAAGGTGATACTTTTGCTAGCACTCTTAGGCGTGGGAGCCTTTATCAGAAATCCATACTTAGTTGTGTTAATGACGATAGTTTTAATACCTTCTCGTTATTTCTACACCCCCGTTGGAAAAGATGTGATTCATGATTTAAAGAAATATCTTTTCAATAGGACAATGCTTAGAAGCAAAACTTATTTAATGCTCGCATTGACAGGAAGTATTTTCCTGGGGTTTGCACTCCCTTCTGTTAAGAATTATCCGGTGACTATAAGCATTATTACACTGGTTACGGTGTTATTGTTGTGGGTTGTTGATATTTCTAATATGAAAAGTTTCGAGGAAAAAATAAAGAGGGCCACCGAAAAAGGTGGTGACCCTATTGAAGCTTTAAAATATGCGTATAAACTTATGAATCCATTCACAAACGTTGAGGTGGACGAAATCATTAAAAATAGGATAGAACTCTTCAAAAACATTCAGGAACGAAAAACAACCAAAGAATGAAAAAGAATGAAAAATTTGCTATGCTTCAACAACAAATTCCATCTCCACTAACGCACCTTTTGGCAGGCTTGAAACTCCGACGGTACTTCTTGTCGGGAAGTCTTTGGTGAAGTTTTCAAAATATTTTTGATAGACTTCGTTGATTTTCGAAAACTCTTCCAATTTCACAGTGAAGATGGTTGTTTTCACAACGTTTTTCAAAGATAAACCAATTTCAGAGAGCATAGCGCTCAGGTTTTTCAATATCTGTTCCGTTGCGTTTTCAACACTATCGTTCACAAGTTCACCGGTTTCAGGGTTAATCGGCAAAATTCCAGAGAAAAAGATAAGGTTTCCAACTTTCACAGCAGACGAATAAGGTCCTACCGCCTTTGGACCTTTTTCGAATTTCAACACTTCCATACCGAACACCCCCATTTTTGAGTTATGAGTTATCCAGCTTTTGAAGTAAACTCTCTGTGCACTTTTTCACGGTAAAGCTTTATGCCATCGCTTGGATTACCATCGAAAACAATAGCTCCATCATCTATGTAAATACATCGATCCGCGTAAGGGCTGAAAAGGTTCAGCTCATGTGTCGCGATAATTATACCTTTGCCTGCCTCTTTCAATTTCACAACAGCTTCAACGACCTCACGTTTTCCATTTTTATCGAGCATGGCAGTAACCTCATCGAGCAACAAAAACTCAGGTTGAAGAGCCAATATCGAAGCGATTGCGAGTCTTTGCTTTTGCCCACCAGACAAATAGTATGGGTCTGCGTCTTTCAACTCTGCGAGTTCTAAAAGATTTAAAACATAGTTTGCCCTTATTTCCATTTCCCTTTTGTCGAGTCCTATGTTTTCCAATCCGAATATCACGTCTTCCCAAACGGTTGAACCTATGATTTGTGTCTCTGGATTTTGGAAAACGTATCCTGTAATTTCCGATACATCGTTTATACCTTCAGGAAGAATGATTTCACCAGTGTAATCTATTAGTCCGGCGAGAACTTTCAGCAAAGTTGATTTCCCAGAGCCGTTTGCTCCGATTACCATGACAATTTCTCCAGTCTCGAAAGAGGTTGAAATATTCTTCAATATCTGCTTACTTGCGTAAGAAACGCTGATGTTTTTTAATTTCAGGACCAACTTAGCCTCTCCTCCTGATAAATTTGAACTTTTAGATTGTTCTGATATAATCATATCACGGAAAACGCAGAAGTAAAAAGGGAAAAATAAAGAATGTAGCAAGAAAGGAGGAAAAGGATATGGTTAGGTTTTCGAAAGATTTTGATTTGAAAGAACAGATTAAAGAGTATGTGCTTTCTACAATAGGTGTCATGTTAACCGCACTTGGGCTTGTGATATTCTTCATCCCTAATAATATCGCAGCCGGTGGTGCGAGTGGTATGGCGATGATTCTACACAAGTTAATTTCCACCGTTCCTGTGGGTATTTGGATGTATATCATTAACGTTCTCCTTTTTGTGTTAGGTTTTTTGCTCGTTGGTAAGGATTTCAGCTTTAAGACGATATATTCAACATTCGCTTTGAACTTCTTTGTTGATTTGTTTGACAGAATTATAAACATTCCGAAATATACTGGCGAAGATTTGATGCTTGCTGTCTTTTTCGGTAACGTATTGGCATCTATTGGTATGGCTATAGCGTTTGCGAACAACTCTTCGACGGGTGGCACGGATATTATAGCAAAGATAATTTCGAAATATTTCCACACGCCAATAGGAACAACGCTACTTATGGTTGATTTCGCTATAGGTATATTTGCAGGGTTTGCGTTCAACGCAAGAATCGCCATGTATGCACTACTTGCGATAATTATAAACGGTATCACCATAGACTTTGTGCTCAAAGGTCTTGAACTCTCCGTAACGATGATGATTATCTCAAAGAAGGTTGATGAGATTAAGAAATACGTCCTTGAGAAAATGGAACGTGGAGCAACTGTGCTGAAAGCACAAGGTGCTTACTCTGGTAAGGATATTGACGTGCTTTACGTTGCATTGAAGCGAAGAGAACTTGGTGAGGTATTGAACGTGATTCGTCATATCGACCCAGAAGCGTTTGTTATCGTCACAGAAGCCAGATACGTTCTTGGAGAAGGCTTTAGGAGAATAGATAAAGTGGTTTGAACAACAAAATCACTAAAATTAAAAGGGCTCCCAGTGTTATTGGGAGCCCTTTTGAATTTATTTGTTAGATTTTGAATCTTCTCACTGTTTCAACAAGTTTTTCCGCGATATCGTCAAGGTTTTCGGCGGTCTTTGCGACGTTTGATATAGCATCTGCTTGTTGTTTTATTGCCATTGTGACTTCGTTCATCTGTTCAACTACACTGACCATCGACTTACTTGCACTATCCATAGCACTGCTCATTTCTTCTGCTGCTGCGCTCTGCTCTTGTGCGCTGGCTGCAAGGTTCTCCGTCATCTGTGACATACGCACAATGCTTTGGAGAATCTGTTCGAATTGTGATTTGACCAAGTCTGATTCACTGTATGCTTTGTTGACGATTTCGACAGTTTCTTTCGTTGCTTCGCTTGCTTTCATACTGCTATCAACGATACCTCGGAGTATATTTGCGATATTTTGAGTCGCCTGTTTACTTTCTTCCGCGAGTTTTCTAATTTCATCCGCAACAACGGCAAAGCCTCTACCGGCTTCTCCCGCTCTTGCTGCTTCAATTGCGGCGTTCAGTGCAAGTAGGTTTGTCTGTTCGGCTATAGAGTTGATGGTATCAACAATCTCACCTATGTTCTTTGCACTCTCACTGAGTTTTTCAACAATCTGGAACGTAACATCGGCTTTTTCTCTTGTTTGGACAATAACATCGGTGATTGAGAGAATTGCTTTTTGACCTTCGTTTGCAAGTTGAGAGACTTTCTGTGCCTCTTCACTGAGTTTTTGAGAAGCGTGTGCAACATTTTGAGCACTTGCAGCAACTTCTTCTATACCGCTCGTCATCTCTTCTATTGCGGCAGATGCATTGTTAACATTTGAATTGACACTCTCAACTTGTGCGGTGAGTTCCTCGACTGTTGCACTAACTTCTTC
>CAYVMA010000080.1:0-15232 GCA_964452455.1 uncultured Fervidobacterium sp. | reverse complement strand
GGGGGAGGAGGCGTGGGGGGCGCGGGGCGGTCGTTGGGGGCGCCGGGGGGGGAGGGCGTGGGGGGGGCCCTCTCTTGTGCGGGAGGCCGGGGAGGAGGGGGCCTCTGGTGTACCGGCTGTCGCGCCAGCGGCATACGCCGGGTAGCTATGCCCCTAAGCGATAACCGCTGAAAGCATCTAAGCGGGAAGCGCGCTCCAAGATGAGGCCTCCAAGGCCGGTCCGAGAAGAGGACCTAGATAGGCCGGTGGTGGGAGCACCGAGAGGTGTGGAGCCAACCGGTACTAATAGGCCGAATCCTTCACCTTAACCCTATGCACTTTTGAATGGCCCTGGGTGCCGATACTGCGGTGGGAAACACCCAGCTCCATTCCGAACCTGGCCGTTAAGCCACCGCGGGCCGATGGTAGTAAGGGGGCGACCCCTTGCGAGAGTAGGTAGTGCCCAGGATTCCTAATACCCTTCAAAAAGCCTCTGCTTTCCGCAGAGGCTTTTTCGCTTTTTTTATTGGTATGGTAAAATTACACAAGCAGAAATGGTGAAAAGATTTGGCGAAAATAGAAGAATTGGAAAATTGAGGTGGTTGATGTGAACGGACAGATTGCTGTAAACGAAGTCCATATTGTAGGGGCAGGTTTGGCAGGTAGTGAAGTAGCTTGGCAACTTGTGAAAAGAGGGCATAAGGTAATTATTCACGAGATGAAGAAAATAAAGAAATCACCTGTGCACAAAAGTGATTACTTTGCCGAGCTGGTATGTAGTAATTCTTTAAAGTCGCTGGATTTGAAGAACGCAGAGGGACTTTTAAAAGAGGAGATGAAATTGTTTGGTAGTATTATCTTAGAGTGCGCCATGGAAAATAGGGTTCCTGCTGGAAAGGCATTGGCTGTTGATAGGGAGAAATTTTCAAGGTGTGTGACAGAAAGATTACTGGCATCAGGGCTTGTAGAAGTGATAGATGAAGAAGTGACAAAACCAGGTGAAAATGGCATTTGGGTTATCGCTACGGGTCCTACAACAGATGGAGCACTTGCAGAATGGCTCAAAGAGGTAAGCGGAGGGTTATTTAATTTTTTCGATGCGGTCGCTCCGATAATAAGTGCAGATAGCATAAATATGGATATTTGCTACGTAGCAGATAGATATGGTGTAGGTTCGGGGGATTACATAAATTGCCCAATGAATAAGGAACAATACGAAGCTTTTTGGGAAGCCTTGGTTAACGCGGAAGTTGTCGAGATGGAAGATTTTGATAGGAAGTTACTTTTCGAAAGATGTCAGCCGATAGAAGAAATAGCACGCAGTGGAAAGGATGCTATGAGATACGGTCCGTTGAGACCTGTTGGACTTCCTGACCCAAAGACGGGGAAGGAACCCTATGCTGTTGTTCAATTGAGAAAGGAAAATGTTGAAGGCACTATGTACAATCTTGTTGGATTTCAAACACGATTGAAATGGGGAGAGCAACTGAGAGTTATAAGGATGATTCCGGGACTGGAAAATGCGGAAATTTTGAGGTATGGTGTGATGCATAGGAACAGTTACATAGACTCACCAAGAGTGTTAGACAGATTTTTGAGGTTGAAAAGAGAGCCAAATATATTCTTTGCAGGACAGATAACGGGTGTTGAAGGATACGTAGAATCTGCAATGACAGGTCTTTATGTAGGACTTAACATTGCAAGACTATTGGAAGGAAAAGAGATGGTTGAATTTCCAAAGAAAACCATGTGTGGTGCACTGATAGATTATATAACGACCGCTGAGGAGCTAAAACCTATGTACGCTAACTTTGGCTTGCTTGGTGCAGGTAAGAACCGTGAAAAAGCGGCTGAACGCGCACTGAATGAGATGAAATCGTTTGTAGAAAGGTTAGAATAACAGATAACAGGGTGGGAGCTATGTTGGATAACAGCTCAAAAAGTTCAAATATGAAATTAAACAAAAATGTTGAGCTACTTCTGGGAGATTACAAAAAAGCCGTTATAAAGTTGTCTATACCAAACATGATAGCTATGCTTATTCAAACGCTTTACAATCTCGTGGACGCTGTATGGGTTGCTGGCCTTGGTCCTTCCTCGTTGGCTGGAATGGGTTTATTTTTCCCGATATACATGATAGTGATATCGATTGCTACTGGGATTGCGGTCGGGACTAGTTCTGCAATCGCCAGGAGAATAGGTGCTAAGGATTTCGAAGGTGCAAATTCTGTGGCAGAACATTCTATAATTCTTGCCATTATCGTGGGCTTTTTGACTACCGTTATCGGCATTTTATCACTTGGTTTTGTTTTGAAATTCACAAATGCTTCAGAGATTGCAATACAAAAGGCGAAAGACTATGGTTCTATAATCTTCCTATCATCGATATTTACGATGTTCAACAACTCAGCTATAGGCATTCTTCGTGGAGAAGGCGATTCAAAGCGACCAATGTATATAGTTCTTTTTAGCTCCGTATTGAACATGGTTCTTGACCCTATTTTTATATATACTTTCAACTTGGGCATCAAAGGAGCAGCATGGGCAACTAATATCTCCATCTTTGTGGCAAGTGCTATACTTTTGTACCTTCTGATTTTTTCTAGGAAAACTTTTTTGAACGTAACTTTCAAAGACTTTTCTTTGGATAGAAAAATCCTCTATGACATCTCCATAGTTGGTTTTCCAACAGCACTTGCTCAAATTACGATGTCTGTGGCAATATATTTTCTTAATTTTTTTGCATCAAAAGCGGCTGGAGATTTGGGAGTAGCAACGTTTACTGGAGCTTGGCGAATAATAAACTTAGGAACTTTGACGATTATTGGAGTTTCTTCGGCTGTAACAACGGTAACCGGAGCAGCGTATGGGGCGAAAGATATAAAGAAGCTTGAAGGTGCTCTGAATTATGCAATTAAGTTTGCTGAGTATTTTGCCATTGGCACGATGTTGGGAATTTTCTTTTTCTCAAAGCCACTTGCACTTATGTTTTCATATTCAAAATCTTCCTCTCTACTTTTAGAAAATGTTTCACAAGCGCTCAAACTATTGTGTCTGTTCCTTCCAGGGACACCATTTGGAATGTTAACATCGGGAATGTTCCAGGGAATAGGCCATGGATACAAAAGTTTAGTAACGACGATATTGAGAACAATCATATTCCAAGTTTTTTGGACCTGGCTGTTTGTGAATGGTTTTAAGATGGGGTTAATTGGCGTATGGTTGGGGATAGTTATCGGGAACACCACGGCTTCTATAATCACGTATACGTGGGGTAAAATCACAATAAAAAAACTATACTTTGCATATGCTCAACATACTCACACTCTCAGTGAAGATTGAAGTTTATACCATCGGCACAAACCTAACATGACCCAATGATTCTTCGGTAACTTTTTGACCGTATTTTTTTATTCTCTTTAGAACCTGGATATATTCGTCACCAACAGGAATCAATAAAATCCCACCTTCGCGAAGTTGTTCAATCAGTGTGGGTGGGATTTCTCTTGCGTAACACGTGACAACGATTTTGTCATAAGGGGCAAACTGCGGTAATCCAAGCTTTCCATCACAGAGAAACATTTCGATGTTGTCTATTCCTAATTGTTCGATAACCTTCTTCGCTCTTTCATACAAAGGTCCGACGACTTCAACAGTGTAGATTTTCCCTGAAGGTCCAACGAGTTGTGACATTACAGCGGCATTGTACCCACTTCCAGTTCCAATTTCAAGTACTTTGTCTCCTTCTTGCAAATCCAAATATTCGCACATCAATCCGACCATATGTGGTGCTGATATCGTTTGACCGTAACCTATTGGAAGAGGTGTGTCAATGTATGCACTATCTTGATACTCTGCAGGAACAAAGAGTTTTCTGTCTATTTTATTCATAGCATCTATAACCCTCTTTGATACTCCGTAATACTCAAGATGCTCGTACATGTATACCACCTTCTTGAGAGTGTATCAAAAGTCCTATCTTCTGACTATTAGGTAAGCAGTGTATCCTACATATGTTGCGAAAAAGAGAGCACCTTCGATTTTGTTTATTTTCAAATCCTTTGAAAATAGTGTTAAGATAACCGTTATAACAAGAAGTAGTGCTACGTCAACGTTCAACGCTGTAGGGTAGTGAACAGGATTAAGAGTGGCAGAAACACCTAGTATGAGGAAAATGTTGAATATATTCGAACCAATAACATTTCCCAGGGCTATTTCGCTATTACCCTTTACAGCGGCAACCAACGACGTAGCAAGCTCGGGTATAGATGTCCCGGCAGCAACGATTGTTAAACCTATCATTTTGTCCGAAACCCCAAGTGCTCTTGCTATCTGCGTTGCACTGTTCACAATCCATCGCCCACCAATTATAAGCCCTGCTAAACCACCAATTACGTAAAGTACAGCGAGCCAAGTGTTTATGTTTTTTAGCTTCTCCACTTCTAACTCTTCAAAGATTTCTCTATCTTTTTTTGCCATTTCGAATACGTAAGCAGCAAATATGGCAAAGAAAGATAAAAGCACAATGCCATCACCGCGCGTTATTATCGAAGGAAGGTTGTTTCCTTTATTACCAAGAGCAAGAACTGACACGGCAGCTAAGAAGCTTAGAGGAATATCTTTCTTGAGTGTCGAGTGTTTAACACTTATTGGTTTTATTATAGCGGAGAGCCCTGCAACTACAAGTATATTGAATATGTTACTACCGATTATATTGCCAAGCGCAATGTCTGAATTTTTCTTGATTGAAGAAACAATGTTTACAACTAATTCCGGAGCCGATGTGCCAAAAGACACTATTGTGAGACCGATGACAAGGTCTGAGACCCTAAGCTTTTTTGCAATAGCAGAAGCACCCTCAACAACTTTGTCAGCGCCTATACTTACAAAGGCAAGTCCTAAGACAAGCAACAAAAAGTTTAAAAACACAAGTGCCACCTCCATTAAATTGAACAATAAATCGCGGATATCATCTGCGACGCTTCAAGAGTTTTTCGATGTTCATTAAAAAATTATACCACTCATTTTTTGTTTGGAAATACCGGTTCTCGTGTGCTTTAAAAAAGCACGGTCGTTCTGTTTTTACCATTGGATTTTGAGATATATAGTGCTTCATCTGCTCTTTTCAAAAAGCTTTCAATTGTATCGTTCCCTTTCAATTGAGTAACTCCCAGACTTATTGTAACTTTGTATGGCGTTTCCTTAAACTTTTCTTCGACCTTTGTGCGAATTCTTTCTGCTATTAAATGCGCTGCGTCAATATCTGCTTCAGGGAGGAGTATCAGAATCTCTTCACCACCCATTCTTATTGGAAAATCACTTGCTCGAACGTTTTTCAATATCACTTCAGCTATTCCTTTCAAAACTTCGTCACCTACGTTATGTCCGAATGTATCGTTAATTTTCTTGAAATTGTCCGCATCAATAGAAATGGCGGATAACGGTATTCTGTCCGCTTTACTTGAGACATATAAACGTTCGATCTGACTATTGAAAACGTATCTAGTAAGCAATCCAGTGAGAACGTCTTTTTCCAGTAGTTGACGAATTTGCTCATTTAGTGACCTCAGGCTTTGGTTTTTTGTTTCCAATTCCTTGAGGTAAAGATTAATTTGTTCACGCTGGTGCAAGTAATTTTTAATTGCGTTAGCAAGACTACCGATTTCATCGCCCCGGTATATGTACTTTTCAACCGTATCAGGTGTATGGTTTTCGATAGCGTATATTATGTCGCTGAAAGGAGCCAGTGCCAACTTTTTAAGCTGTAGGTAGAATATGGAAAGTATAGAGATAAGAACGATAATAGACAAAATCACCAAAATTACAACATATACAAGATACTTTGTGAGTAGTGTGAAATTCTTCGAAAATACCAAATATCGAAAGTTTTTGTTTGTCTGGTCCGTAAGCGGGTATGAATAGACTAACTTAGTAAGCGTGGAATTACCAGGATGAGTTGAATAAGAAACGGAAGCTCCAGTCAGGTCTTCTAACTTGACAAAATCTGTAACTGTCCAATGTTTCCCTACCAAGATAACGCTGGGAGTTTCAACTTCCCAAAGTTTCAAAATTTTTGGAGATGGGTAAAGAACAAAAAGTTCTATTGGAAAGAGCAAATTTGGAATATCCAGGAAGAAATGGGTCTTTCCTGTAAGCTGTTTAAGCGAGAGCTGATTTAAAAGATTATCAATTCTGGTTGAATATTGTTCATTCAGGTAATGAACTTGCACAAGACCACTGTTTTCGTAAATTGCGAGAAAGTCTATATTAAGCGTCCTGAGGTTCGATATCAAACTTTCTTTGAAAAGAGCATATTCTTCTTCAGATAATGGAAGTCTATCAAATAGACTTTTCAAATTGTCAAATGTTCGCTGGAGTTCCTTTGTTTCTTGTAAAAAGCGAAACTCCAAACATTTCGAAACACTAACAGAAAACTCTTTGAACTGAACATCAAAGGCACTTTTTAGGTTTTTTAAGAGCAGGATACCTAAGACAAGTGTGAATATTAAAAAGATAACAAATGATAGAACAACAAGTTTCCTAAGCTTTTGTGCTATCATATATTTTTAAAATCCCCCTTGAGATAAACGCTCTTTAAGAAAATCATATCTGTCGATTTTTTGCAAATTTATTATACCATACACTTTTGAAATTTGATAAGAATCTTATGGAATTACCAGAAACAGTATGACTTAATTCTAAAATAGGGGCAAAAATACTTAATCTGTTTCAAATTTTAGCTTAGTTGCCTAAATCAGACATTCATGGTATAATAATTTTGAAAATGCTCTTTTTTGGTTATAACCAACAATATTTCACGTTGACTTTTTTCTTGATTACCTGAAATTTGAAAAATATTCAAAATTTTTAACTTCTAAGACGTTGTAAATGTAATATTTATATTGTACAATTTTTCACGAGCAGGAGAAATTCGCACCAACACTGTGAAGGAGGGAGAAAGATGAAGATAGCTATCAACGGTTTTGGAAGGATTGGAAGACTCGTCCTTAGAGAACTTATTCGCCGCAACAGTTCCGTAGAGGTAGTTGCCATTAACGATTTGGACAGCCCAGCAACATTGGCTCACCTTTTCAAATACGATTCAGTGCACAGAGAATTTCCAGGGGAAGTTAAGGTAGAAGGCGACACGATGTATGTCAACGGAAAAGCCATAAAGGTATTTGCAGAAAAAGACCCAGCAAACCTTCCATGGAAAGACCTCGGTGTTGACGTAGTTGTTGAATCAACCGGTAAGTTCACAGAAAGAGAAGGGGCAATGAAACACATCCAGGCTGGTGCAAAAAAGGTTATCATCACAGCTCCAGCAAAGGGAGAAGACATTACGGTAGTCTTTGGTTGTAATGAAGAACAACTCAAACCGGAGCACCAGATTATATCCTGTGCATCTTGTACAACAAACTCAATCGCTTCTATTGTTAAGGTTATTAACGATGCATTCGGAATAGTTACAGGTTACCTCGTAACAGTCCACAGCTACACGAACGACCAGAGAGTTCTCGACCTCCCACACAAGGACCTCAGAAGAGCAAGAGCAGCAGCTTTGAACATAATCCCAACAACAACAGGAGCTGCAAAAGCAGTTGCACTTGTCGTTCCTGAAGTAAAGGGTAAACTCGATGGTATGGCATTGAGGGTACCAACTCCAGATGGTTCAATATCTGTTCTCAGCGTCCAAGTTGAAAAACCAACAACGGTAGAAGAAGTCAACGCAAAAGTTAAGGAAGCAACAGAAGGCAGACTTAAGGGTATTATCAAATACAACGAAGACCCAATTGTAAGTTCAGACATTGTTGGCTCAACATACGCAGGTATATTCGATGCAACACTTACAAAAGTCATGAATGGAAACTTCGTAACAGTCTACAGCTGGTACGATAACGAATACGGTTACACCTGCAGAGTTGTTGACACAATCGAAAAAGTCGCAACAATGCTTTAATTCGTAAACCAACAAAGGGGGCGCGTCCCCCTTTTTTCTACGGTCATAATTTGTGAATTACATGACAATGGCACGGGAGGTGTCAAAAGATGGAAAAACTGACAATTAGAGATGTTGACCTCAAGGGTAAAAGGGTAATAATGAGAGTTGACTTTAACGTTCCTTTGAAAGATGGAAAAGTTGCAGACGACACAAGAATTGTTGAGGCGCTACCAACAATTAAATACGCCCTCGATAACGGTGCAAGGGTAATTCTCCTTTCCCACCTTGGTAGACCAAAGGGTGGACCGGACCCAAAATATTCTTTGAAACCCGTTGCGGAAAGATTGTCAGAACTTCTCGGGAAAGAAGTTAAATTCGTCCCCGCACTTTACGGCGAAGAGGTTGAAAAAGCCGTTGCTGAATTAAAAGAGGGCGAAGTATTGATGCTTGAGAATACAAGGTTCGACCCAGGAGAGGAAAAGAACGACCTTGAACTTGCAAGAAAATGGGCAAGCCTTGCTGATATCCATGTCAACGACGCATTTGGAACAGCCCACAGAGCTCACTCAAGTAACGTTGGAATTGCACAATTTATACCATCTGTTGCTGGTTTCCTGATGGAAAAAGAAATTAAATTCCTGTCAAAGGCAACACTCAATCCAGATAAACCATATGTTGTTGTTCTTGGCGGAGCAAAGGTTTCAGATAAAATAGGGGTTATAACCAACCTCCTGAACAAAGCTGACAGAATAATCATCGGTGGCGCTATGATGTTCACGTTCTGGAGAGCTCTTGGCAAACAAACGGGTAATTCCCTTGTTGAGGAAGACAAGATAGAACTTGCAAAGCAACTTCTTGAACAAGCAAAAGAAAAAGGTGTTGAGCTTGTTATACCAACAGACGCTGTTTGTGCACAAAAAATGGAAGCAGGAGTTGAGAAGAAAGTCTTCACATGCGAAGAAGGTATTCCAGAAGGTTGGGCTGGTTACGATATCGGTCCAGCAAGTATAGAACTCATTAAATCGAAACTTGCAGATGCAAAGACAGTCGTCTGGAACGGACCACTTGGCGTGTTTGAAATAGAAGACTTTGCAGCTGGCACAAAGGCAGTTGCGGAATTCATCGCATCACTCACAGAGAAAGGTGTAACAACAGTTGTCGGTGGTGGAGACAGCGCAGCAGCGGTTGCACAGTTCGGGCTTGAGAAGAAGTTTAGCCACGTCTCAACCGGTGGCGGTGCATCACTCGAATTCCTCGAAGGAAAAGAATTACCAGGTATTGTCTCCATTGCAAATAAAAAAAAATAACCAATAGGAGATTCATCCTTGCTGGAAATTGGAAGATGAATAAAACGCCCAGCGAAGCGCAACTTTTTGCCAACGCTTTGGTTAATGCGCTCGCTGGGTTTAATTCTTTTGACATATACATCGCACCTGTTTTTGTTGCACTTGATAGGGTTAGAGAAGTTGTTAGTTCGAGCAATATAAAACTCGCAGCACAGAATATGTATTACGAAGATAGTGGTGCGTTCACAGGCGAAGTATCACCAAAGATGTTAAAAGAACTCAATGTTCAAGCGGTTATAATTGGTCACAGTGAAAGAAGACGAATATTTGGAGAAACAGATGAAGTTATAAACAAGAAAATCAAAAAAGCTCTTGCAGAAGGCTTAACTCCGATATTCTGTATAGGTGAGACACTTGAAGAAAGGCAAAAGGGATTGACCTTCTGCGTGCTTGAAAAACA
Organism: uncultured Fervidobacterium sp.; assembly: GCA_964452455.1. Taxonomy (GTDB): domain Bacteria; phylum Thermotogota; class Thermotogae; order Thermotogales; family Fervidobacteriaceae; genus Fervidobacterium. Next base: position 5,565 of record CAYVMA010000080.1, on the reverse strand, counting down.
AGTTAGAGAAGGCTTGTATGGACTAAGTGCGGATGATGTTAAGAAGGTGGTTATCGCCTACGAGCCTGTATGGGCAATAGGAACAGGTGTTGTGGCAACACCAGAACAAGCTCAAGAAGCTCACGAATTCGTAAGGGCACTCCTTGCAAAAATATACGGTGAGGAAGTTGCACAATCGGTAACCATCCTTTACGGTGGTAGCGTCACTCCAGAGAACTTCTTTGGACTGTTCGTCAAACCGGACATTGACGGTGCGCTTGTTGGAGGCGCAAGTCTCAAGGAAAGTTTTGTAGAACTTGCAAAGATAATGGCAAGCGTGCTTGGATAAACAAAAAATTCTAATGACTAACAACAAAGCCCCCTTCTCGGGGGCTTTGTCATTATATCTTCCAAATCTCATGGTATTCATGTGGTGTTTCACAGTATTCACACACGAATTTTCCATCGATTTGGACGAACGAGGCGGTCACATTCTCACCATGTGCTGGGTTCGTTATGCAATTCTCATTTTTGCATCTGATTTCTTCAAATCCGTAAATACGAGGTGGCATTTTGATTCTGTATTTCTCAACAACCCTTGAATTCTTGATGATATTTACGGTTGTGTTCGGAGAAATTGCTGAAAGTTTCTTGATTTCCTTAAATGACAAATACCTATCTGGCAAGCTTATGTAACCTTTGTAACTACCATCCGCTGATTTGAATATTCCATCTGCACTGTCTACATCGTATAGCTTTAGTATTTTCCTTATCTTTACGATAGTGTTGTATATTTCTTCTTGTGATTTTCCCTTTGCGATGTGGTCTATTACCGTTCCATTCTCTATTGGTTTAATACCCCTCTTTCCTTCTTTAAGAACGCCTTTTGTTCCATCTGTGATTGGTGCTGGGATAATGAAATTTTCATCCTCTTGTTGCTGAGGTTTTGATGTATCAAACGGAGCCTCAAGTGCACCTCCAAGCATTGACAAAAGCACGATCCTCACATAATATCCGTTTATCGCTTGTTCTTCCCAGCCATTGAGTGGCAATGTGTCAAGGAATGTTGGGATTTCAGGGTTGAACTTAGGTCTTGGCAGCGGATGATAGAACCTCGTTCCTTCGGGAATCTTATTGAGCATATCCTCCCTGAACGTTACGGCTTTTCTCAGTATTTTTTCCTTTTCTAAGATATCTTCGCCCATTCTTTCAAGTTGTAAGCGGGTGAAATACCAAATATTTGCTGGTTTTCCATAGCTTAAATATTCATCTATTGAGTAATATTGTCTTACTTCAAATCCATTCCTCTTCATTTTTTGAATGTATCCTTCTGGCATTTGCAATTCGGGTGGGGCAATCAAGTCGACTTCTACGTTTTTGAAAACCTTCAGACCGTCCGCTTTTGAATGGACCGTTCTACCGTGGAGCAAATCACCAACGAGGGCTATTCTGATGTGGGAGTTGTCGAAATTGTTGTGTTCAAGGAATGTGTATTCGTCAAGGAGTTCTTGGGTTGGATGTTCGTGCTTTCCATCTCCACCGTTGATGAATGCAGGTCTCATGATGCCGTGCCTTTCTGCAAACTCTCCAACCTTTCTTTCGAGCAATCTTACAACACCTTCGAGTCTGGTTCTCAAAACAAAGATGGAATATTCACTGTAACCTGTTAGCATATTAAATGTGTCCACGTAACTTTCTTGTTTGTTGAACGAGGAGTGTTCGGAGTCGAAGATGTTTACCTTTGCATTCTTGTGGAATTTTGCGGCGTTAATGAAGGATTCTTTGGTTCGGGTGGAAGGTTCCACAAAGACGATGTAGATACCAACATCACGTTTGATTTGAAATTCCGAAACATCTTCCTTGTTTTTCAGTTTTTCTTTCAGTCGCTTGGTGGATTGATACAAAAATAGTTGCTCTTCAACCGAGAAATCGTTGATAACAGCAAGTGTTCGGCTAAGAAAGTTGCCCATGTGAATATCACTCCCCCACGTTTTAGTTGTTTCTTCTCACTTTTTCTGTCGGTTTTTCGTCGGTCGGACCCGACTTTGATTTTTCTTATTTCTGTCTTCGATATTATACTATATAGTTTATTTTCTTCAAGGTGGAATGAGAAAATGAACAAAAAGCCCCTCAAAGGGGCTGGGATAGACAAATCAATTAGATTCGAAGATAAACTCTTTATCTGGATAAAACTTCTTCAAAACCGGTTCAACAACATTCTCTGCGATTGCGACTTCGTTTAGATAGTTCTCAGCTCTGAGCTGTTGGAGAATTTCCTTGGCTTTCCTTCTTATTTCCTCTCGTGTGATATTATCGATTCGCTCATCATTGAAGGTAAACCAACCGTATTTTGCACCTGTAAGTTGGAGGTTTCTTTCATCAATTATTGGTTCATCAGCACTCAACTGAGGCAGTTTTACGTAGATTGTTCCGTCCTCTTTTTCTTCTAACGCAATCTGATTTGTGTCGAGATGTACGTAACTTTCAGCAACAACGCGATAGAGAACTCTTGATTCGCTAAGCTTGTTCTTTACCCTGGTACTGACAACAAACTTATAGGTATACTTTTGTACAATAAGGTCCCCTGTCCGACGGAAAATTTCGTCAGCTCAGGAGTTTTTGTTTTCTTCGGTTGATTCAGAATAGAATACAGTGCAAGGGCAAGGATTATAGATATTACAATCAGTATCACTGTAAAAACTTTCTTCATTCTCATCACTCCTTCCAAATAACATTAACAGAATAACCCTTAGCAGTGTAAGGCAACAATAAGGTTGTAATGTACTTTTCTGCCCTTGTTTTCATTTCTTCGTATTTATTTTTGCTTCTCATGTAGTCTTCTATTTCTCTTGCTAATAGTTCTTCAGCTTTCCGATCGCAAAAACTGTAGACTCTCTCTTTGATTTCTATTGGTATCCACGTATCTTTTGCACCAATTTCAAATCTTCCGAATATTTTGCTCCTGAAATTCTCTTCAAACGTTTCTAACCTTTCTACCTTAACCCTACCTTCCAACAATTCGATTGGTGGTAAATAAATCGTGATTCTCGTTTGTGTTTCGTCGATTACTACATCATCCTGTTCAATTTTGAATAGGTCGATACCGTAGCTCACTTTTGCCCTGTATATGTACGTTCCATCAACAGCGTATTTTCCATCCAATATTGTGTCTAATTCATATTCGTAATCACGAGTTTTTATCACATCTTCCATTAAAACAGTAGCAAGCCTTAGGAAACCCATTTGTTGAATGTCGTATAGTACGGTCCCAAGGTTTATTTCTGCTCTCTGAACCCTCTCCTTGAAAGGGTTGAGCATGCTGGATAAAATGCTAATAACATTACCTATCACAGGGACTTTAGCAAGGTAATGAAAAAGAACTGTGAACAAAACGACAAAGACGAGAAGCAAAAGTATAAACTTCCAAAAGCGTTTCATGTGCTTCGTACCTCCTTGCAGACTAATCTGAGAATGGCTTTTACCTTTATACCATATCTAAATTGCACATATGAATTGTTCCTTGTATAATATTTGGCGTGCTGTATTATCAAATGCTATAAGGAGGATTTAAGCATGCATGGCAAGATAACCAATCTTTTCCCAATCCCATCTTGGGTGTATGAGAGTGTCATCTATCAAATTTTTCCAGACCGATTTGCCATTGGAAAAGGAAAGACAGTGAAAGATAAAGCCGAGCTTTATACAAAACGTGGTGGAAGAATCGTTGACTGGAACGTTCCACCAAAGAGGAAGGATAAAGCAGAACACGTGAAGGATTTTTATGGGGGCGACTTGTGGGGGATTGCTGAGAAACTTGATTATCTGAAAGACCTTGGAGTTAACGTGATTTACACAAATCCTATTTTCCTTTCACCGACTAACCATAAATACGATGCTATTGACTATATGAAAATCGACCCACAATTTGGTGGAGAAAAGGCATTTAAATACTACGTTAAGAAGGCAAAGAGCGAGAATTTTAGACTTATTCTCGATGGTGTATTCAACCATCTTAGTAGTGAAAATCCTTGGTTCAAAAAGGCGCTAAAAGGTGATAAGAGGCATGTGAGTAAGTTTGCGATATACGATGATGGTCACAGGGCTTGGTATGGTCACAAATCACTTCCTGAATGGCATCTTGAGGAAGTCGAAGTGATGAACTATATCCTCAGAGTTGTTGAACATTATTTGAGACAAGGCATAGATGGATGGAGACTTGATGTTGGGTTTGACCTCGGATACGTGAACAACGCACTTATCGCAAAGACTGCGAAGAGCGTTTCTATCGAAAAATACGTTGTTACAGAAACGTGGAACTATCCATCAAATTGGCAAATGGTTGACGGGATAATGAACTATCACTTCAGAAACACCGTTATCGCTTATTTGAAAGGTGAGTTCGATAACTTGGCAGATGCACTCCAAAGGGCTTACAACGATACACCAAACATCCATGGTTGTTGGAATATGCTCGATAGTCACGATACAGAACGACTTGCTACGGTCATACCAGACAAAGCCTTGAGGAAACTCGCAATAGTTCTACAATTTACATATCCAGGCGTGCCTGTTGTTTACTATGGCACGGAAATAGGCATCGAAGGTGGAGGCGACCCGGAATGCCGTGCAACGATGAAATGGAATGAAGAAGAATGGGATAAAGAGTTGAGGGAGTTTTACAAAAAACTCATTAAAATTAGAAAATCTGAAACGGCATTAAAGATAGGTACATTCGAAGTACTGAACAAAGAACCTCTTGTGTTTTACAGAAGAACACCGCACGTTTTAGATGGTATGATAATTGCGATAAATAAAGGCGAAAAGAAACATGTTACAGTTTCAGTTCCAGACGGAAGGTTACTTGCGGGAACTTGTTTTACGGATGTTCTAAATGGCGAAGAGTTCTGGATTAACGGTGGAATTATGACTATTGATATTCCATCAAGAGGTTTCCGGTTGCTAAGGGTTACGAATAAAACAAGAGATGGATATAACATGTATAAGAGAATTTATTAGTAATAAACCAAAAAAACAAAGGCGCCTTTACCGGCGCCTTTGGATTTAAATCTTGAATCTCTTCACTTGTTCAAGTAAGCTGTTGGCTATAGAACTCATCTGTACTGCTGCACTACTTACATCTTGGCTTGCGTTTGCTTGCTGTCTTACTCCTTGTGTTATCTCTTCCATCTGCTGAGCTATCGATGTTATTGCCTTCGTCACCGTATCCATTGCGCTTGTCATCTCTTGCGCTGCTGCACTCTGTTCTTGTGAACTTGCCGCCAATCCTTCTATCTGACTTGTTATCCCCTCTACTTGCTTTAAGATATTGATAAACCTTTCACTCACCGTTCTTGATTCCGCCGAAGCTTTCTCAACTACATTCACTGTCTCCGTTGTCGCATCGCTTGCTTTTTGTGCACCGTTTTGTATCTCTGATAGAATCTGTCCTATCTTACTCGTTGCTTGTTTACTCTCTTCTGCCAATTTCCTTATTTCATCTGCAACAACGGCAAATCCTCTTCCAGCCTCTCCTGCCCTTGCTGCCTCTATCGCTGCATTCAATGCAAGCAAGTTTGTCTGTTCTGC
>CAYVMA010000079.1:0-3845 GCA_964452455.1 uncultured Fervidobacterium sp. | reverse complement strand
TTCCGATCTACACCCCCCACGGCTTTATGCGGGCGAGAAAAGCCCGCTTTTTTTAACTTTCTATTTTCCAACACAGAAGTTAGCAAAGATATTATCCAACAAATCATCTGTGAAATTCGTTCCAAGTAGTTTATCAAGCTCAGAAAGTGCGTTTCGAATATCGATTGAGACTATATCTACTGGATACCCACCGCTGAGCGACTTCAAAGCTTTTTTCAAGTGCTGATAGACTATTTTCAAATGCTCAAGTTGTCTTCTTGTGGTCACATGAGACAATTGACCATCCTCTATCAAAGGCCTTACGCGTTCGATGATTTTATCTTCCAACGTTCTCAACCCTTCGCCTGTGGAAGCACTTATATAAACATCATCCCCATCTTTTGAAACTTTAGAGACTTTATCTCCGATATCGGTCTTGTTCCAAACTGCTATAAAGTTGCTATCCTGTATGATATTCAAAATATACTCGTCTTCTTTTGTAAATCCTGTAGTTGCATCAAGTAAAAACAGCACAACGTCGGCTTGGCTTGCCTCTCGTATCGCCCTTTCGATTCCTATCTTTTCAACCACATCTTCCGTTTCCCTTATCCCTGCTGTGTCGGATATAACAAAATGTATACCACGAATCTTAATCTCTCCCTTTATCACATCTCTTGTTGTGCCAGGTATATCCGTAACAATTGCCCTATCTTCCACAAGCAACCTGTTGAGTAGTGTGCTCTTACCAACGTTTGGTTTTCCAACGATAGCAAGTGTAACCCCTGTGGTGATATGAATTCCCTTATCTGCGTGCGCTAGTTTTTCTGACAAGAACCGGACTGCATTCTCAATATCGTGAGCTATCTCTTCTTTGGGGATTTCAATATCATCACCATAGTCTATGGTTACCTCTATCTTCGAAAGCACATCTATCAACATCTTCCTTATCGCCGTCACTTCTCCGGACAACTTACCTTTCAGGTTATCGATAGCCAACTTCAAACTCTCTTCACTCTTTGCTTCTATTATCTGCAAAATCGCTTCTGCCTTGATTAGGTCTATCTTTCCGTTCAGAAACGCTCTCCTTGTGAATTCTCCGTTTTTAGCAAGCCTTGCCCCTTTTTTCATGAACTCTTCCAAAATTTTTTGAGTTACAAGTATCCCTCCGTGGCAGTAGACTTCCACCATATCTTCCCCTGTGTAACTTCTAGGCGCCTTGAACCCGACGAAGAGCACCTCATCTATAATATTTCCATCGCTATCGTAGAAATTACCGTATCTAACTTTCCTTTCAGCACCAATATCCTTTCGAACACATTCTTCCAAAATTCGCCAAGATTCAGGTCCAGAAGCTCTCACAATACCAATAGCTCCCACACCCGGTGGTGTTGCAATTGCAACAATCGTATCACGAATATCACCATCATTTTCTATCATCTTGAGCTCTTCTATTCTTTCCATCTCTACCATTTCACACTCTCCCGTTAAAGCACAATAGAAAAAACCTATTTTCAATTATACCATGAAACATATTTACAAAAAAGGTGGCTCTTTCGAGCCACCTTCTATCTCTCCAAAATACCTCTACTAACTTAACTTAAACCACTGTGAGATATTCTCCATCTTCTTTGCTATTTCTTTCAACTTTTCGGTACTTTCGCTTAATTGTTCAAACACCGCCGTAATTTGCTTGAACTCCTCATTGAATCTTTGCAGTTGTTCTGAAGAGGACATAACCGAATTTGATACGTCGTCCATTAGTGATTCTATTTGAGAGAACGTAGTGTTATTTTCTTGTATCTGAATACCTACCTGAGCGCTTAGCATACCAATGTTTTGAACTTTTTCAATAACCGTGTAGTAATTCGTTGAGAACTCTTCTTTCGCTTGCTGTAACTTTCTGAACTTCTCGCCGGAAGTTTCGTAGAGTTGGTCGAGTTCCTTTAGGTCATTTGTGTATGTGTCAACTTCTTTAACAAGGTTCTTGGAAAGATTGTTGATTTCCACGGATAGTTTCATAACCTCATCAGCGACAACAGCAAATCCTCTGCCTGCTTCTCCTGCCCTTGCCGCTTCAATTGCCGCGTTCAAAGCTAGCAAGTTTGTTTGCGATGCAACGTTCTGGATTTTCGCAATAGCTTCTTTGATAGAAGCAAACTTTTCTATCGTTCTTCTAACAGTTGTGCTAAACCTTTCGAAGACCTCTACATTCGCATTGACCGACTCGTTCATATCTTCTATCAAAGCCACATTTCTCAAAATCTCTGCCTGTGCACTTTCTATATCTTTTAACAACTCTGAAAGTTGCTGCGAAAGATTTTCGTTGCTTTCCATAGATGTCTCCACCGTTTGCTGGAGCATCATGATTTTCGATTTGACATCCTCAACCTCAGTTATGTACCTATCAACGAACTCACTGAACCTTGAAACGGAGTTCTGCATAGTATCCTTTATCATTGTTACTTGCTCGATTTCACTTGTCAACTCCTTGGAGCTTTCCTTCATATCCTCAGCGTAATCACGCAGGTTTTCCGAAAGTCGTTTCAGTGAGTTTATAACTCTTTCAAACTCACCAAACGTCTTTACATCGAAAGATACGAGCTCACCGTTTGAGAATCGCTCAATAATCTCTGAAGACCTGACAATCTCTTTGGAAATGCTGTTAATCATAGGTACTGAAACAACGAGTGCAATTGCAAGAATAACTATTCCAACCACTAGGTTAATTACAACTAACCTTGCGAGGTTCAAATCAACACTGACCTTCACTTCTGGCATTTCAATCTCCGGCATCTGGAACTTTTCCGGTTGTGGTATCTCAATTTGTGCTTTCACCGCTTCTTTTTTGATAGCAACCTCGAGCTTCCCCAGAGACTCGCCTGCTACGTTCAAATCGCTCTTAACTGCGAGGTATTCTTCGTCCCCTACCTTAAAGATATACTTCTCTTCCACAGGTTCAGTTACATCCAATCTCCTTTCACCAGTTTCGTCCACTTTTGTTGTCGCATAAGCTTTACCGTCGATGTATATTGTCAATTCGGAGTTGGTAAGCCTTTTGATATCGTCCAAAAAGTTCTCTGCAAGTCTACCGGCTGCTATAACAAAACCTGTAATTGTGTTTCCTAATTGTGGATGCATAACAGGGTTAATCGCAACGAAGTATATCCCATTATCACCTTTAAATGCAAAAGATTCAGAATAAGCCGAAGCAGAGCTAAGAATCTTTCTGGTTCGCTTAGTAATCTCATTTGCAAATTCAAGTTCTTTATACGTCGTTACCTCTACACCAGGTGCAAGTGAATATGCGTACTCAACAAGGAACTTCTCACCGAGGTTTACGAATGGCCTTATCTTCAACCTTGGCTCAGAAGCCTCTATCGTCCAGAGCGAAATGTAATCAAACAACGCACGTTCCACATAGTTGAGTAATAGGCTTCTTTTTTCGGCTAACCCTAAATTCTTTTCGGCTGCTGCATTCACCACATCTTTTGAAGCAGCAGCTACTTTTGAAAGATTTTCTATCGTACTTACTTTCTCCTTTATGAGGTTTTCAACTACGTTTTTTATAGAGTTTGCTTCTTTTTCGAGCGCACCAAGGTATACTTCCTCGAATGCCTTTTCGACACTTTCCTTCTGCTTTTCAACAGCAGAAACCAACTTTTCGTTGTACGCGCTGATATGTTCTTCAAGCTGTTTTGAAAATGTCTCGAAGAAATCTTTGAAAATGACCTTTGGGTCACCTAATTGCTGCTTCACCTCATTCTCAATTCGCGCACTTTCCCTTGCTAGATTTATAACAGTGAAGAGAACAGAGATTATTAGTGGAACCGATACCAATAATATCGCTAACAAAAGAAGTCTAGTTC
>CAYVMA010000078.1:0-2514 GCA_964452455.1 uncultured Fervidobacterium sp. | reverse complement strand
TTATGCCTTTTTAAGTTAATCATGACCGGAAACTATCCCCCGAAAAAATGGCTAAATTTTGTGATTTTACATAATCGTTACACTATGTGTTTTAGACAAGTATTATTAGTGCGGTTGTAGGAATTTTATTAATGATATATGAAGGTAAGTTTGGAATTTCTGGCATTTTTTGTTTGCTTTTATGATAATTAGTATTTGTAGTTGTATTGCAATGTTATGTATTATAGTACATGTTTTTTTCGAATATGCTTTATTTTAAAAGATTTTGCTAAATATGTTTTTCAGAATTTGAGGATAATTGTGTTACTGTTATTTTCTCTCAGTTTAGGTAACAAAAATATGTGATGTATATTAATATTGTAATAACAACTACACGCAAGGTGTAAATTTGTCAAGTGAGCTAAAGTAAAATGAAACTGAAGAAGAGCTCGGCAATTTACATTGCGCTTTTTTATATTCTGCAACACACCAACCGATATATTGCTGTTCGTTAATTAATATGCGCTTTATTTTGCGCAACACCTCGTGATTCTGGAACTTCCACAGATAACTTTAATGTTCATTGTTTATCCTCGGGTTTCATATTTTTCCCAAGGTAGTTTTCAAATTCAAGGTGAGACCTTGCACCCAGGTTCCTTTAGATTTCCTCCTGCAAAGTACAGCATAGCTTTTGGCAACGGTTCACATTACAAAGCGGACTTTCTCCCTCAAACTGCTGTTTATTGTCAGGCATGCCAAATAAGTGGACGTTTAAAATTATCCTTAGTAGTTCCTTTTTAAATGTGGATGGTAGAATAAAAAAACCCAAGCCAGCATTGGGTGTAGAACACGCACTGGCTTGGGCATATAAGGAGTGGATTTTTAAAATGGGTTTTGGGATATTAATTTTCCGCTTGTGTTTCGAATCTGCCGTATCCGTAGTTTGTTTTAGCACCTATTCCATAGAGTTTTAGCATGTTTTTGAATTCAGTTTTTATTTTATTCTTTTCTTCCTCGGTAAAGTTGTTTTCTTTGTCTAGTAGTATTGTAAATCTGTAAGTCGATGCTCCTACGACGATGTATTGAACTGGAACAGGGTTATACCAATCGTTTGGTGGATTGTCTTGTTTCATATAATAAGGTTGGAAGTGATTGTTTATCAAATCAATTTCAAGTCTGAAAAATCCCTGTGGGAGCGCATCGAGAAATATCACTAATCCTCGCTGGTTCTCTTTTGAGTTGTTCAAATCTGTTCCGAAGATTTTTTTGTAAAGTTCTTCTGTTATTGTTTTGTCTTCTTCCATTTTTTCTAAGAGGTAATGAGCAAAAGCACCTTTTATTGATGTTGCTGGTATGACTGGAATTCCGTAGTTTCTTGATAGGTGCATACCTACTTCTATTAATGACGGTAAGCCACTTCCAAGAAGTAGTTTGGTTTTTAGTTTGAATTTTCCGTCGATAAGCGTGTGTTCTTTACCATAATTTTTTACTATGTTATTTCTGCGTTCATTAAGCGATTTTATTGCCTGGTTGATTGTGTCATCAATTTCCATGTTATGGACAATCTCTTTAATTATTTTATTTTTCTGGAAATCCCCGATTATATCTTGGCGAAACTTTTTGTAGATTATTTTATCCCAATACAAACTTTTGTTTTTCACTACTTCGGTATTGTTTTTCTCATGAGTTTGTTGAGTCATCCTCTTCACCTCCAAGGTAGATGTCGGCGTATCTTCTGAGCCATTTCACCCCCTCGAGTGCTGCATATTGTATTTTGAAGTATTTTGAGTTGTGCTCAGCAGTACCGTTGATAACTTTTTCAGAAAAGTTCTTTTCACCGGTTTGTATTTCTATAAGAGTATCAAGGTGTTTTATAAGTTCGTTATTTATTGGTTCATTACGAGCCTTAACCTTTAGAAAGAGTATCGTGCCGTACAGACCGTTCTGGATAATCATACTGCCTAAACCTTTAACTGTGCTAAGGTATTTGTCTTTCTTTTCTTTTGAGCCTATTTTGTCTATTTCCCTTACACATTCCACAGCTTTTTTGATTAGTTCTGTCATTGTCCATTCACCACCTTTAATGCAACTAATCCTTTTCCAACTGTTTCTTTTCCACCAATGTTTATGACTGCGTTATCAACTTTTGTTCTCAGTTTGTCAAGTATATCTGAGTTGCCTGTCTCTTGTGTTTTTCTATTTGCATATAGTGTTTTTCTTGCAACAAAGTACATTACTGTGTCTTGTGGTAAGTATTCTTCGTACCAAAGCGCTCCAGTAGCAACTGTTCCTGTGTTTTTGTCAATTTTGATTCTTGGAATGATTTCTGTCATTGTTTCAACGATTGCGGAGAATATTTTGTCGTTCACGAGGACTATGTCGGTTTTGAGTTTGTTCTTTATGTAATCAACTGTAGCTACATTTTCTGATAGAATCTTTGCAACTTCTTCCAATATTTTATTTTTATCTACTTTGAATTTGAAGTCTTCAAGCATTATTTCGTTCTGTTCTTCTACTTCTATAACGAAAGCTGTT
>CAYVMA010000077.1:0-3516 GCA_964452455.1 uncultured Fervidobacterium sp. | reverse complement strand
CCATCAATACCTGCATTCTATACAGCCCATTGGTATGAATATTCAACAAAATATTGGGTCAACTGGCCGAACCAAGACAAACCATATTGGTTCAGACCAGCTCCATGGCATGTTGATACGTGGCCAGTTCTCTTTGGAATTTCCTCTGCAAAGAACCCACAACCAGTTCCAAAATGGCTTGAAACAACAGACAAGGGTGGACTTAGCATACCAACGTCAAAAATTTTCAAAGACTTACAGTCAGCAAAGAAATAATTTGAAAGCTATCCCGGTCCCTCTCAGGGGACCGGTTTATTAAACTTCAACTTTTTGGAACTATTAGTAAAATAAAAACCAAGGAGTGATAAACAAAATGAAATTCAAGCCTATGTTCAAGTTTATTGGAAGAAGGTTTCTATTTCTTCTGTTAACATATATAGTAGCTACCACTATAGTGTTCATACTACCACGCGCAATTCCCGGTAACCCGCTTTCTCAACTTCTATCAAATTTGTCCCGCGTTGCTCAAGCAAACCCCGAATCCATTAGGGCAGCTGAAAGAGTTTTGCTTGAGGAATTCGGAACAGATAAACCGGTAATAGTTCAATACGTCAACTTCATATCGAAAGCTCTTCGAGGAGATTTGGGAGTTTCAATAACCTACTATCCAAGAAAGGTAATCGACTTGATTGTGCCTGTTATTCCCTGGACACTGATTCTGTTACTTCCAGCGACACTGACAGCTTGGTGGCTTGGTAATAGACTTGGAGCGATAGCAGGCTATAAGAGAAACACATGGGTAGATAAATGGGTTTTAACATCTTCCATGATTCTTTCTCAAATTCCTTACTACTGGCTTGGGATGATTTTCATTTATTTATTCGGCGTGAAATTGGGTTGGTTACCAGTCCAAGGCGCCTATTCTCAAGGGACAATTCCAAGCTTTAGCTTGAGCTTTGTTATCGATGTTTTAAAACACTACATAATGCCATTTGCATCAATTGTTCTCTCTGCAATGGGTGGATGGGCAATAGGAATGAGAGTTATGATTGTCTATGAACTTGGTAGCGATTACGCCTTATTTTCAGAGTACCTTGGAATGGAAGATAAAAGAATATTCAAGTATGCTTATAGGAATTCTCTGTTACCACAAATTACAGGACTCGCATTAAGCTTAGGTGGAGCATTAGGCGGAGCATTAATAACGGAAATAGTTTTTAACTACCCTGGAACAGGATACCTGCTTTTCAAAGGACTTACGACCCTTGATTATCCAATGATTCAGGGAATATTTGTTATCCTTATCGCTTCAATCTACCTTGCAAACTTTGTAGTTGATTTTATGTATGCTTTAATAGATCCAAGGATAAGACTTGGCCAGGAGGAATGAATATGTTGCTAACAATGATAAGACCGCTTTTTAAGAACAAAAAATTCATAATTGGAATAACAATATTCCTCTTCTTTCTTTTGAGTGGGCTTTTAGGTCCATATTTTTACAAAGTCGACCCAACGCAAATGAGTTGGGATTTTGAACAACCACCATCTCCTAACCATCCACTCGGAACGGATACATACGGGCGTGATATTTTAGCACAGCTACTTCATGGTATTCGTTCTTCCCTTTACGTAGGCGTTCTTGCAGCAATAATTTCACTTGTGATAGGTTCCATTATAGGTAGTTTGGCAGCTGTTAAAAGTGGAATCATCGACGACATTTTGATGGCGATAACAAACATTGTTTTGACAACGCCTTCCATATTAATTGCTATCTTGATTGCAAGTTACCTTCGTGTTAGGAGCTTAGAAGTCGTTGCGGTTATTCTTGGTCTTTTCCAGTGGCCATGGTATGCGAGAGCTATAAGAGCTCAGTTGATGAGTGTGATGTCTCGAGAATATGTTTACCTCTCAAGGATGGCGGGATATTCTGATTTGAGGTTGGTTGTCGAAGACCTTTTACCAACAATAGCAACATACGCATTTATGTCTTTCGTGTTGTTTATCAACGGTGGAATAATGGGTGAAGCGGGCTTGAGTTTGATAGGGCTTGGACCTACCCAAGGAATATCATTAGGGCTGATGCTCCAGTGGTCGGTGCTAATGGACGGTATAAGGAGAGGACTCTGGTGGTGGTTCGTCCCACCTGGAATAGCAATCGTTGCTGTGACTGCTTCTTTGATGGTTATAAGTACCACGATGGATGAAGTTTTCAATCCGCGTTTGAGGGAGGAATAAAAGTGAAGGAAGTACTATTAAAAGTTGAGAATGCAAAGGCGTATTATAAATTAGAAAAGGCTACAGTTAAGGCTGTCGATAACGTATCCTTTGAAATATACGAAGGTGAAGTCATCGGTATAGTTGGTGAATCAGGGTCTGGAAAAACCACACTCTCTAACCTCATATTCATGAATATGCTCAAGCCACTGACACTGGTAGATGGCAAAGTCTTTCTAAAAGTAGATGGAAAATTTGAAGAAATTTCTGCAATGTCCAGGGAAGAAGTGAAACGCAGATTTTGGGGTAAGGATATAACCATCATCCCACAAAGCGCTATGAACGCACTCATGCCCACACTTAAGATGTCTAAATATGTTGAACATTTGGCAGAATCGCACGGTATTGAACCGACAGAACTTCTAAAGAAAGCCGAAGAAAGGTTCAAAGAAGTTGGTCTCAATCCTTTGTGGTTAAACAGGTATCCATTCGAATTAAGCGGTGGTATGAGGCAGAGAGCAGTTATCGCTATTGCAACGCTTCTGAATCCTAAATTGCTTGTGGCTGATGAGCCAACTTCTGCTTTGGATGTAGTCAACCAAAAGGTGCTACTGCAAGTTCTGATGCAGTTGAAAAGGGCAGGAATTGTTAAAAGTATAATCTTTATCACGCACGATATTGCAACTATCAGACAGATAGCCGATAGAATGATAGTTATGTATGCAGGAAAGATTGTAGAATTCTCTGATATGGAAAAGATATTGGAAAAACCTCTTCATCCATACACAACGGGTTTGTTGAATTCTGTTTTAACACCTGAACCGGAAATAAGGACAAGAGGGATAAGTGTGATACCGGGTGCACCTGCGAACCTTATAAATCCACCATCAGGTTGCAGATTCCACCCAAGGTGTCCCTACGCGATGGATATATGTAAAGAGAAGGAACCTGAACTTATCGAGGTTGAAACTGGTAGAAGGGTTGCATGTTTTCTCCACCAGGGGGCGAAAGGATTATGAGTAGATTAGTCGTAGAGAATCTAACAAAAACGTTTGCAATAGGATTTCTTTCAAAAAGATATATTCATGCTGTTAAAAATGTTTCCTTTGAGGTAAAAGAAAGAGAAATCGTATCATTGGTTGGTGAAAGTGGTTCTGGAAAAACAACAACCGCGAAAATGATTTTAAGACTTTTTCCACCTACAAGCGGAAGAATAGTATTTGAAGGAAAGGATATATGGAAAGACATTAAAAAACAGGAAGATTTGAAATGGCTCAGAAGGAACGTTCACGCGGTTTTCCAGGACCCATTCGCAAGTTACAA
>CAYVMA010000076.1:0-24164 GCA_964452455.1 uncultured Fervidobacterium sp. | reverse complement strand
TCTTTATTCAAAATTAAAAAAGAATCAACCAAACACCAAACGAAAGAAACACAACCAATAATTCAAAGTGAAAACACAAACGAGAATCCAAATATTTAAAATTCTGTAATTTAGAAGGAAGGTGTGAGGTATGAGAAGCATTTTTAAGGGAGTTCTTTCATACGTCTTTTTGGCTATTGTAGTTATTGCATCAAGTATGATTCTATCCGGTGCCTCTGACAAAGAGCTACTGAATTACATTTCACCGCTTTATGAAACACTTTATAGAATTAATTACAACTACTACGACATCAAAAACGTTAATTTCAACAAACTCATAGATTCTGCCATAGATGGTATGATTAAAGGGCTCGGAGATGATTTCAGTTACTATTACCCACCATCACAAATGACTGAACAACAAATAGAAATGGAAGGTCAATACGGCGGGCTTGGTATCGAGGTAACCTACGACAGTGAGAACAAAGCCGTTAAAGTTGTAAGTCCAATGTATGGTACACCAGCATGGCGTGCAGGATTGCAAGCAGGAGACCTTATCATCGGTATCGATGACCAACCAGTCAGCGAAATGGAATACATGGAAGCGGTTAACAAAATGAGAGGAAAACCTGGAACTTCCGTAAAATTGACAATAAAGCGAGGAAATGAGATTATCGAAGTTACTATAGTTCGAGAAATCATTCAGATAATTCCTGTTAAGTCAGGAATAACGGAGTATGAAAACAAAAAGATAGGTTATGTTCTTTTAACTAAGTTTAACGAACCTGTCCCAAATGAATTACAAAAAGCTCTCAGAAAACTCTATGATAAGAAAATAGACGCATTGATTCTTGATTTGCGCAATAATCCTGGTGGGTTGCTTGACGTTGCAATTCACGTGGCAAATCAATTTTTAGACGCGGGCAAGGTTATCGTCTCAGTGAAAGACAGAGATGGAAAAATTACCGAGCGATATATTAGTCAGGGTAACAATTATCCAAAGGTTCCTATGGTAGTGCTCATAAACAATGGTTCTGCATCCGCTTCGGAAATCGTTGCTGCTGCACTCAAAGAAAACAAAAGAGCAGTACTCATAGGTCAGAAGACTTTCGGAAAAGGTTCTGTTCAGAGAGGTTTCCCACTTAGCAACGGCGGAACTGTCTTTTTGACAATCGCACATTACTTAACACCATCTGGAAAAGATATACACAAAGTAGGAATTGAGCCGAATATTAGCGTGGAGGAATCCCAAGGAACAACGAGTTTTTCTAAAAAGCTTGATGCTAAAACATACACTTTAACCGAGATAGAAGTTGACCAAAATGACCCGGTTATAAAAGTTGCACTCGACTACCTAGTAAATCAAGCAAAGTAATAGGCTTAATCACCTTTGAAAATGTCTTCTTACTAAATTGGGCAAGGACTGTATTACAAGAAGAAAGCGAAGTTTGAGAGATGAGGTTAGAATTTTATGCATTTGTCTTTTTTCTCTTCTCAGCTGTTACCTTAAGTATTTTGATTTCAGAGAGAAAACCCGTAACGATGGAGGAGGTTTTACCTTCTCCGTCTCTTTTTTTGAGAAATCCTTATAAGTATCTCATTTTAAGAAAAACAAACGAGATAAATCAGCAACTATTCTTTCTCGAGTACAGAAAAAGAATAAAAGTATATGACGACTCAAAAGCACTTGAGCAAACGATATTTTCGATTCAAGATAGACGCGCTGCCAAGTATATCACAAAAAAGGTTTGGCACTATTGGTGGGGATATGGAGTAGAATGGATAAAATATAAAATCAAGCATATTGACCTTTTATGGTATCCAAGAATATACATGAGTGAAGGTTCTTATTTTCCAGGCAAAACCTTTGGTGATGCTCTGTGGAAAGCGCTCAATGGGACAAATACATCTTTTCAACTTGGCAAATCAGATGAAGAGATAGCAAGACTAATTGCGGAAAAATATAACGTGGAATTTGCGGTGGAGACCAAATTTCCAGCTCATTAGATCAAAATTTGCAGATGCTTGAAAAACAAGGGGAGAGCCGGTTAATGGCAAAAATAAAATCAAAGGCAACTAAAGAAATGTTAAAATCGCTTATAGCACTCTTATTCTTAATCGTTCTTTACCCATGGTGTGCTAAATACTTGAACCTTGGAGTATTTCTTTTAGACATTGAAGTCTTTAATTTTTTCATACTTTACCTTCCAACCCTCGTTTTTTTCTCAAGTTTGTTCCTAAACGTAGAAGAAGTTTTCCAGGAAGTGCAAAGGCTTATTGTATATTCAATGGTTCCAGTTTTTGCTTTTAGGCTTGGATGGTATGGATTTTCTTTCCAATATGGTTATGTAGTATGTTATGTGCTTGGTAATTTCATAAAACCTCATTTCCAAAAGCGCTTCCCCGTAATTATATTCAATGGAATAGCGTTGTTACTACTTTTAGTATGGAGGGCGAGCTGAATTGGAAAGGTTTGCGAAATGGTATGTGGAAACTATTCTTAGCAAACAAAAATTAGTTACTCTGACATTAATTGTAATTTCCGTACTTTTGGGTCTTTACGCTGTTTTGGGCTTGAGAATCAACGCAGATATAACTGGATTGGCACCAAAGGACGATCCCAGATTCCAGGACCTTGTAAAATATACTTCAGAGAAGGTAACTTCTAATACATTAATAGTTGCCATTGATGGTGTGAAAACAAGTAACCCAGATAGCATTGCCAAAATGATTAAAGAACTTTTTGAGAACACCCCGTATGTAAACCACGCAGAGCCATTTGACAATCCAGAAACATTGGTTAAATATGGAATGCTTTCTTTTGGTGAGGGGACTATCAACGATACCATTAGATATTACCAGTCACTTACGAGGGTAGAACCAAAAACTCTCGTTGACTTCAGATTCTGGAGAAATGTAGGTTCTGCACTTTACGATTTGCACAGTTATATACAAGGTATAGTAGAAAAAAGTGGTATAAAGAAATACTATTTGCTCTCACCCGACAAAGAACTTTTAGTCATGAATTTCTCCATGAAAAAGCCAATGTCTGATGTAAAATTCGTTACCGAAGCAGTTCGAGAGCTGAAAAAGTTGTCCAAGAAATTCGAAGACCAACATAATGTAAAAATATATTTTACCGGAGGTGTGATGTCTACATACGAAGCAAACCTCCAGGCATCGAAAGACTTTACGCTTACTACTTTCATATCTCTTGTCGCCATCATACTTATAATAATCATCGGTTTTGGTAATATATTCGAGCTCCTTATTCTCTTCACAGGACTTCTAATGGCGATGGGCATAACACTTGGACTTATAGCTTTACTCTTAAAAGAATTGAATATAGTAACCACTTTCGTTAACGCCATGTTATTGGGAATGGGTATAGACTACGCCATGTACATTGTCACCAGAATTCAGGAACGATTTAATATGGAAGGTATCTCGCGTCAAAGCATAGTAGATGCATTTATTGAAAATTTTAGGCCAGCTTTCATATCCATGACTACAACATCACTTGCATTCCTTGGAATGCTCTTGAGTCCTTCTAATGCAATTAAACAGATGGGTTTTTCCGTAGCTCTAGGTGTTGTTGTTTACTTCTTTGTCTTTAATACGCTTGTTCCAATAGCTCACGATGTGCTCCTTCCAAAATTCAAAGGTCGTCAAAGGGAAACTTATGTAAGAGTGGTTGATATAGTAAGAAAGAGCCGTGTACTAATGACATTGACAATAATAACTACGTTGCTTTTGTCAGCTGTTGGAATTTACTCAATCATAAATTTCTCATATACAACTTCTAGCCTGATTCCAAAGAAATCCGAAACAAATATCACCAGTGAACTAATATCTAAAAAATTTGGTAGTATCGCTTCCAGTGATGTGGTTATAGCTGCAGAAACATCTGAAGAACTACAGAACTTTCTTGAAAAGCTCAAAGAAAATGGATTAATAACTTCAGATTTTTCGATACTTACATTCATCCAAAATCCCGAAAAAATAGCGGAAGAAAAGTCCAATATTTACGTTCAAGTTCTTGAAATAACTAACACCCCATTTTTAGAGATTCTCTTTAGAAAATATGGGCTTTATGAAAGCTTTGTCTCAACAGTTGATGTGATAAGAAATATCTCGTCAACAGAAGACCTCTTTAAACTCATGGAGAAAGATATCCCCAGCTTGTTCTACGAAGACATCCACGGGAAAAAATACCTACTTGCGTTTGTGACACCCGCAATAGAAATTTGGAAGGGCAACAACATAAAAACTTTCTTTGAGTCGATTAAAAAAATAGGAAACATAAGAACTTACGGATACACAACACTCTTTTATGGAATCATAGAAGAGTTGCTAATCTCCACAACCTGGGTTTTTGGTATCGTCTTCCTGATAGAATTTATAATCCTTTACATTGACTTTAGAAATGTTAGAAAATCCTGGAATATAATATTCCTGACAACGCTAAACACTCTTGCAGCTTTTGGTATTTCTTATCTTGTAGGCATCAAAACAACGTTCATAACCTTCATCGTGTTACCAATATTCTTAGGAATAGGTGTCGATAGTTTAGTTGAACTAGACCACAGCATTCGATACGGGAAAGAGAGTATTATAAAAACAGAAAAAGCAGTCATAATGAGTGTTCTCACAACGGTTGCTTCATTTGGTAGTTTTGTATTCGCCCAGGGACAGTTACTTAGAGAGTTTGGATTTGTCACATCGGCAGGTCTCATAGGTGCCTTGCTTATTTCCTTGTGCTGGTATCTTAACACAGCGGAGAAATCGTATCGTGAATTCAAAAAAGTTGAAGCATCGAACTTTACCATCAATAAGGAGGACAAGTGATGAGGATATTAATGATATCGGATACATACTTACCTCAAATAAATGGTGTGGCTACCTCGATTTATTTATCAAAAAAATATTTGGAGATGCGAGGCCATGAGGTTTTTATAGTTGCTCCTGTAAAACCAGAAGGTGAAGAAAAAATTCTTTTAGTTCCCGGCATACCTTTTCTTCTAGAAAAACAACACAAAGTAGTTTTTGCAAATCATATAAAAATTATAGAGTTTGCACTCGAAAACAAAATAGAGATAATCCACAGCCACGACCCCATGGCTCTTGGTATGAGGGCATTAAAGGTCCAAAAAGATTTAAAATTGCCACATGTTCATACCTATCACACACTTTTAACGGAATACAGACATTACGTTCCGCCACCGTTTACTCCAGATAGAAGAACCGTCGAAGAATTTTCAAAATGGTTTTGCAACAAAGTCAACATAGTCATAGCCCCAACGGAAGAAATAAAGCAGGAACTCATATCTTACGGTGTTCAACGACCCATTGAAGTTGTTCCAACGGGCATCGATACAATAGAATTTTCCCAACTACCAAAAAAGGATATCCGGAAAGAGTACAGCATACCACACAATGCCACACTACTAATGTACGCAGGAAGACTAGCAAAGGAGAAGAACTTAGAGTTCCTTTCAAAAGTGGTTTCTCGTTACATGCATGAAAATAGTAACGTTTGGTTTTTAATCGTAGGTGATGGACCAGAAAGAAAAGCTCTTGAGAGCTTCTTTGAAGATGAAGGTCTTACGAGCCGGACAATCTTTACAGGATACATTCCTCATAAAGAGATTAAGGATTATTACAAAGCTGCAGATTTGTTTGTCTTCGCATCTCTTACAGAAACTCAAGGGTTAGTTGTTCTCGAAGCCTTAGCAAGTGGCACACCTGTTGTTGCAATAGCTTACAAAGGTATAGCAAACGTGCTTGTGAATGGTGAAGGAGCTATAACCTGTGGCATCAATGAAGAGGAGTTTTATCACGCAATAAAAGTTGCTTTGGATAGAAGAGAAGAACTTTCTAAGAAGGGCATTGAATATGTAGAAAAATACTGGTCGATGAATACTATGGTTGATAAGTTGGAAAAAATCTATCAAACCGCACTGCAACGAGGATTCATAGACTTTACAATGCCATCCATAATCAACACATCATTACAATTGAAACTGAATGCTATATTCAAAAAGCTCATTGAACTCTTCGATTAAATAGAAAATGAAAGGCGCTCCAAAAATCATGTGGAGCGCTTTTGTTTTTAAACACAACAGCTCTTGCGTTTTTAAGCTCGTCCGCTTGTTTCTTCAATTTCGAGCAATTCATTTAAGAATTTCACATAGCTCTCGTATCTTGTAGGACTTATTTTTCCTTTTTCAACTGCCTTTTTTACATAACATTCTGGTTCGTTCAAATGCAAGCAATCTGGAAAGAAACATTTGTCGTTTTCAAATTCAATAAATAATTCGCGAAGTTCCAAAGGCTTTATGTGTGAAATTTCAAGACTTGCAAATCCGGGAGTATCAACCACCCATCCACCAAAAGAGAGTGAGAGCAGTTCAGCTGCAGTTGTTGTGTGCCTACCTCGTTCCAGTTTTTCAGAAATTTCGCCCGTTCTTAGTCTAAGTGTGCTTTCTAAAGCGTTTAGCAAGCTGCTCTTCCCAACACCAGACATCCCCGCAAAGACAGATACCTTTCCTGTAAGATACCTTTTTAAGTCCTCCAAACCTATCTTTTGAGTTGCACTTGTCTTTATTATTGGATAAAGCTTCCCATATATAGATTCAAATTTTGCTATTTGTTCTTTGGATAGCAAATCCACTTTGTTGAGAGCTATAACAATAGGTAAATTCTCATATTCTACCAATACAATAAATCTATCAAGTATATCGTATGGAACTTCCGGCTTTTCAAGAGTGGTAACTATGACTACCTGGTCTACATTAGCAACACTCGGTTTTTTAAGTTCGTTGTTTCTGTTGAGAATATTTTCCACTACACCTTCGTTACCAACCACCCTTACATACTCAACAACATCTCCCACAATGGGTCTGATACCTTGCTTTTTGAATTTACCCCGTAACTTACACAGAAGCTTCTCACCACTTTCAATGTCTTGCACCACCAAAAGGTTAGAATAAAATTTGATAACTCTCCCCAATCTTCTTTCTTGTTTCATATTTTAAAACTGCCCCCCTTGGATGATTGGACTTTCTGCATCTTCACCATCTTCTTCGTTCTCAGGGCGTTCCCAATCATCTTCCGGCATATAAATTGGTCCCGGGGCAGTCTCATCAAAGTTCTGAGATTCAACAGGCACAGATTGAGATTCAACGGGCACAGATGGGGGTATAACTTCCTGTGCATTTTCTAAGACAGAAGATGTGGACTGTGTATCGGTCTCTTCAACTGATTGCTGGTTGTTTTCAGGGACGCTCGTATCTGTCCTACCAGCTCCACTACTTACAAACAATGTAACAACATCTCCCGTGACAACTCTGTTACCTGGAGTTGGTGATGTTTGTATAACTGTGCCATCCAATTCCTCCTCTGGAACCTTTTTAACGGTTGAATGTATCCCCATCAAATCAAATATCTTTTGAACACTCCCATACCATGTCCCTTTAAAATCTGGGAGAATTAGAGATTTTTGGACTGCATTTTCTACAAAAAGTTTTACCTTCCTTCCTTTCTTAACAACCGTGCCCCCTGGAGGGTCCATATTAATTACTCTTCCCACGTCTCCAATTTTCTCAACCTTGAACCCCAAATCTTTCAGCTGTCTTTCTGCAGTTTGAACATCAGTCCCTACAAAATTTGGAAGGAGCACAGTTCCCCTTTTCGTTTCCAGGAACATCACCAGATAAAAAGCGAGTAATCCCGAAATAACCGCCAAAATTATGGTCATTACAACTAAGACTGGGAAAGAAATGACAGTTACGCCAACGTGTTTTTTCTTCTTTGAAGAACCATTTTTTGCTTTCTTGATTCTCTTGTCTATCAACAGCACCACTCCCTTATTTAGCCTGTCTCGTTTTAATGCTTGTGATGTGTCTCCTTCTCAGTTGCCCACAAGCCGCGTCTATATCAGTTCCTTTTTCTTTTCGTATTTCGTTTTCGATGTTATGCTTATCTAAGATTTCTTTGAACCGTTCAATAGCCCAGTGGTGTGGTCTTTCCATTTTTATTCCACTATCGGTCTGAACGGGATTAACAGGAATAAGGTTCACGTAAGCACCTATACCTCTGAGAAGTTCTGCAAGCTTTTCAGCATCGTCCGCAAAATCGTTGAATTCCCTAATAAGAATATACTCAAACGTGACACGGTTTTTGGTAATCTTTTGATATTCTTTGACAGCATGGATTATCTCTTCGACGGAATACTTTCTGTTCAGAGGAATAATCATATCTCTTTTGTAGTTGGTTGGTGCGTGCAACGAGATTGCCAGCTTGACCTCGGGCAAGTCGTTCGCAAGTTGCACTATCTTTTCCGGTATACCTACCGTTGATATCGAAATTCTTCTCATACTTATATTCTTACCTTTTTTGTGATTCAATATCCGCACACTTTTCACCACTTCGTTGTAATTCAGAAATGGTTCTCCCATACCCATGTAAACGATATTACCGATGTTCACACGCCTTTCTTTTTCCATCGCTATAACTTGAGCAACTATTTCACCAGCGGAAAGATTTCTGACATAACCGCTCTGACCGGTCGCACAAAATGCACATTTAACAGGACAGCCAACTTGAGATGAAATGCAAGCAGTTACTCTATCTGGATGGAACAGCAAAACAGATTCTATGGTGTTACCATCTTCCAGCTGCCAGAGAAATTTCGTAGTTTTATCGATTTTCGAAACTTGCATATCCAATAACTCAGGTATTCCTACGTAGAATCTTTCCGAAAGCAGAGTCCTATGTTCCTTCGATAAATTCGTCATCTCGTTAAAATCAAATACCTTCTTTTTGAATATCCAATCCCATACCTGGTCAACCCGGAATCTCTCAAGTCCAAGTTTTGAAAATTCTTCGACCAATTCTTCATAGCTAAAATCAAGAATGTTCTTTTTCATATATATCACCTTCACCTCTTCGTATTTTTATCTCCAAAATCATATAAATCAAACATAAAACGAACAACACCCATGGTAATCATAGCTCTTTGTTGTTGGTTTTACAATGAACCCTGCGTACTTTTGTATCCTTTCTTGTAGCATTCTTCTGTATTCACCTTTTGGATGCATACAACCGAGCACAACATTCTTAAACAAATCACTTGCTTTTGCAAATATAATTTCCACATCATCGATTCGTGGTGGTTGACAATTCGCATACTTTGTTAATGGAGTAGGAATAAACACGTTCAAAACAATGCTTTCAAAATATTTTGAAAGTATTTCTACCGCTTTTTCTTCGTGGGATATTTTACCACATAACACACCTATCGTAATATGTGGCACTTTTTTTACCTTCAGTGGTAAAACTGCGTTCAGAATTTGCTCAGGTTCCCTCTCTATACCGTATACTTCTCTAAGAACATTCCTATCAGCGTAGAAATCAAAACTCACCACGTCGGCAACTTCTTCAATTTCATAAGGTGTCTGTAAAGGAAACCCAATGTGAAAGTTATACTTCAGACCATACTTTTCCTTGAGTTCTTTTAAATAGCTTATATATCTGCCAAAAGGTATCTCACCATTTGGTAACATCCCACCACTGACGAGGAAAGATTTATACCTATCCACATACTTTTCCAGCTCTTCGACGTAAATCATATGTTTCAAATAATGGCCTCCACAGTGTGCACAGTTAAGAGGACATCCTCGAGTAACGCTAACAGATAATGTAGTGGATGGGTCTATCCCTATGAATAAATCTTTGTTCATGTGATGGCTCTCCTTTCAAAAACTGTGAATCTTTATACTGTTACAGCTTACATCTCCAATCAAGCGGTGCTGTTGTAACTCTTTCTTTTTCATCGAGTTGCATCCAACCATCGAGGTCAAGTTCAATTAATTTATCGAGGGCACTTTCATATTCTTGTTTTGTTATCTTCCTGCCTATCAGTGGGTCGTTTTTTGCACCAAAGTGCGGTATGTATTGAGACATTAAGGCAACAGGTATCCTTTTGTCAAGTTTAGCAACGAACTCGAGGGCTTTTTCGTGGCCACTGACGTTGTTTGGCAAAACAAGTATTCGAATTATCAATCCTTTCATTCTTTCTTCATCGAAAGGACCAACTTGTCGATACATCTCAACAATCGCCTGCTGTGCAACATCCCAATAATCCGGCACTTTTGAATACCTTTTACCATATTCGTTATCGGTGTACCTTATATCGGCAAGATATATATCGATATATCCTTCGATTTCTCTGAGTATTTCCACACGTTCGTAGCTTGATGTGTTGTAAACAACAGGTAATGAAAAGCCTCTTTCCTTAGCCATATCCAATGCCTTAATAATCCAAGGTAGATGGGGGGTTGGAGTGACCAAATCGAGCGTTGTTGCACCAGCTTCCTGGACCTTTAAAAATGCACAAGCTAACTCCTCAACTGTAATCTCAAACCCCACGCCTTTCTGTGAAAAGCCCATGTTTTGACAATAAATGCACTTCATCTGGCATCCTGTAAAGAACACGGCAGCGGCACCTTTTTCTCCTGACAAAGGTGGCTCCTCACCTTTATGCAAGACAATATTGGAAAGCTTTGGGAGATAACCTACTGTACAAACACCTTTGGTGGTTCTCCTATCCACTTTACACATTCTTGGACATAAAGTGCACTCGTTGAGAGCATCTATTCCAATTCCCATATCCGTCAAGCACCTCTCAGATTAAATCGGAAATTTTCGCAATTTTGATTATACCACACAAAAGTGCTCGAAAAATTTAGATTGTGTTTAGATTGTGTTGTTTAAACCTTAATTAATTGTTTGTCCCATCCATAAGTTGTGGTATAATTGCATTTAGTGAAAAAACAAGCACAAAACTAAAAGCAAAACGGGGGTGTTCATTGTGTTGGAGACATTGGTTGAAAAACTAACGATGGCAAAGAGTCCAAGTGGAAGAGAATCGGAAATAACCCAGATAATCCTCAAAGAACTCGAGGGACATATCGATGGTTATAGAATAGACAAGATTGGCAATTTAATCGTATGGAAGAAGGGAAAGAGTGATAAAAAAGTCCTTCTTGATGCTCATATGGATGAAATCGGTGTTGTTGTTACAAATATCGATGATAAAGGCTTTCTCAAAATAGACAGAGTCGGTGGTGTTTCTCCATACACGATATACCAATCGAGGTTGAGATTCGGAGATGTTATTGGTATCGTGGGAATCGAAGGGGAAACTCCTGAAGAACTCCAAAACAACATTCAGAAGATGTCGTTTGAAAAACTCTTTGTCGATATCGGTGCAAAATCCAAAGAAGAAGCTCAAAAACTTTGCCCAATAGGGACATTTGGAACGTTTGATAGCTACTTCCACAAACAAGGCGAATATTTAATAAGCAAATCTATGGATGATAGAATCGGATGTGCAGTTATCATTGAAGTATTCAAACGTGTCAAAGAACCTGTTAACAACATATACGGTGTTTTTGCCGTTCAAGAAGAAGTGGGACTTATTGGTGCTCACGTGGCTGGATACGATATTGACCCTGACGTTGCAATAGCCATTGATGTTACAGGTGTTGGAGATACGCCAAAAGGATTGAAGAGAGTACCTATGGAACTTGGAAAAGGTGCTTGCATAAAAATCAAAGACATGGCTTCTATAAGCAACAGATACATTGTTGACAAACTAAAAGAACTTGCTGAAAAACACAACATACCACACCAGATGGAAGTGCTGATATTCGGAGGTACAGATGCGGCAGGTTATCAGGCAACAAAAGCAGGTATACCAAGTGCTACAGTATCGATACCTACAAGGTATATCCACACTCCAAATGAAATGGTATACGAACCAGATGTGGAAGCTGCGATAGAACTTACCATAAAATATTGTGAAGAGGGGCTATAATTAAGGATGAAGCAAAGAATTCCAATAGGCTCAAGAAAATGGAAAGAAATAACAGATTTTGATTTGAAAGTCCTCTCGGTCGTTATCATAGTCCTTTCGTTAGCCACCATATCGCTGGCTTTGTATGCATTTTACTTAAAAATGCAAAAATCGAAAGTGGAGGTTGTGATAAAAGACTTAGGTGCTAACACCAATCCGCCCGTTGAAAAAACTCTGACAACGGCAACCCAAACTATAATAATCGTTGAGCCAGCTCCGGAAAGCACACTTTCTCAACTCACACCATCGGTATCTGATGAATCTGATGAATCTGATGAATCTGATGAACCTGATGAAATTGATACTACAACTACCACAGCTAAACTCGAACAGTCTTCACAGGTTCCAACTCAAAAAGATGAGCAAACAGACAAATTGATACCTCTCATACAAGCGACAAACACAGCTTCTATTGAAAGCGCAAAAACTTCCGAAAGTAAAACAGCGCAGGAAACTACATCACCTACTTCGGAAATTCAACAACAAAAGCTTGCACAAGATGAAAACAAATTTCTCAAAGATATCACAAAATTCGATTACAACTTATTAGTTTCAAGAATGGCTGAAAATTTACCGGCAAGTATTTTAACTAACGCTTACGTATATCTTGTTGATGGAGAAACTGCTTTAAAAATCGCCAAATTAACACAAAACTATGTGCTAGATCGCATTAGTGGGGGAAAATTCGTTATCGTGACACCGACCAATGTAATGCCTGAGTTAAATCCATCCAAAGGATTCTGGACGATAAAAACTGACCCGATATCCAGTTCGAAAGAAGCGTTCAAATCAGTAGTTAACTTAAGAACGCTGGGTATAAGCGCATTCAGCATCTCCACAAACGGGGGATACATCATCTGTCTTGGTGTTTTTACCAACGATAACCAAGCAAAGAGCTTTTATTACTCTCAAGACTGGGCAGAACTATCAAAATATGGTCATATAGCAGGAGCAAAGGTAAGTAGAATAGGAGGGTAAAGAATAAACAAAACGAACGGGGTGTGTCTCAGGGGGATTTAACTCATGTTAACGCTTAGGAATTTTTCTAATGGTTCTGGACCAGAGGAAAATCGCAACCTTTCTGATTCTCATACCTCTGGTTCATTTTTAAACTCCATTGTGGAATTCTTTAAAAGTGCTTATGAGAACCTCTCAAAAGAACAGCGAACGTTCTTTTTGATATTTTCTGCACTGATAGTTTTCTCCGGTGTGTTCTTTCATCCCAGTTACGACAGGCTCAAATCACAAGTTGCCAGTTTAAATGCCCAACCAGGTGCAAACCAAGATAGCTTAACCACACAGACTCAGCGTAAATACGTATCTTCGGCAATAGACTTGAATACTGCATCTATCGAGGAGCTCCAAACACTGCCAGGTATAGGACCTGCGAAAGCACAAGCGATAATTGAATACAGAAAAGAGCACCCATTTACAAAACCAGAAGACCTGATGAACGTTCCCGGGATAGGTCAAAAAACTTATGAAAAATTGAAAGAACGAATAAAAGTTGAGAATATCAGTGCCCAGATTCAAAACAACGCTATTCAAAATGTAACCACTTTTGAAAAAGAAAATAAAAACGTGACAATTGAGCAAAAGAGCAACGAATTACAACCTACTCGAGTAAGTTTGCAGAACGAAAAGATTAACATTAACACAGCAAGTTTGGAAGAACTTGAAAAGCTCCCTGGTATTGGTCCTTCAAAAGCGCAGGCGATTATCGATTACCGCACTAACAATGGTCTTTTTAAAGATATCGAAGAAATAAAAAACGTTAAAGGGATAGGTGAAAAAACATTTGAAAAACTGAAAGATTTAATAACAGTGCATTAAATTTTCTCACTTCTCTCACTTTTTGAACCATATATGCTTCTAATTTCTTCGTAATTCTCAAAAAATACTTCACAGACCTTTGGGTCAAATTTCTTACCGCAGTTTTCCTTTATGTATCTAACCGTATCCTCTTCACTCCAGGCAGGTCTATAAATTCTGTCAGAAACCAACGCATCGTAGACGTCAATTATACTAACAATTCTACCTTCAAGTGGTATCTGTTCTCCTTTTAATCTTTTCGGATAACCTGTTCCATCCCAGTTTTCATGATGATAAAGTGCGATATTTGCAGCCAATTCAAAAAGTGGATGATCGACGGTGGAAAGAATTTCGTAACCAATGACCGTGTGTCTTTTCATGATTTCAAATTCCTCATCCGATAACTTCGCAGGTTTATTCAAAATAGCATCCGGTATACCTATCTTTCCAACATCATGGAGCATTGCGGCAATTTCGTAGAACTCAAGGTATTCTCCCTCATACCCAAATCTTGACGCCAGCAACTTCGCAAGTCTTCCAACCCTTCTTACATGCTCGCCTGTTTCAAGAGACCTTGTTTCAGTAACCTCTGAAATAATGTAAATTACTTTGTAGAGTGTTTCTATCAAATCTTTAGATAGCACGTAATTATTCACGGTAACTAAATAGCGCTCTAAAAACATGGACACGATTTCCAATTGATGGAGTGTCAATGGCTTAGAAAACTCTACTTTCATTCTCTCGCTTAGGTTTATTTCCTTCCTCAAGCTAAATTCTACACTCTTGTCTTGACTCCAAGAAAGATTCACAACCGAAAGACTTCCGTTGAATTTATCCTCTCTTATTTCGCCAAGTTTCTCAATCTTCACAGTCAGCTCCAGGATTTGGGAAAAACTGTCCAGTGCTTCTGTTAGCGTGTCCTCAAAATCTTGAACGTTAGAATTCAGTACGACAGAAGAATAGAAAGAGCTACGTTCTAAAAGTCTCTTTTGGGTTTCAAGTTCCACAATGTCTCTGTACTCACGCAATCTTGCGATTATCATGGTAAACAAACCGTTACTTGAGAGCTCTGCCTTTTCCCTATAGTCATTTATGTCGTATTTCAGAACAATCTCCCTTGGAGGAGCAAACCCTGGTTGACCAGTTCTGATTACAAGCCTTATGTACGGATTTTTCAACTCTTCTCTGATATATCTAACTAATTCAAGCCCTGCCATATCTTTTTCCATAACAACATCAATTATAGCCAAGGCTATATCTGGCACTTCTTGAAGTATTCTCTTAGCTTCCTCTGAAGAAAACGCACTGTAAAGTTTCACTTTCTTTCCCTCGAACTCTATATCCCTCGCGACGACCGATGTGATAGCATGCACATCGGGTTCATCATCTACAACTAATATTTTCCAAAATTCATCATTGCTATCCTTTGAGGTAGATTTCTTCAAAAAACTAGTCATGTTTCTTCACCTCACAAATAACAAAAAAGGTTACTGGTGTTTATAAGGGTAAAATTACACATCAAAATCATGCGTTCTTTTTGGTCAAAGGTATTTTAATACGGAAGGTTGTTCCTTTTCCAACTTTACTTTCAAGTTCTATATCACCACCGAGCATATCTACAACAAGATTGTAAACGATACTCAATCCCAAACCAGTTCCAGATTCTTTATCAGTTGTGTAAAACGGCTCAAAAGCTCGTTTTTTCGTTTCCTCATCCATACCTTTCCCGTTGTCCGAAAATGTTAAAAGCAGATATTCTTTATCATTTTGGCTCTTTATCTTCTCAAATCTTATCATTATCTTTCCAGGATTGTCGTATTCGAAAGCATGGACTATCGCGTTGTCTATCAAATTCATCAATATCTGTGCTATTGCGCCTGGGATGGTGTAAACTACAAGGTTATCATCTATCTCTGTGACAACCTCTATCTTTGTCTTTCTCAACCTCGGATGCATTGCGTTCAAAACATCATCAACAACGGACTTTATGTTGACTTCCGACCAAGTTTGCGTCATCTCATTCATAGCTGTGCGTTTCAAACTTTGAACAAGCTCTATGATTCTTTTCGCATTTCTGAGCATTATCTGGGTTAATTCTGATATTGTGTCTACGCAGCTTTTGAAATCTTCTTCGGTGAGTTCATCTGCTTCGAATTTCTTCAATATATTAACAAGTCTATTTTGCTGTTCGGTCAGTGAGGAATATATAATCCCCGCAGGTGTGTTAATATCGTGTGCGATATTCACCATTAGCTTCCCTAACGCAGCCATTTTTTCCGCATTGATTACTTTATTCTGTGTCTCCTCAAGCTCGTTAAATGCCATTTCAAGTTCCGTATTCATTTCATTGAGCTCGTTAACCATCGCTGCAAGCTCTTTATTCTTTTTTAAATTTAAAATCAAAAGCACCAACACTAAGTAAAGCAGCGCAGCACCATACCCCGAGACAACCAAAAATCTCCTGG
Source organism: uncultured Fervidobacterium sp. (assembly GCA_964452455.1). Lineage (GTDB taxonomy): Bacteria > Thermotogota > Thermotogae > Thermotogales > Fervidobacteriaceae > Fervidobacterium. The sequence continues at coordinate 7,988 of CAYVMA010000076.1, read as the reverse complement.
CTGTACGATCCATATAAGTGAAAACAACCTTTCCAACATATGTATCTGCGTAGATTAAGCTATACGCTTTACTCAATCGCCTTGTTCCAAATAACAAATCAAAAGTTGTCAGCTTAAACTCTTTTTCTCTGACCGCAAATTTGTTGTCTTTGTCATCGTAGACTACCACTGATATTATTTCCTCTTTTTCAATCATAACTGCGGTAAATTGTTCAACGACTCTCTTGTCGTAAGTCCAAGCAGGATAGGAAAGGCTAACAGCCATTGTTTTCGTAAAATCTTCCATTCCATTTTTCCAGTTTTTGTAGTAACTGGTTGCATACAATACAAAAATGATGGTGATAAGTATTAATATAACTATGTTGATGATTAAATAAAAGCTGCTTGACTCTCCTTTTTTGTTTTTGTTTACCATTTCATCACCTTCTAAAGTCATCAAAAAAATTAAGTAACAAATAAAAAACAACTTATCACTCTTTATTTTAGCACTTTATATCATTATACCACAAGCTTGTTTATCTCCAAAAATCATCATAAGTTATCCCATATCTTTTCAAGATTCTCAAATAATCATTTGTAAGCTTAAACTCCTTCAATCTTTGAGAGAAAACGTTTGATAGATAACTTCCCTGATAGTTTTTTGAGAAAGCCAAGTAATAAATCATCTTCTCTCCAAAAACGGGTGAGTGCTCAACATCAACATCTAACTCTTTTGCTAACTCATTTCCAACAATTAAGTTACAGACAAAAAGTTGTATCCTTTCACTCTTTAAAAGTTTAAACCCCGTCACATCGTCTGGGACAGCTATCTTTTTGAACTTTGCATTCCAGAACCAGTCGCCATAGGCGTAACCCTCGGTATAACCACATAACGCACTATTTGGTATATGTTCCAAGCGTGAAAGCTTAATTTTCGAATTTTTAAGCTTAAACAAAACATCCTTTCCCGTGCTAAGTGGTTCTTCTGGAAAGCTTAAGAATGCTAAGCGTTCCTGGGTAACCCTTAAACTCATAATTCCATCGTAAGCTCCTATTTTCATCAATTCAACACATCTGGTCCATGGAAATGTCAAAAAAGTTGCTTCGTATCCCATTTTACTTAAAACTGCCCTCACAACGTCGACATCCACGCCTACCCATTCTTTCTTTGTGGTATCATACCACTCGTACGGTTTCCAATCAACTGTAAGTATCTCAACAACATTTCCAGGAACAACAAAATCATCGAGATCGTATTTTTTTATAAGTGCCTTCACCACCGCATTTTTGTTCAATCTCTCCAGCGCATTTTCAAGTTTTGACGCAACATCTTTGCTCACGCTCTTTGAAAGAACGATGTAATGGTAATACTTTTCCGAAGGAACTTTCAGGGTTTCAAATTTTCCTTTCGAATTTTTAAGCATATATCCAAGCGTTAAGCTGGAATAAAACACCGTGTCTATCTCTTTTCGTTCAAGAGCTTTAATAGCCTCGGTTATATTCTTGAATGGAACAACTTCCTGTCTTAACGCTATGGAAGGTAAACTTTCCGATGTTACTGTGCCACCGATAACACCTATCCTTACATACTGCCTTTTGTCAAACTTTTTAGACTCATTTGAATTAATAATGAACATCTCTCTCAATCCGTAAAGCGGTGGTTGGAGATATGTAGTATAACTCTCGCGTTCCTTACTGTAAGCAGCCCCAACGAATATCTGAATTTCATTTTTTGAAAGCGCATCAAAAATCTCAGAGATACTCTTCAGCTCTTTTGATTTGTATTCGATTCGAATTCCTTGACCTGCGAGTTCCTCGTTCAACTTTTGAATTATGTCGTGGCAAAGCCCCGTTATATTGCCACCACTTAACATGAATTTTGGTTCAACGTTTTGAGCATATGTGTAGAGAAATTTTTGACCAATCACTAAAGAACCTGTGAAAAACAAAGTAAGCATTATAAAACTTTTAAAAACTACCTTAAGCATGCTTTTCATACACATGTTATCACCCCTCAAATAAAAGAGCAGTTGAGATATAATCAGCAATTTCAAACAAGTTCATTTGAGAATTTGAATTAACCTTTTTACTACCCAAAAAATAGCAAGTAACAATAGAAATACGATAACACCAACTAATGCTCCGGAAGAATCGATAACAACATCGTTAAGTGAAGAACCACGTCGATAGAAAATTTGGTTGTATTCATCAAAAATCGCATAAGTTGAAGGAACTGTGAAACCTGTTATCACAGAAATTATTATATCCCTCTTCCACCAAAAAAATGTTAAGGCAACTAAAAATCCAAATACAAAGTACAGTCCAAAATGTGCCGTCTTTCTAATCACCATCTCCGCCGGCACGTATTCTGTTCCAAACCAAATCAACTTCAACTTCCTCTCAACTCTTTTGAAAATCTGCGTATTGGAAAAATCTAAAACATTATCGATTTTCTTAATAACCCTATACGCAAAATTCGATTGCTGGTGCGATTTCTCCGGTGGTCGGGTTGAGAAATAAAATATAGTAGCAACCCAAAACAAAACACTAACGAATAACACTATTGAAATAGCCTTACGCACATTTTCCGAACGTTTTTTGAAAAATTCCGCCATTACGCTCAAGCCTCCGATTTCTTGTTCCTGGCTCAATGCATTCTAATATAATCTAACGTATTCTAATTTTCTTCTTTCGAAAGTAAGACCTATCTCGTTTACACTAACCAAATAACCACAATAGGCTTTGAGAGTTTGGAGTAGCAACACGTAAGACGTGGCATCAATGGGGATTGAGAAGTTGGAAGCAACCTCACTCAAAATCTCATCTATCGTCTTCGGTTCCACGACAATTCCCAAAATCAGGCTTAAAACGTCTTCTATAACTTTCTCATTTTCGCTAATTAGTTTCAGAAAATCTTTTTTTGTGCTTTCCCGATTGCCCTCACTAAAGTCAAAAACCTCACCATGGCTTGGCACGACAACATCTATGTTTTCTACCCATCTATTTAGACCTTGCAAAGTTTTCAGATGTTCGTGCACATCGTATAAGAAATAAACCTTATACTTCTCTATTGTTTGCATCGAAACGACAGCATCAGCAATGAACAATACCCTCTTTTCACTATCATCAATCAACACTCCAACCATATCGAAAGAGTGCCCTTTGAGTGGTATGATTTCGATACCGAGTTCAGAAGACCATCCGTATTCCACAGTATCCGTAACTATTGAAGGTTTCGCCATTAGAAATTTGTTATCTATCCCCTCAAAAATAGGTCCTCCCCAAAGATACATCGGTTCAAGCTGGGGATGTTCGATGAAAACGCTCTCAAACTCTGTTGCGTAAATCTTACACTTGAGTTTTTCCTGCAAAAAGCTATTTCCTCCGATATGGTCTGCATGGGAGTGTGAATTGAGTATAGATAACTTAGCCACACCTTGGCTTTCAAGGTATTTCAATATCTTTTTCCCATATTCACTGCTACTTCCAGAATCTATAACCAGGCACTCGCTTTTTCCCAACGTAGATTTGAAGAAAAACACAACATTAACAGGCGCCCTCAACACCTTTACAGATTCGGTTACATCGATTACCTCATACACTCTCTCAACTCCTTTGCTTTGCTCTTTTCCAATCTAATTATAACACCTCCACATTTCCAACTGCCCAAATTATCTCAAACTAACCTTAAACTATCTTCTTTGTGCGCAACACAAAATAACCCCCAAAAAAGATATTCTCAAATTCTGTCAACTTCTCAAACTTTTTTTGTTGTTCGTCCCAAAACAACGAACTCTGAACACCCTCGATTAACTTCAAATTATTAAGAGAGATACCTACTTTCGAAACGTGATACCCTCTGAACAACTTTTCGACCAAATTCTCAACAACTTTCGAAATGAGCAAAAAATCATTTGTGTAGAAAATAAACGAACGGGAGATTGAAAAAGAGCCAAACCTATCTTTTAAATACAAACTTACGCTCTTTGTTCCCATCCGACCTCTCAAAAGCTTTGCGTATAGACCGAACGTAAGATATTTATACACTTCAATTAATTCATCCAAATCCTTCACATGTCTATCCAACGAAAGTGAATGCCCCACGCTCTTTGGAGGAACAAACTTGAAAAACTCAGGCTCTGTGTATTCTTTTAAAATCAACGTCTTCAATTTTTGAAATCCACTTAAACTGTCTAACCTTTTGTCGTTCAAAAATTGCTCCAATGTTTCTATTCCTAACTCTTCCAAAATCTTCGCACTTTCCTTGCCTATCCCAACTACATTCTTTATTGGCAAATCCTTTGCAAATCCCTCAAAATCTTCAACGACAAAGAAACCATCTGGCTTGGCTACTTCACATGCGCTCTTTGCAATTATCGGATTTCGACCAACTCCTATTGTGCAAGTAAGGTTGAGCTTTTCTTTTATCTCTTCTTTCAGTTCTTTGAGCCTTTCTAACCCATACGATAATACATCTCCAACACTATCAACAGCGATATACACCTCGTCTATGCTTGCCTCTTTGTAGACAGGAAAGTATTTCTCAACAAGTTGAATAATCTTTAGCGTTGTAAACTCGTATTGCGAAAAATCCGCCTTTACAAAAATCATTTTTGGACACAGCTCTCGTGCTTGTGTTATACCCATTCCAGTCTTCACCCCAAAGCTCTTTGCCACATAATTTGCACTTATCACTATAGGTCTTTCACCATTCCCAATTACCGCAAACGGCTTTCCCCTCAACGATGGATTCTTCGCCTCCTCAATGGAAGCAAAATAAGCATCCATATCAAGCAAAGCAACGCATTTGTAAAGCACAAATGTCACCCCCGCTTATCATTCATCAATTCATCAATGATGTTTGACAATAAATACTTAACATTTGTATAGTTTACTAAAGTATAGTATACCACAAAACGATTATCAAAGTCAAACAATATTGGAAAATCTCGAATTAAGAATATAGAGCTTAGAAATATGAACATTCATTGAACATTTCCACAAAAATCGGTTTCACGACCTACTTTGTGATAAAATATATCCAGAATTTGAGAAAATTCAGACAAATTTAGACTTAAAAAGGAGAGTGAGCTGTTTGAAATTCGCACTCCTGGGGTTTGGGTTAAGTAACAAATATGCAGCAAGATATTTGAAATCACTTGGAGAAGAAGTTTTTGTAAGTGAATCGGGCAAGCTTTCAGAAGAGGATAAAAAATACTTAGAAGAAGCGGGCATACCTTATGAAGAGGGGATCAACAGTGAAAAAATCCTCGAAGCAGACGTTATACTAACCAGCCCAAGCGTTCCATATAACCATCCCATCCTCATGAAAGCAAAAGAATTGGGCAAACACGTTGACACAGAAATCACTTATTTTACGAAAAATCTTGATTGGAACCCAACCATCATCGCTGTCACAGGTTCCGTTGGAAAGAGCACAACTGTATCTATGATTCACCATCTCATTTCAAAGAGTGCCACATCTCAACTTTCAGGCAATATAGGTATTCCCATTGCACAGGTTGTTCTTGAAGGCAAAAAGCCTGAGTATCTTGTCATAGAAATCAGCAGTTTCCAACTCTACTGGGCACAATATTTCAAACCACACGTAGCAGTTATCACAAACATATATCCAAACCACCTCGATTGGCATCCATCTATGGAACACTACGTTGAATCGAAATTTAAAATAACAAAATTCCAAGATAACGAAGACCACTTCATCTACAATCCAAAAGATATGGAAACATTCAAAAGGCTCTCGCTCGTCCAAGCCAAACGTGTTCCATTCACCGCCGATTTTAAATTCGAAGATATTCCATTCCATATCCGCACCAAACAGAACGTTGACAATATCGCAGCGGCAAAGACCGTCTTGAAAGTGCTGAACCTTCCATTTGACATGAGTATGCTCGAAGATTTCGTGCCATTGCCACATCGCATGGAGTATTGTGGGACAATAAACGGCGCACATTATTACAACGACTCAAAAGCCACAAACGCTGCGGCAGTATTGAAAGCACTCGAAAATTTCGACGGGAATCTTTTCTTGATAATCGCAGGAAAGGGCAAAAACGAAGATTACACAAAATTGGCAGATGAGATAAAGAAAAAGTGCAAACACGTTGCTATAGTCGGACCTATCGCGGACCAGATTGAACAATATTTGAAAGAACGAGAGATTAATTACAAAAGATACAAAGATATCGAAGAAGCCGTTATTGAAATATCAAAAATGGCAGGAGAAGGCGATTACGTGCTCTTGGGACCAGCTGGTGCAAGTTACGATGCGTATAAAAACTTCGAAGAACGCGGAGACCATTTCAAAGCAATAGTTAAAAAGCTTATGGGACAATAATTTCAAAAATGCGTTCAATATTCAAATTGGAGGGAAGGTAGATGATTGGCTACGAGATATTTGTTAGATCCTTTGCAGATTCAAACGATGATGGGATTGGTGATTTCAAAGGTATAGCTCAGAAAGCAGACTATTTAAAGATGCTCGGTGTTGACCTTGTTTGGCTCACACCACATTTCAAATCACCAAGTTATCATGGATACGATATTATTGACTATTTTGACACGAACTCTTCTTTCGGCTCACTTTCAGATTTCAAAGCGATGGTTGATACGCTCCATGAAAAAGGCATAAAGGTCGTCATTGACCTTCCACTCAATCACGTCTCAGACAGACATCCTTGGTTTAAAGCAGCGATGAACGGTGAGAAACCATACGTAGACTATTTCCTCTGGGCTCAGCCACACTTTAATCTAAACGAAAAGAGGCACTGGGACGAAGAATTACTTTGGCACAACAGAAATGGAAAGTGGTATTATGGAGTATTCGGAGGCTCTTCGCCTGATTTGAACTATGAAAATCCAGAAGTTGTCCAAAAATCACTTGAAATCGTTGAATTTTGGCTCAAACAAGGCGTTGATGGGTTCAGATTCGATGCAGCAAAGCACATATACGATTACGATATTAAAGAAGGTAGGTTCCGATACGACCACGACAAAAACGTCGAATATTGGAAGCTTGTTATGGACAAAGCAAAACAAGTAAAAGGCACAGATGTATTCGCCGTTACAGAGGTCTGGGACGACCCAGAGATAGTCGACAGATATGCAAAGACAATTGGCTGTTCGTTCAACTTCTATTTCACAGAAGCCATTAGAGAGTCCATGCAACATGGAGCAGTTTACAAAATCGTTGACTGTTTCCAAAGAACGCTCACCAAAAAGCCTTACCTACCAAGCAACTTCACCGGAAACCACGATATGCACAGACTTGCAAGCCTCATTCAACAAGAGGAACAAAGAAAAGTCTTCTTCGGCTTACTCATGACAACACCTGGTGTGCCGTTTATTTATTACGGTGATGAGCTCGGCATGAAGGGGGTTTACGATTCCACATTCACAGAAGATGTTATAGAACCATTCCCGTGGTATGCATCACTATCTGGAGAAGGTCAGACGTTCTGGAAGGCAGTTAGATTTAACAGAGCATTCACAGGCGTGTCTGTTGAAGAACAACTCAACAGAGAAGGTAGCTTGTTCAGAGAAGTCATGGTATGGACGAAGTTCAGAAAAGAAAACGAGTGGCTCACAAACGCGTGGGTAGAACACGTAACGCACAACACATTTGTTGTTGCTTACACAGTAACGGATGGAAATAACGGGTTCAGGGTTTACGCAAACATCGCAGGACATAACGAATCGTTTGAAGGAATCAGTTTGAAACCGTATGAAGTGAAAATAGTCTAAATGTGAAAAATGATATCCTTGATTGTTACGTTGGTGAAAATTGTCACTAATTCGGTTATGTGGTATAATATCAGTGGGTTCTAAGGCTTTTTTATTAAAACACATAGGAGTCAACTATGTAAAATTAAATTTTGAGTAGAAGGCGAAAATGTATGATCAATATGGAATTTCTCTCGCTTTTTCATCATAGCAAATATTGTCCTTAGCAACTTGTGTGCTACACTCATCATCGCTTTTTTGTATAC